>NZ_WNII01000009.1:0-304594 GCF_009725775.1 Commensalibacter sp. ESL0382
AAATAACAATAATATATAATTTTATTTCTGGTTAATTGGCCCTTTGGTAATCTGGGCGAGATCATCAATTCTGATCCATGTTTTAAAGGCTTTCCGAATATCGCCGGCACTCATCCGATAATAGATTTGGGCTGATCTTTGTGGTGTGTCCAGGGGCAATCCCAATTCGCTGAAGGTCAAATATTGTGACGCGAGTTTGTCAATGCTGGAACGTTGCAATGGGATGCTCCTCAGCAATGACGCCTTGGCCAGTTGCAGTTCATGTTCGCTGACGGGTTGCGTCTGCATGGCCTGCAAGTCTTTCAGGGCTGCCTTGCGGGCGAGATCAACCTTGTCAGGATCCGCGCCAAAACTGATGTTATATCCCGCACGTGTGCGGGACCAGTCAAAAGAGCTGTTTACGTTATAGACATATCCTGTCTTAACCCGCAAGTCTTTGTAAAACCGCCCTGCAAATCCGCCACTTAATATTTCATTGCCAAGGTTCAGGGCATAATGATCCGGATGGTAAACGTTCAGCGGGATGGATTCAACCAATGCGACGCTGCTTTGCACTGCGCTTTTATCGGGAACATGAATGTAGGAGGTCTTGCTATTTGGACGTTGAGGCAAATCAAGATTGGGCCTGACACCTTTCGCCTTCCATGACCCGAAATATTTTTCAACGGTTGCCTTCGCTTTTTCAGGCGTTATGTTGCCTGCCACAACAATTGTTGCAAGGTCTGGAAGAAAGGATTGCTGAATTTTTTCAGGTCAAAACCGGAAATTACTGATATTTAAATATTATATTTTTCTTTTCTCAATTTTACATATTCATTGATAAGTAATTCTGTATTCATATGAGATTCTTGTGAATAAAAACTTAAATGAGAGACAGTAAAATCGGAAAATAAAGCTGTTTTACGATTTAAATATTGTGGTGTATTGCTTGTTAAAATTTGTTCATCATCGCATTGAAAAGGCAACATCATAAAGCGTAAATCTCTTCCTTTCCAAGATATAAAATTAATTGATAACCTTTTGTCCCATTCTACAATTTTTGATGTTAAAGGTAGGGGCTTTCCACGATTTTTAATGAAATAAGAGTGCAGCTTTTCAGCTTTTTCTCCATTTTCCCATAAACTACCCTTAAAACCGTTAGGTGGAAGTTCAAATTCACCTACCTCATCAGGGATGGATAAATTCTCTTTTTGAAAATAGGCACATACGCCGTTGTTGACAACGTTTGCTGATAACAGGAAATATTCATCATTTCTTCGTCTGAATTCAATAAATTCCTTCAGTTTTTCAAGTTCAATATAAACTATATCATCATCACATTTCAGGAAAACATCATCTTTGAAAAGGTCAATTCTTGAAGCATAATATCGATAGGCATGATAATAGGGATAAGATTCGTTTAAGTTGCCTATGAATTGTTTTATTCTGTCATTGACATAACAGAACTCTAGCCATGCACCAAATCCGCCTTGCAAGTATAGTTTTGGTATATTGTCTCTATTAAGAAGGTTGAATGTTGGAAATTCATATCCGTTGATTGAAATATTTATGTCGTTATCACTTCCCCTGCTGATCGTGAGGATATTATCGCAGTAAGCGTTTAGGAGAGTGAAAAATTCTGTTTTAAAAATTTCCTCTGTATTGTCTCTATTATTGTCATATAAATTTTTTGAATCAACTCTTCTTATTTCCGAACCGGAGTTACCCCATCCACCTATGACAACCTCTGTAAATTTATCCTGGTTTTTTTCTACAAATGCTATATGAAGATCATTTGATATTCTTAAAGGAATGGTAAGTTTAGAATTTTTGGGTAAATCTTTATAAAATTGGTAACCGGCATTATCTTGCATATATGCTATTGGTCCGTAATTGTTTCTGACATATTCTTTATCAGTTTTATTACGGGTAAAATCCCATATATGCCATTCATCTAATAAATTATTGTTTAGTGCATATCGTATATATTGATTTAAATTTTCCATTCTGTCTTGACGACCGGCAAATGTAATTAAAATATTTTTTGACATATAAATTCCACTACTTAATTTTTATAAGATGAAGGGTAAAGATTATAATTTTTAATTCAAAATAACAATAATATATAATTTTATTTCTGGTTAATTGGCCCTTTGGTAATCTGGGCGAGATCATCAATTCTGATCCATGTTTTAAAGGCTTTCCGAATATCGCCGGCACTCATCCGATAATAGATTTGGGCTGATCTTTGCGGTGTGTCCAGGGGCAATCCCAATTCGCTGAAGGTCAAATATTGTGACGCGAGTTTGTCAATGCTGGAACGTTGCAATGGGATGCTCCTCAGCAATGACGCCTTGGCCAGTTGCAGTTCATGTTCGCTGACGGGTTGCGTCTGCATGGCCTGCAAGTCTTTCAGGGCTGCCTTGCGGGCGAGATCAACCTTGTCAGGATCCGCGCCAAAACTGATGTTATATCCCGCACGTGTGCGGGACCAGTCAAAAGAGCTGTTTACGTTATAGACATATCCTGTCTTAACCCGCAAGTCTTTGTAAAACCGCCCTGCAAATCCGCCACTTAATATTTCATTGCCAAGGTTCAGGGCATAATGATCCGGATGGTAAACGTTCAGCGGGATGGATTCAACCAATGCGACGCTGCTTTGCACTGCGCTTTTATCGGGAACATGAATGTAGGAGGTCTTGCTATTTGGACGTTGAGGCAAATCAAGATTGGGCCTGACACCTTTCGCCTTCCATGACCCGAAATATTTTTCAACGGTTGCCTTCGCTTTTTCAGGCGTTATGTTGCCTGCCACAACAATTGTTGCAAGGTCTGGACGAAAGGATTGCTGATAGAAATTTTCCAAATCATTTAAGGTTAATTTCATAACTTTTTCAGGGACTGGCTGACGTAAACTTGGGTCATTAATGGGATTGACCGCTTTTGCAACGGATCTGTCAAAATGATAACCTGGGGACTGGTATAATCCTTTTAGGGACTGCGCTGTTTGTGATTTGACGATATCTAGGTTTTCTTGTTTGAAAGACGGATTTAACTCGCTATCAGCCAATAACTGCATACCACGGTCAAAATAGGGCGTAAGAACAGATAATGAAAAGTCGCTTCCTGTATTGATATCGGCAGCGATGTCATCAATCTGTTTGCGAAAAGCCAGACGATCATAAGTCTTGGTCCCATACTTGAACATCTCATCTGTAATGTCTGAAATACCTTCCTTATCTTTTTCCTCTTGCAGACTTGAGTTCTGTCGAATGGCACCGAATACACTTATGGTATCACTGACATTGATTGGCTGAACAATCAAACGAATACCATTTTTCAGGGTTATATCTGTAGGTAAAGGGGATGCCTTGGGTATATTAAGTTTTTTCAGTGCCTTATCAGCCCATTCAGGCAAGGGGACAGGTCTATCAGGAATTGAGGCAAAGGATTCAGCACCTCCATAACCTTTTTTCGATAGAGGATTTCCGGAATCCTCAGGTGTGAGAATCGCCGTGATCGCTTCTTCCGGTTTTAAAATCCTTTTTGCCAATTGGTTAACTTTTTCTGGAGTGACTGCTTTAAGAGCGGCAATCATATCATCAGGACTATTTAATTCCTGAAAAGCCAAGGCATTTGACCAGCTGCTGGCCAATCCCGTGATACTGTTGGCAGAGAATTTGAGGGATGCAATCTCCTTGCGTTTTGCCGCTTCAACAAGTTCGGCCGGAACACCATTTTCATGAAAATATCTAAGGATTGTCTGAACCTCGTTCAAAAGGGATTGATAATTCCTGTTTTTTGGAAATGCTGCAATAGCCACGCCAAAGCCCGTATTGCCTTTGGGAATATATTCAAAATCAGCTGACAGGGCCTTTCCCTGTGGCACTAAACCATATAACTTTTCCCGCTGGCTTGAAATAACGTCACTCATAATGGTCGCGGCGGCATAATCACTGGATTTTTCCCCAGGCATACGCCATGCCATTGTTATAAGTCCAGCTGGGAGATCCGTTGGAAAATGTAATGTTTTGGCTTTTATTGGCTTTAATTTGAAAGAGGTTTGTTTGGGTAGATTTTTGCGAGGTAGGGAAGAAAAATTTTGTTTGACAGTTGCCAGGGTTTTTTGGGGATCAATATCGCCTGAGATAACAAGGATTGCATTATTGGGTGTGTAGTAAGTTTCATAGAATTCACGTAAATCCTGAACGGTTGTTTTATCAAAAGATGGACGGGTTCCCAAAGCATCATGTTCATATGGGGTGTCCTTGAATAAAATCTTTTGTAATTCAGAAACATATTTATAAATTGGATTGGACAAATCCCTTGAAACTTCTTGTTCAATCGCTCCACGTTCCTTGTCCCAATCCGCGGCATTTAGGCTTAATCCATTCATTCGTAAAGCTTCAATTTTCAGGATAACATCTAAATCTTCGGCAGGAGCTGTGTAATAATACTGTGTGACGTGTTCTGTGGTAAAGGCATTATAGCTTCCGCCCAATTGTGCCCCGATAATTGCCAGCTGATCCTTGTCTAGACCTTTGCTTCCACGAAACATCATATGTTCCAATGCGTGTGCAGTTCCCGGGAATCCCTTTGGCGTTTGGTTGGAACCGGCAAGATAGTTGACTTGCGCCGTAACAACAGGGGCCAAATTATTTTTAATGATAATCACCCGTAATCCATTTTTCAAAGTGGCGCGAATTACCTGCTGTTTTGAAGAAGGTATATTTTTTGATGAAATATGATTGGTGGGAACAGAATAGGCAGGATGAAGAAACCCGCTAAAAGGGGTGGTTGCAAGCAAAGTCAAGCTTAGTGTCAAAGGGGGTAGGATTGATCTCATGTCTTTGATTTCCTGTTCGGGTCTTGTCTATTGAAATATTTAAAACAGGGTTGTTTAATTTGTAAAAGCTAATCTTGCTTAATTACAGAGGATCTGTCAAAGACAATCTATTGTAAGATTGGATGGATATATTAACTTGATTTGTATGAAAAAGGATAATTCGTAATTTTCTTAGAAAGTAAGATAGTAACATCTTACTTTAATAAGATATCCATATTGAATAAAATCTGAATTACGATTCTTGTTCCGTTGCGTGATCGGAATTTAAAGTGATGTATCGACCTATAGAAATTTGTTTGATCAGATCAAATTGTTTGTCAATGAAGTCAATATGTTTTTCTTCAGAATCCAAAATTGAAACAAAAATATGACGAGTCACGTAATCCTGTATCTGTTCACAATAGGAAACTGCCTCGCGTAAATCTTTGCAAGCCTTCATCTCCATCTGGCGATCAGCATGGAGGATCTCTTCAACTGACTGACCAATCTGTACGGTGTTTAGTCTTTGCATATTGGGCAATCCGTCAAGCATGAGAATACGTTCAATCAGCGAATCTGCATGTTTCATTTCCTCAATGGATTCCTGGTATTCTTTTTTGCCAAGAATGGTGACTCCCCAATGACACAGGGTTTTGTAGTGAAGATAATATTGATTGATGGCTGTTAATTCATTTGTAAGTTGAATATTCAAATATTCAATTACTTTTTTATCTTTGATCATTAATGAAATCCTTAGTTGGTGTATGTTTAAATTACTTGATATTATTAAAATAATCTTTGTGATTATTTAGTTAATTATATGTTTTTTTTATAAATAAAAAAAGAAATAAATCCATGATCAAAAAAAGTTTAGATACGTAATAAAAAAATTGTAGACATAGTTATTAAGAATGGTTATTATAATCATTATTAACAACCTAGTTGTGATGGGGCCTTGGCGATGTATATTTGTTCATGTCGTGCATTAACCGACAAGGATATAGGAAATGCTATTAAGGATGGTGCAGACTGTCCAAGCAAAGTCTATAAATCTTGTGGTTCAAAACCCGACTGTGGCCGATGTATTCAACGGATTTTGAGTATGTTGAAAGAACATAGGCAAAACGCGATCCAACCCTAATTTTGTATGTTTGTTTCTTGATATCCTTTAACCCGCTTTTTTTAATTAAAGCGGGTTCTTTTTGCGAAGGTTAAAATATAATTTTTGGAAATGTATATTGTTTGATTAAGCTTGATATAATGCTATAACTTTTTTTAAAAGTTGCTGGATAAAAGTTTCATGTTTTCAAATAATAAACCCCCCGTTTCTGATCGAATCCTCGCTTTTGATCTATGGTTACTGGATCGTTTTTTCCAACCAATTGCTGACCGTCTGCCAGAAAAATGGTCAGCATTGAAAATTGGAATGAGTTTACAGCTCGGATCGCTGGTTTTTTCAGCCGGTTCCCTGATTCTACTTGTTCTTTATTTTGAAATGAGTATTTTTTCTGTGCTTTTTAATGTAATGGCATGGTGTCTTGGCGTGTTATTTTATTTCTCCATTTATCGTATGCAATCCATTATTCGGGTAGGATTTCTCAATCCGTTTCGTATGATGCTGGCAGGCATAAGAATTATCTCGATTCCATTTGCAATCTATTCAATCTATCTAGGAATCGTCGCGGATCAGCGTTTTCAGGAAACATTATTATTGAACAGCATCAGTAATACAATTTTTGTATTTGGCATCTATCTTATCTCCTGTCAGCCCAACCCTCCGCCAGAAAAGAAACGTCAAACCGCTTTTTCATTGAATACAATGTAAAAAATATTTTAATTTCATAAAAATAATTTTTTAAAAATGGTAATCATAAATCTATATTCAAATCGTATTCAATTATTATCCAATAAACATGGATAGTAAACAGTTGTGGATTTTGACTTATGAAATTGTATCAAGGGAATGGGGAAAAAAATTTTTAGACCCTTATTCACCAAGTTTTATTGATCGATTCGAATCTTATATTGTTAGTAATGATAAATATGAACATGTTTTAGATTTAATTGAATGTGTAATTAATATAAGGATAACAATTCTCTTAAAAGTTGATCCTAATTACAAGTTCATTAACGATGAAATCTTAATTAAGTTGATTGAGGAATTGAATAAACGTTTTCTTTATGCAGGCGTAGGGTATCAGATTGATCATCAATATGTTCATAAGGAAATCGTTAAACCTGCATTGGAGATTATTCATAATAAGGCTTTTGAAAAGGTTAATGGAGAATATAGTAATGCACATAAACATTACTGGAATCAATATATCAAGGATTGTATTGTCGCATGTAATCGTGCTTTTGAATCTTTGTTGAAATCAATTTGCAATGAATGTGAATGGGAATATGATCCAAACAATCGGGCCAGTGACCTTATAAAAATTATACACAACAATGGATTGTTTCCTGTTGGGATGGAAAAGACAATCGACAGTTATATCATGACTCTCAAAACAGGGGTGCCAGAATTGCGAAATCATTTTGGTGGTCACGGCAGTTCATCTCAATCTCCATCGCCATCAATTTTTATGGCGGAATATGTTTTACATCTTACCGCGACAAATATTGTTTTTTTATATAATGCTTTCAGAAATTATCAATTCAAACAGAATTAAGGATTGTTTTTCTGATATTCCATGACTCTCTGTTCAGCCATATTTCGCCACGGTGCATCTGAAGGTGCGCGTTGTAGGGCCTGTTGAAAAAGAGTGAATGATTCTTCGGTCATATGACCATTTTTTTGAATTATCAGTTCGGCAATTTGCGCGGCCAGATAAGGGTCAAAACGTTGGTCAAGAGCTGTTTCCCAGGCTTGAATAGCATTGTCTAACTGACCTTGTTCAGCTTCAATCCGGCCTAGTAAGAGGTAACCTTCTATCCGTTTCGGATCATTATAAGCAAGCGTGACAATTTTTTCTTTTAATTGTTTTACATAAGGTACGAGATCTTTATTCTGTTTTTGCTGTTCAGCTATTCTTGTCCATAAGGGTTGAGAAGGCAAGGCAGGTACACCATTAAGCAAATAGAGACCTATGGCGGTCAGGGGAATGCAAATCAAGCCGCACAGAATAAAAAAATGATCATTGGTTGCCGGATCACAAGATATGGAATTATTTTTTTCACTTTGATCGTCAGAATTTAAAAGCCGGCGTTGAATTTCAAGTTTTGCCTGATGATATTCTTCTGGTAAAATCAATTCCTGCCGCAATTCACTTTCCAGTTCTTTAAGTTGTAACTGGTAAAAAGCTATTGAAGGATTATTCGCTATTGAAGGATATTTTTTTTGGTACAGACTTATAAAACAGGGTATCAAACTGATAAGACTGATTAAAATCATCATTATCCATAACATGGATCAAGGTTCTTTCATCAATTTTTCAAGACGTTTTTCTTCATCTTTATTTAAGGGAGATGGCTTCAACCCTTTTTTCCTGAAATTTATGAGAGCTATTAGACACCCTGTCAAAAGGGCAAGTAAAGGCATAAACCACAATAATGCGGTTGCAAGATTAAGGGGAGGACTTAACCGCACGAAATTGCCGTAACGGTCAACCATCCATTGGATGATTTGATCATCGGTTTCACCAGCCTGAACATGTTGGCGAACGACTTTTCTTAGATCCCTTGCCAGTTCGGCATTACTGTCTTCTATGGATTCATTCTGGCAAACAAGACAGCGTAATTGCGAGCCAATTTCTTCGGCTTTTTTTTCCTGCCGTTGGTTTGGCAATATTTCATCAGGGCTGTCGAGACCATAGATGGGAATAGAAAAAAAGTTAATGATTATCAGGACAAGAATGATAACTAATCGCATTGATCAGGTCCCTACAAGTGAAAGCAGGGATGAAACGGCAGTTTTATCCAAAGGTTTGGCATAATGCCAACGTATAATTCCCCCCGGGATAATAAGAAAACTTTCAGGCACGCCAGAAATTCCCCAATTGATTCCAATCATCCCCTCATCATCCTGTCCTAGATATTGATATGGATTTTCATGACGGTTTAGAAACTGGTCTATCGTATTATATTTGTCTTTATAAGCTATGCCCCATATGGAAAGCCTGGTGGAAAGCTGATTCAAAATTGGCATCTCACTGATACAGGGTAGACACCATGAAGCAAAAAAATTGATTAATACGGGTTTGTGCTGTTGCTTTAACAATAGACTGTCAAAATTTTTGTAGGATAATATTGGCTTGAGTTTGAAATTTGGAATAGGTTTGTTCAAATTGGGAAGTTCTATTTTATGCGGATCGAATTTTCCATTTTTTAAACTGGAAAGCATCGTGGCAAACCCTCCACCTGCAAGAACGGTTGCACCCAGTGGTAATCCCCATATCAATCGTCGTCGGGTAATGGATTTCATGATGATTGTTCCATATTTTGCATAGAAAATTTTTTATTGTTCTTATTGGCGCAAAGATCAATAAGGGTGATGATACCTCCTAATATCATAATGAAACCACCGATCCAGATCCAGGGTGCCAAGGGGTTGAAATGTAATCTCAGGACATAGACGCTAGCTTTGTCATGATTGTTCCTGTTATCTCCAAGAACAGCGTACAAATCAGCGATAAAATTGGTATGAATGGCTACATCTGTTATGACCTGTTGCTGGCGAGGAAAAAAATGTCGGGCAGGAAACATCCAGCATATTGTTTTATTATGTCTACTGATTTTAAGAACCGCCTCCTCGGATTGATAGTTGGGTCCATTTTTTTTCTGTACAGATTCCAGGGTCCATTCATAACCCGCCAGATGCAGAGTTGTCCCAATAGGTACCTCAACAATTTTTTGTTGACTATAGGCCATTCCCACAATCCCCAATAAGGTAACAGCAACGCCAATATGAGCAATATAGGCAGCATAAAAGGATCTGGGTAAATTTTTCATCCGGCTGATATTATTTTTGAAAGAGGTATGAAATAAAGATAATTTACCGCTGAAATCTGTGAGGGCACCCATGATTACCCAGAATGAAACCCCTGTCGCAATCGCTGGCAAGAAACGATGTAAATAAATAAAACTTGCGATAACGATAATGATCGTAATAATTCCCATAATGGATAAAGGACGAAGCAAATTTTTTATTTTTGCTTTTTTAAATGCCAACCAAGGTGCAAATGCCATAAAAAAAATAGCAATAAGGGCCGGAGGGATAAAGGTTTTGTCAAAAAATGGTTTTCCAACGGAAATAGTCTCTCCATCAATCATTTGTAAAACAGGAGGGTAGAGGGTGCCAACCAAAATAATGGCAGCCAGGGAGCAGAATAATATATTATTGAGAATGATTGAGCCTTCTCGAGATAAAGGCGCAAATAATGCCGTGAATAAAAGAAGTGGAGCCTGCCACGCAAACAGAACCAAAGCGCCTCCACAAATAATTGTTAGTAATACAAGAATGAAAATTCCACGGGTTGGATCTGATGCAAATGCGTGTACGGAATTTAATATGCCAGAACGCACCAGAAAAGTTCCACATAATGCAAGAGAAAAAGTTATAATGGAAAGAAAAATCGTCCATGCTTTCAGGGCTTCACGTTTTTCAACGATCAAGGCTGAGTGTAATAAGGCAGTTCCCGTCAACCATGGAATTAATGCGGCATTTTCGACAGGATCCCAAAACCAGTAGCCTCCCCATCCAAGAACATAGTAGGACCACCATGATCCAATTGCTATACCAGCGGTAAGAAAAACCCATGCAGTAATAACCCAGGGTCTAATCCATCGTCCCCAGACTGCATCAATTCGTTTTTCCATCAATGCGGCAACAGCAAAGGCGAATGGGATTGAAAAACCTACATAGCCAGTATAAAGAATTGGGGGATGAAACGCCAATCCCGGGTCCTGAAGTAGCGGGTTCATTCCTTGACCTTCCATCGGGGTAGGCCAGATTCGCAGGAAAGGATTTGATGTAATCAGGCAAAAAAGTTCAAAACCAGCTGCGCATCCGCCAAGAATGGCAATGATTTTTATTCTCAATGAAAATGGAAGATGATGACTGAAACTTGAAAAAAGAACCCCGAAAAAGGAAAGTATAAATGCCCACAAGAGAATTGAACCTTCGTGATTTCCCCATATGCCTGTTACTTTATAAAGAATGGGTTTGTCACTTGCACTATTCTGTAAGATATTTTGCACAGAAAAGTCATTATTCAATGCTGCTGTAACCAAACAAATAAATGTTATCAACAGAGTGAAAAACTGTCCCCATGCCAGGGGGGACGCTAGATTCATTAAATGAAAATTATATTTTTTGTTTCCTAGTAATGGCAGAACAAATTGAGCCCCCGCCAAACAGCAGGCAAGTGCCAATGCAAAATGACCAAGTTCGGGACTTAGAAGAATTGAAAACATTTGTCATTCCATTGCTTATTGGGGTTTTATCATGTGGTTCCAGCTGTCTGGATCGGGTGGTGGACCAAAACGCGGATCCCACTTGCCATTTTTGCGCAAAGCGTCGGCGATTTCTTTAGGCATGTAAGTTTCATCATGTTTGGCCAATACTTCAGTGGCGATGAATATTCCTTGAGGATTTAAGTAACCAATGGCAATAACGCTTTGTCCCTCTCGAAATAGATCAGGTAAAATGCCTCTATATTTTACATGAATGGCAGCTTTTCCATCTGTAATATCAAATATAGCGATTGGTGTGTGATGGTCATTCTGATGATGAAGGGAGTTGGCTACAACCATTCCTCCCAATCGTATTGTGGTAGAATTAGATATGGATTGGTTTATGAGTTGGGAAGGAACTTTGAAATAGACTAAATTACTTGAAAAAGCTGATAAAATCAATGCGATTGCAATCGCGAAGCCTATCATGCAAGTTAGGATTATCCATAGACGTTGAGTTTTACGTTTCATGACTAAGTTTTTTCATAATGTCCAGTTTATTTTTTGCCTGGTGAAACCGTCTATAAGTGGTAAGCCATAGAGCCAAAACAGTTAACAGGGTAATTCCATAAGCGGAAATCAAGTAGGGGAGATGCGACATGATCATTGCATTGACAAAGATTGTGAATTGATAAGTAGGCGATGGATCTGGTTTTCAAGAATGGCGGTTCGAATTCGTGTAAATAGTATACCTATAAATCCAAGGGAAAAACCCAGCGAACAGAAAATCAATGGGGTAGCAATGGAAAGAGTGATTGAAGAGGCATGGGTTAAACTGAATGTATTTGGCTGATGTAATGTGTTCCACCATTGAACACTGAATTTGATTATAGGGAGATCAAAAACGCCTGCAAGGGCAAGAATGGAAGCTGCCTTATAACCCTTTTGAGGTTCATCAAAGGCATGACATAAAGTGATATGTCCTAAATAGAGAAAAAACAATATCAGAACTGATGTTAATCGTGCATCCCAAACCCACCAAGTGCCCCACATGGGTTTTCCCCAAATGGACCCCGTTATTAAACATAGGGCAGTTACAATAGCTCCAACAGGTCCAATTTCTTTGGCCGCTAGATCGGCTAAGGGATGTTTCCAGACTAGGGATGAAAAACCGCAAAAAGCAAGTAAAATATAACCGGCACTGGCAAGCATGGCCATGGGAACATGAATATACATAATTCTTACGCTATCTCCTTGCTGCCAATCTGCTGGGGAGATAAAAAGGCCCCATATTATTCCAATGACGATGAAAAACAAAGCAAACCCGTTGATCCAGGGCTGAAGTTTTGTCGTAAACTGAAAAAAAAATTTCGGATTTGCTAATCGATTGATTGAAAAAAATCGATTATTTCTTGGTTTTGATAGAGTTCTTGAATCAGTCATTGAAAAATAATCAGGGTTTATGGAAAATAAGAGGATATTTTATATTTAAAAAACTGGCAAGCTTATCCATTCTTGGTCATAATATGTTTTTTTATTTATGATTTGTAAAGTAGTGATGGGAGAACAAATGTTATTTGTAATAATGTGTAATGACAAACCTTCGTCTCTGGAAATGAGAATGGCTGTTCGCTCTCAACATCTGGCGTATCTTAAAACTTATGAAAAACAAATAAAAATTGCTGGCCCCTTATTGGATAATGAGGGAAAAAGTTGTGGCTCACTCATTATTTTGAATGTAGAAGATCGAGCAGCTGCCGAGGGATTTGCCATCAGTGATCCTTATGCAAAAGCAGGTTTATTTGAAAGTGTCATAATTCGTTCCTTTAAGGAAGTTTGTTCCGAAGGTCAGATGCTAATATAATTAAGTTTATTCATTTGACCAGGGAATTAAGGTTTTCGTTGTTAATGTAACGATTCCCCACAAACTCATTGTCATGAATGATAATATCAAAAGAGCGGCAAACATCAAATCTGTTTGAAAACGGTTGTTGGCGTTTTGCATTAAATATCCCAAACCGGAAGACGCGCCGACCCATTCTCCAATGACCGCACCAATGGGAGCGATAGCTGCTGCGATTTTCAAACCTGACGAAAAAGCGGGTAAAGCAGCAGGAATACGTATAAATAAAAGTTGTCGTAAGGCAGATGTATTCATGGTTTTGCTTAAATCAAGATATCCTTGAGGTGTTCTGTTTAGGCCGTCAAAAAAGGATGAAGTTACGGGAAAAAAAATCATTATAACGGTCATTACAACTTTTGAACTTATTCCGAAACCAAACCATAATACGAGTAAAGGGGCTAGAGCAAAGGTGGGAATTGATTGACTGATAATGATGATGGGCATTAACCAGTGACGGAGAAAAGGAACAAGTATCATAAAAAGAGCAAGAAACATTCCAAAAAAACATCCAATTACCAACCCTATTATGGTTTCTTGTGTTGTTGTAAGCGTGGCTTGCCATAAAAGCTGATGATTATTGTTTAGAGCCTGAACGACCGCTGAAGGTGAGGGTAAAAGATAAGCGGGGACGTAATTGAAAAAACTGATCAACCACCAGATAAAAATCAAGCTTCCGATTAATGAAACAATGCGGATACTTATTAACAAAGATTCATGTAAATGAGTTTTCATGATTGTGTTTTTTCTATCAAAAGAGATAACAAATGGGCTTGGGCCTTTTGTAAGTCGAGATTTTCCAGCGGATGAGGTATAGATCCAGGAACTACCAAAGAATCGTATAGTTTTGCAGGAGTTCCTGCCATAATCTGAATTTGTTCTCCCAATCGACAAGCTTCGAAAGGATCATGTGTGATAAGAATAACTGTTTTACCTTTCAACAATTTTGCCGTATAGGTTTGCATGTTGGTTCGTGTTACACTATCCAATGCTGAAAAAGGTTCATCCATTAAAACGATGGGGCGATTTTCATACAGTGTTCTTGCAAGAGCGATACGTTGACGCATTCCGCCAGACAGTTCGGATGGATATGCATTTGCAACATGGGATAGGCCTACTTGTTCAAGGATATCTAAAGCTTTATGCCGATTTGGTTTTTCACCACGGAGTTTACTGCCTAGGGTGACATTATGTAGTATTTTTGCCCAAGGCATTAACAGATCCTGTTGTCCCATATAACTGATCCGTTTTGATAAAGATTTGTTATCATCCGCTTTTACGCTTCCCAGCTTACAAGGTTGCAATCCTGCAATTATTTTTAAAAGACTACTTTTACCCACACCACTTGCACCAAGAATAATACTGAATTTTCCGGCTGGAAAAACAGTGTTTAGATTTTTGAACAATTGACAATTATTGAAGGTTAATGAAATATTCTCTATCAAAATGCTTGGGGGATTGGAATCAGACATTATTTTCAGTTAATCCAAATGGAATTGAAATGCGAGGGGGAAAGGCAAGCTGGTAATCTCTTCCACGTTGCAGGGAATAATTGGGATTATAAAATGGATCATGATTTATGATTTTAAAATGTTTTTTCTTCAGGGAAAGAATTTCCTGTCGTTCTTTTCCGGCACGTTCACCCTTGTAATGATTTCCGAGTGAAAGAGATTCGTAATGGATCAGTTGTGCATTCTGACACTGGATGATATGATGTTTTTTCTCTCTTAAACGTAAACAGAAATCAATATCGTTATATGCTATTTCAAATGTCTCATCAAATCCATTTACCTCGTTAAAAGCCAGACGACGAATAACCATACAGGCACCCGTCACGGCACTGACCTCATGATCATGCGTCAGGTAAAAATTATCTGACTTGTGAAAACGACCGGCATGTTCACATAAATTAGCGGCACCCATTATAACGCCCGCATGCTGAATATTTTTATCAGGATAAAATAGTTTTGCACCAACAGCACCTACTTTTTCATTTTGCATATGACCCATCATTAAGGATAACCAGTTTTGATCCAGAGGTTCAATATCATCGTTTATTAGGGCTATAAAAGGGTATTTAGAATGCCTGATGGCAACGTTGCAACTTTTCGAAAAATTGAATTGATCCGTTTCAACAAATAGAACTTTTAAATGTTTATGATACTGGAATGAACTGAGAAATTTCTCCTGTTGTTTTGTCAAGGGTTTATTTTGCGAGATGACAAGAATAATTTCTAATCTTGGGTAAGAGGTTTTTTTTATTAGTTTTGTAATACATTGATGTATGGTTTCGGAACCGAGGGTTGTCGGGATGATGAGGCTTACGGGATCTTGATAATTTATATAATTTATATCAAAGGGAAATGTATGGGTATTAACGTTAAATTGCCAATTCAGTTTAGTTTTGAAAATTTTGATGATTTCAATTGTTTCATTTTTATCATGTAATGATATTTTTGCAGTCCTATGACTTAAGATCAGAGGGACATGATAAATAAAATGATTTTTTTTCCATAAATAAAGAGCCAAAGCCATTCTAATGGCATGGATGGAACGAATTGGAGAATCAAATTCTTTTATGAAATCATCAAATATATCTTTTCTGATAATCCATATATCTTGGGTAAGAAAACCTGTCAGTAGAATCGACAAGTTAAAATTTTGCTTGAATACAGGGTTGCTGCGTTCATTCAGATTATTGATTTCATCTGAATCAGCGTAAAGTGCGGCCGGATAATGTTGACGAGCAGCCTGATCGGCAAAAACAGCCAAACTGTGTTCTTCTAAAATTTCATTTGAATTTTTAAGAATGATATAATGTGCTTGGGAAGTGGTTCTTCCTCTAGTATTCGGATGCTGGTAAAAATTGTTCCAGTCAATTTCCATGATTTTAC
This sequence comes from Commensalibacter sp. ESL0382, assembly GCF_009725775.1. Lineage (NCBI taxonomy): Bacteria > Pseudomonadati > Pseudomonadota > Alphaproteobacteria > Acetobacterales > Acetobacteraceae > Commensalibacter > Commensalibacter sp. ESL0382. The sequence goes on from NZ_WNII01000009.1 coordinate 15,992, forward strand.
CATAATATGTAAATAATGAAAAAACAGGCCATAGATGAATATAAGTACTTTCATATAGTTTCTTTATCTCGTTACCATTCCAGTTTTCATATAAATTGTACCAATATTTATATGGTAAATTAGGAAAAAATATTTGTTGATTTTGTAATAATCCCATTCGAATACGTTTGTTTAGATGAATGAAGGGATAACAAAAAATTTTTATAAAAGTAAAAGGATTTATAATAATTAATATTAAAGCCGTCGTTAAGCGGCTCAGAGCCCGAATTTTTACTGATGAAACTGATTGTAAAGCGGAATTAAAAATTTTGGCGATTGGATAGATTCGTAAACAGTTCGTTTTCTCAGGAAGATAAACAAGAGATACACGCCAAAAGTTGGGAAGAAACCTACCGGAGACAAGATAAGTTAAAGGTTCAAATGTTGGGTCATCCCTATGGTTTATATATAGATACAATGGGATCGTTTTGGGTAATTTTTTATGTAATTTTACGGAAATCAGGCACCATTTTTTTTGATATTTAGAGGGTAATAACCTTTCAAAATAGAAAAAATCTCGGAAAAGTGACATCTCATCTCACGTTTGTTATTCGACAATTATTTTAAATTATAAAATTATTAAAAACTTAATTTGGTTTATTTTAACATTTTTGAATAAAAATTGAAATATTTGTGAAATTATATTTCAATCTTGAGTGGCTTATAAATGGGTATTGAGCTTATTTTCGTCTAATAAAATTATATAGGGGTCATTGATAATGGTAAACAATATTGAAGCCGTACAAAGTAACCTCTCATATGGACGTAAAAAAGGGTTTTTACGATCATGTACAATGGGTATTCTTTTTTTGAAGATCTCGATTTCATTTTCTTATGCAAATGTCTATCAGACTAACCGATGGAGATCAAATATAACTCCTTTTTTAAATAAAGAAAAAGAAGAAAAAAAAGACAAAGATGAAAATGATCAACAGGCTGAATATATTTGTTATGAAAAATCCATCCGTTGCACAATGTGGAATGCGGATAGGGTCGTAAATGTTGATCCATATAAAGACCTTCATTATCAAGTAGGTTATTCAACGCTTGCCTTTCCAAAGGGAAGACCGACATTTTATTCAGCGAGTAAAAAACTTAGTATCGCTTTTGGTCTTTATATTAATTACGACATTGGGGCTTTATTAGGTCCAAATAAACGAGCAAATGGACCAAAAGTTTCAAGTTATCAAGGAACTTTACGTCGTGGACGTCCGATTATTGTTGTAAAATATACTGATTTCGCCTTAACGGTTACACCAGATATTGGACGTTTTGGACTTGAACATCATGATCTGTTCGGAGCGGATTTGAAATATACAGGTATTAAGAATCTGGTAATTGGAGGGGGTTTACTCCAACCCACTTTATCAATGTTGGATTCTGAAACTTCCAGGGGATTTTTTCTTGCAGAACGACCCATGGTTATCGATATGTTAAGAAATGTTGCCGGAGGGGAACCTCGTGCTGGTTTCAATGTTATTCATTGGGGGCAGCGATACCTTATCAGTGTTGGCTATACAGGGCAACGCGTTGGTAAAAAATTTACCAATTTTCAACAGGGGCAGAAGGGAGGCGTTTTAAGATTGGCGGGTCGTCCAATAGCTTCAAGAAATATTGATCTTCATTTGGGCGTAACAGGAACATTTGCCGTTCATGGTGAAAATAGAAAATATTCTATTGTAAGTTATAATGAATCCCGTCTTTTCCCTTCCGCGGCAGATTTTAAGACAGGAACCATCAATGGTGTCAACAGTATATGGGCTGTAGGTCCTGAATTTGCCTTACGATGGAAAAGGTTGATTTTTCAAGGGGAATATTATTCATTTTTTATGCCAAGGAAGAATGAGGGATATGGACATAATGATAATCTTCATTTTTGGGGATGGTATGGAAGTTTAAATTACGCGATTTTCGGGGCTCATCGTCATTATTTACCCTCTCGCGCTATTTTTGCAGCACCAGAAGGTTCACTGTTTAATCCTGCCGCTGGGGATTGGGGAGCTTTGGAATGGTCAGTCCGTTGGAGTTATCTGAACCTCAATAGTCATGCTGGGGATTATGAAAATAACAAATATGCAGCAGGAGTGCAAGGTGGAAAACAGAAAGTCATAGCAACGGGGTTTAACTGGTATCCGTCACCACATTTCAGGGTGATGATTGATTATAATCATATAATTTCATCACGTGCTAGAAACAATTTATGGCATTTAAGAAAAAAGGATAGCAATCTAATAATTTCACGTTTACAACTAACTTTTTAAGGTTTTGAAGTGCTATTTTTAAAATTTATTTAACATGAAAAATTATTTTTTCTAAATATAATACTATATTTTAACGTAAATAAAAATTTATTACAAAAATATTGTATATATAATCAATACTAGATACATTAATATTTGAAAAAAATAATTGAAAATTCTTTCAAAGATTAAACAGGTCTTTATTAAAGAAAATCCATGGAAATTGTAAAATGCGAAAATCTTATGAAACTTCTATGGCTTTTTCAAAATTCGGGATTTATTCAATATCATTATATTTTTTATTGAATTGGGTTTCAGCCGCGAAAGCCAATGATGATTCTTTATTCCAAACAAATCAGGTTACTTATTTGGATCCATATAAAAATATAATTTATGACATGGGTGATTTTAAAATCAGCTTTCCCAAAGGTAGATTTTTATTAAAATCAATGAATAATCATTTCAGTCTATCAATTGGAACGTCCATTCAATATGATATTGGTGGTTTCATAGGATCCGATAAAAAACATAATCAACCCGATATGGGTGGGTCACAGGCTGTATTGAGGCGTGCAAGATTTATCATAACAATTGCCTATGATAACTTTAAAATTATTGTTGCTCCTGATGTTGGACGTGGTGCATTGGTTAATGATTCATTTCATGAGATTAATCTTAATTATATCGGGTTTTATCATACAGATTTATCCGTTGGTTTGATACAACCATCAGTCACTTTGCTGGGATCTGAAACATCTGCAGGATTTACCCTGGTAGAACGCCCCATGATCATTGATCTTGTAAGAAATATAGCTGGTGCGAATGCCAGAATAGGATTTACAGCCTCTCATTGGGGAAAAAATTATTATATTGGCGCTTCAGTTACCGGACAGCGTTTTGGTAAATTTTATCAGGATTTTCAAAAGAATCAAAAAGGGGGAATTATTCGTGCTGTCATCCATCCAATAGGATCTCAAAATTATGATTTGCATATGGGAGTGAGTGGAACGGTCGCATTTCATGGAGATAATCGGAGATATTCCATGAATGCACTGCCAGAGGCCTTTATCTGGCCGGGGCGTCCCTATATTCGTACCGGAAAAATTAACGGGGTAAACAATGTTTGGGCAATAGGTCCTGAATTCGCCTTTAGATTCAACCGTTTTATTATTCAGTCAGAATATTACTCAATTGATTTGCAAAGAAATTCGGAAAATAATTCACGCCGATCAAATTTAAAGTTTGCTGGATGGTATGTCAGTACAAATTATGTCTTGTTCGGTCAACCAAGACAATATTTTTCCGAACGTGCTTATTTTTCCGCACCAAAAAATGTGCTTTTTAATCCAGCGGTAGGGGATTGGGGAGCACTGGAATGGACAGCACGCTGGAGCACCATGAATTTAAACAGCCATCGATACGATTGGGATAACGGCAAAGTAAAAAATATACATGGTGGAAAACAGCACGTTATCGCAACAGGTTTCAATTGGTATCCAGCTGATCAGATGCGATTTTCGCTTGAATATAATTATGTTTTTGCCACTCGTTCAAGAAATAATTATTACAATAGTGCTGGTCGTAAAAGTAATATTCTCATTTCTCGTATCGAATTTAATTTTTAGAAATTTAATTCTCCCAAGGGCTTGATTTTTAGAGGTAAGGCTTTAAGCTGTTTTTGAGAATATACAAATTTAAAAGGATTTGAATGATTATTCATTACTGAAATGAGACAAAATTTATAAACAGAGCTGCTCTGTTTAATCTTTCTTCAGTTTAAGGCTGTTAATACAGTAGGATCCTTCATGGTTCAAAAAAATCGAATAAATAGTGTAGAGGCCTTATATAGGAATATAAGACCTATTTTGTCATGTTCATTTAATATTATTGTTTTAAAAGCTACTATTTCTTTTGCCTATGCTCAAACAGAACGTGTTTCTAATTCATTGATTTCTGCATTTCCTAATTCCAGAAACAAACAATCCATTTACCTATGTTTGGATCATAAACAGGATTGTACAATGTGGAATGCTGACAAAATTCGAAACATTGATATTTATAGGGATATTTCTTATCAAATAGGTCATTTCAATTTGAATTTTCCCAAGGGACGTCCAACTCTGGTATCCAGTGATCGTCGATTTAGTATCTCTCTTGGGGCAAGTTTACAGTTTGATATTGGTGGAATTATAGGTCCGGATAATAAACGCAATGGATCCAGAATGGATGGTTCACAGGCATTTTTGCGTAGGGGGCGATTTAATGTTGCTATCCGCTATGATGATTTCATCATTAATATAACACCGGATGCAGGGCGCCCAGCATTGGTTAATAATTCCATTTATGAGGCCTATTTAAAATATGTCGGATTTGAAAACACCATTATCGCTATTGGTCTGTTACAACCTCCCATAACTATGCTGGATACTGAAAGCTCAAATGGATTTATTTTGGTTGAACGTCCAATGATTGTTGATCTGGTTAGAAATTTAACAGGATCAGATGCCCGTCTTGCCTTGATGATGACTCACTGGAATAAACGGTATTATCTTAGCGCTTCAGTTACCGGACAAAGGTTGGGAGGAACCTATCAGGATTTTCAAAGAAATGAACTTGGCGGTATTGTAAGAGCGGCGGTAAGACCTTTAGCTATCAATCATTATGATATGCATTTGGGTTTATCAACAACTTTTGTGACACATGGTGATAGCCGAAAATATTCATTAAGTACGGGACAGGAGGGGCAAGTTTGGTTGGGCCGTCCTTATTTGCGAACAGGAACCATTCAGGGTGTAAATAATATATGGGCAATAGGACCTGAATTTGCGGTAAGATTGAATCGTTTTCTGATACAGTCTGAATATTACTCCATGTTTTTGCAACGGGTTGCGGAAAAGTCAGGCAATAGGCCCAATTTGCATTTTTCTGGCTGTTACATTAGCGTCAATTATGTCCTGTTTGGACAACCAAGATCCTATGATGAAAGTAAAGCTGTTTTCACTCCCCCTGTCGGGAGCTTTTTCAATCCTGTCGCGGGAGAATGGGGAGCTTTGGAATGGTCAATCCGATGGAGCAACATGAACCTTAATCATTATAAATATCGTATGAATGAAAACGGTCATTATCTTGGGGTTCAAGGAGGAAAACAAAATATATTTGCAACAGGGTTGAATTGGTATCCCTCGTCACATATGCGGATATCACTTGATTATAATCATGTAATGGCGACACGGTCTAGAAATAATTACTATAATTCAACTGGACGCACAAGTAATCTGATTATGTCCAGGGTACAATTTACATTTTGACAAACTAATAAAGTTCCAGTTGTTCATGTTGTTTATTTTGTTGAATTTTAATAGCATCTTCAAGATCAATTGAAATCAGTTGGCTTATGCCGCGTTCCTGCATCGTAACACCATAGAGGCGTTGCATGTGACTCATGGTAAGTTGATGATGGGTTACAACTAAAAAACGTGTCCCTGCCTGTGACATGTCAGACAACAATTTACAGAAACGTTCAACATTGGGATCATCTAGAGGGGCATCAACTTCATCAAGAATACAAATTGGAACAGGATTACATCGGCTGACAGCAAATACAAGTGATAAGGTTGTCAACGCTTGCTCACCACCAGAAAGTAAAGAGAGCGTTGAAAGATTTTTTCCTGGAGGTTGAGCATAAATTTCCAAACCGGATTGTAATGGATCTTCATGAGGTAAAAGCTTAAGATAAGCTTGTCCGCCATTAAACATACGGGTAAATAATTCCTGAAAATGATGATCCACCTCCTTAAAAATAGCGTTTAATTTGCTTCTTCCCTGTTTATTAAGTTTACAGATAGATTCACGTAACTGTTGGATTGCTGTGGTTAATTCATTGAATTCGTTTTCAAGATGGTTAAGTTCTGTCAGTTTTTCCTGATATTCGAGGTCTGCCCGCAAATTGACAGCTCCAAGTACTTCCCGCTGTGCCTTTAATGATGCAATTGAATTTTTTAATTTTTTTTCTGCCTGATCATCCAGATCATGATCATTTCTCTCGTTTGACAGGTTTTTGATTTCGTCGGTAATGTCGCTATCAAGTTGAGCAAATACAATCTCGGCTTGTTCTTTTTTGGTTTCGGCTTTTATAAGTTGTTCTTGAATTTTATTTTTTTCCAGCTTTATATTTTGTAAATTCTGTTCGGCATTTTTTTTTGCTTGATCATATTCTATATTTCTTTTTTGCAATTCTTGATAATTTGCAGTAGATTGCCGTTCTGCATTTTTAAATTCATTAAGTTTGGATTTTAAGATCTCAGGTAGTTTATCTATATCTTTAAGTTGATTTTCAAGATTCAGTATTTTTTTAAGAATTTGCTCTTTTTCGTTTTGTCTTTCCCTGAAATGTTCTTGCCATTTGTCCAATTGCTGAGCAAGGGATTTTTTTTGAATGTCCAGATTATCTTTTTCTTGAAGAATTAAATGATAGTCAAGCCGTTTTTTTTCTTTTTCTGTTTCATTAATTCCATAGTCCTCTTTCAGTTTTTTTAATTTATTTTCCATTTCTTCACAATTAATGCGATGATTAAGATTATATTCCGCTTGATGAAAAAGAACGGAAATTTCTTTTAGATCGTTTTCAAGTTTCTGACATCGTGGAGTCAGGGCATCCAGCCGGCTTTGCTGCTGAATAGTAATTTCCTTAAGAGATTGATAAGAAAGTTGAGCCTGATTTAATTCAGTTTCCGTTTTTAGAAAAAATTCATTTTCATTATCTAACTTTTTGCTAAGCGTATTGATCGTATCTTCAATAACATGAACAGATTGAAACATTTCTTTAGGATTTTCTGCTTGATTAAGTTGTCTTTCCAAATTATTTAAATTTTTCCTGTTTCTATCAATCTCTATTTCAAGATGTGCAAGTTTTTCCTGTAGAGATTCAATCTGGATTTTGTTTTGTGCATTTTGGTTCAAGCGTTGTTGATATTGTTCCTTGACTAAGGAATATTGATGTTCATATCTATTGATATCCTCTTTTTTTTGCTTAACAATCTGTTCTTTTTCTCTTTCTATACGTAAATATTGATAAATTTTCTCTTTATCTGGCAAGGGTATCTGGGTCTTTTTTTGTGCTTGTTCAAAATATAATTTTTTTGTTTTAAGTTCGTTTTGAGCCTGTTGGACAGCAGGTTCAATGGCGTTAAATTGCGTCTCGGCCATTCTGGCTTCATTTTGCAAAGCGTAAAAATCCTGAGTAATTATTTGTGCCCGTTTTTCAATATCCCTATATTCGCTTTTGATTTGCAATAATTTATTTTTAAATTGTATTTGTGTATTTTTTAATTGTTCATACAACTTTTCTATCTGTGGTGATTTTTGTAAATGACGTTTTAAATCCTCTTCGATATTTTGCAGAAGGTGTTTTTGAACCAATCGTTGTGCAGATTTGTTTTGAATGGCATGTGTTTGGTAATAACCATCCCAGCGCCAGATATCTCCTTGTTGAGTAGCCAGCATTTGCCCTGGTAAAAGATGGGGAAAAAGTTTATTCCCTTCTTCAACTGAATTTACAATTCCAATTTGCTGAAATGCTCTTTGTAAGGGCGGCGGCGGGGAAATAACATCAAACAGGGTTGGCAATGCACCTGTTAATGTTGTCTTGATATTACTTAGGGTAACCCAGCCCCGGGATGCATCAAGACCAGTTGGTGCATCAATAGTGTCGTCAAAAATTGCAGCTATAGTTTTTATCCATTTCTGAGGTATTGATAAAGGATCAAGAACGGCTGGTAATTCAGTATTGATGTTTTCCTCTGATGTTTGTTTAAGGATTTGTGCCAATCCTTGCTGTCTTGCTTCTAAATTACGAATTTTACTTTCATGTTGTTGGACAATGGAAGACTGTTTTTCCAAAGCTTCTGTATTTTTCTTTAGGTCATTTTCAATTTGTTCAATTAATTGATGCTGTTTTTTTAATTGTAAATTAATATTTTCAAATTGTGTTTGTTGTTCCTGAAGATATTCAGGAGCAATTAGCTGTTTGGCCAGATATTCCTGTTGTTTGGTTAAAGTCTCGAATGAATTCTGTGCCTGTTGCAAGTTGGTATGAATTATGTCAAGATTCTTTTTGTTTTGATCATGGATCTGTAATGCTTGATTATAAGAATTTTCCTGTTCAAGGCGTTTTTTTATGGCTGCTTGATGATGCTCGAGTGCCAAATCAATTTCTTTTTTACTTTTTTCAAGAGTAATTTGTGTGTTGATTAACTTTTCCTGAAATTGTTGTTGTTCTTCTGTTGCTAAAGACTGACTTTGCAGTTGAGTGATTTGATTTATAGTATTTTGATAATCATCATTTAATCGCTTTTCTTGTGATTTGATTTGTCTTATTGTCTGATTGAGATCATTATAATTTTTTTCTACTTGTTGGGCATGATAAGTTTGTTTTTCCTTTTCAAATTCCTTGGACTGAATGGTTTTCTGAAGAATTTGACGGTTTGCTTCAATCTCCTCTAGTTTTTTTTCGAGAATATTTAGTTCCTCTCGTTTTTTTTGCAGTTTTTCAGCTGAAGGAAGTTTTTCAAGACAACTTTTTTGTTCGGATAAAAGCTGTTCATATTCGGATTGAAATTTGGTTTTTTCATCATTCACCTGATTAAAATATTGTGTTATCTCATGATTTTTATTTATAGATTCAGACAGTTTTTTTTCATCTTCATGGATTAAATCAAGCAGGATAGCACTTTTTTCTTCTAGGGTTTTAACCTCCTGTTCAATCTGGAGAATTTTTGTTGGATGATGGTCAAGTTTTTCATTAATTGTGTTGATTTTGATTAGAATATTTTCCTGATCGGATTGATTATTTTCAAGATGAGACTGTATGTCAATCAATTGGGTTTTGTTTTCTCTCAGCCGGTCATTCAATTGCTTTATTTCTTGTGTTTTCTGATTGAATTCGTTTTCAAGTCTAGAAATCTGCTGGCGCTGATGATCACAATGAACGCGCGTCTGAATTTCCTGTTGATGCAGGGTAGCAGATTCTTTTTCCATAGCTTCCAGATTGTTGTGCAAATCCAGAATACAATTTTCTTTTTCCCCAATTCTATTTAGAATAATTGAAATTTGCGTTTTAAGATCAAGAAGCTGTTTTTGCGCCCTTTGGTAATAAAGTATCTGCAAATTGGTTTCTTTATCGCGTACAGCTGTAGATATCTCACGGTATCTAGTGGCTTGTACAGATTGTTCTTTAAGTGTTTGGGTTTGATTTGTCAGCTGCTCTTTCAGGTCATTTAATCTGTCTAGATTTTCTTCAGTTGCTTTTAATTTCAGCTCTGCCTCTCGTCGACGGTTATATAACCCAGATATCCCTGCAGCCTCTTCTAGAACCTGTCTTCTTTCCTCTGGTGAGGCGGAAATAAGTTGTGCTATGCGATTTTGACTTATAATTGCTGTTGAACGTGGACCTGATCCAAGATCAGCAAATAGGGTTTGAATGTCCCTGGCGCGTTGTATTTTTCCATTAAGGCGATATTGACTGCCTCCTTCCCGTTCAATTTGGCGGGAAATCTCAATTTGATTTTGGTTATGAAAACAGTTTGGAATAACCTCATCAAACCCGTTTTCGGTTTGGTTTTTAATATTTTCAAGAGTTATTGCAACTTCGCCAATGTTAAAGGCTGCACGTCGTGCAGTTCCTGCAAATATGACATCATCCATTCCTGTACCCCGCAGGGAACGGGCGGAACTTTCCCCCATAACCCAGCGAATAGCCTCTACAATATTTGATTTACCACATCCATTGGGACCAACTATACCAGTTAATCCAGGTAAAATATCAAGTGAAGTCGTATTTGCGAAACTTTTAAAACCAGAAATTTTTAAATGGGTAAAATATATTGGCATATAAGTCTGTTGGTAATGAAATTATGAAGGTACAGTTCTTGTCAACGCATCATTAACTTCCTGATCAAATTTATCAAGCGTTAATTCACCGACAACCTTTTTACCGTTGAAGATAAAGGTTGGTGTACTGTCTATTTTGAAATGTTTTTCAGCGTAATTGCTTTCTTCCAATATTATTTTTTGAATTGCGTCATCATGAGTTACCTGCTGAAAACGCTCTTTGGACATACCAGCCAAAATTGAATATTTTTGCAATTCTTGCAAGGGATCAGCATTTTCATTGAAAGCCCATTGATCAAGATTACTCAGGAGGGCTGTAATAAACGGTTTATATTGATCTACTGGTAGGGAGCGTGCCACAATCGCGGCTTTTAGAGCTACTTTATCCAGGGGAAAATCTTTAAAAATGTAGAAAACTTTTCCAGTATCAATATATTTTTTTTGTATTTGGGGAAGTATATCATGTGCAAAACGTCCACAATGCACACAGGTTAGCGAAAACCATTCTTCAACATGAACTTTTGCATTGGAATTCCCGAGTGTACGAGGAGTTGAAAAATTTTTAGGTATTTCCGCATGAGTCGGAATTTTGGTTGCCATAATAGTCAAAACAGGCAAAACTGAGGCTAGTAAAGAGCGTCGTGTTATGGACATGATATTATTTCCAGTAAAATAAGTTCAAGTATGAGATAAATTTCAATTTAGATAATATCCCAAAGGATTGGTAAAATTATTAATTATTTCTCATTTATAATTTTTATAACAAAGAAAAACCATACAGTTCTGGAAAGCAAGTTAAAAAAATTCTCAACCACCACGAAATATAAAGTATACAGCTCCCATAACGCATAAACCGGCCCATAAATAATCAAGCTTAAAAGACTGATGCATGAAAAATATGCTGAAAGGGATAAATACGGAAAGAGTTATTGCTTCCTGCATGATCTTTAACTCACCAAGGGATAGTTTTGTAAACCCAATCCTGTTGGCAGGAACCTGGATAAGATATTCTCCAAGAGCGATGCCCCAGCTGATTAATGCAGCTATATACCAGGGTTTGCCGGATAATGTTTTCAAATGACCATACCATGCATAGGTCATGAATAAATTTGAGCAGACAAGCATCAATGCTGTAATAAGCCAAACAGGCATATATTTTCCTTATGTTCGTAGGTTTGTTGGTGATATCAATCTTGGAATGATTGAAATGAATAAGGTGTAAAGAGTAATATTATTTCCAATATAATTTATTTAAAAATGAATTTTTAAATAAATTGGGATTGTTATTTGTGTCTCGATTTCTATTTTTTAAAATATTAATACTGGTTTTTTAATTTGTATTCCCTAATATAATGTTGGTAACATCTTGGTGATTCATCAAAATATGCAGTATTTTCAAAAAGGAGATTTGGATGATTATTGTTTGTGGTGATGTTTTAATTGACTTCATTCCCGATAAAACAAAAGATGGTGCAGATTGCTATTGTCCAGCCCCGGGCGGATCTTGTGCAAATATATCTGTTGCAATAGGTCGTCTTGGTGGCGCTGTCGGATTTATGGGAGGAATTTCCACTGATTTTTGGGGTGAGAAATTGATGGAATTTCTCGAGACATCCAACGTTGATGTAAAATATGTTGCCAGGGGAAACCAACAAACAACCCTTGCCTTTGTTGAATTGGGCAATGAAGAACCCGCCTATGCCTTTTATGATGAAAATACTGTATCGAGATTATGGGTTCGTTCACAATCCCCCGGATTTTCCGACGATGTCAATTTGATCCATATTGGTTCTACTTCTCTGATTGAACCTCCTATTTCTGAATCTTGTGAGCAGATGTTCAGAATGGAAAAAGGAAAAAGAATTTTATCAATTGATCCAAATTGTCGACCCAGCAATACACATCATCCAGCTGTTTATAGAGCACGTATGGCACGTCTGACTGCCATGGCGGATATTATTAAATTATCCAAATCTGATCTGGAATTCTTATTGCCTGACACCAGAGTTGATGATGCTGCCAAACATTGGATCAATCAGGGTACTTCCATTGTTATCATTACACGTGGAAGCGAGGGTGTTCTTTGTTATCTGCCAGGTCATGAAGTCATTGAGATTCCACCTGATTATATTGATAATGTAGTGGATTCAATCGGGGCAGGGGATACTTTTATGGCGGCAACCCTGACCTATTTACAAAAAAATGGATTTTTGACACTTGACAAAATTAAGACTATCACGCCTGCTGAAATTACCAAAGCCTTACAATATGCATCGGTTGCTGCGGCAATGATTTGTGAACGGCGTGGAGCCAATCCTCCTTGGGAACAAGAAGTTGATGAACGGATTAAAAAGAAAGCTATAAAATTATAGAGTGATATGAACCCTGTTTGATAACCAGGGTTATATATTGTTTGAATTGGTTTCTGATAGGGTGTCTGAATCGTTGGATGCGGGTAAAGACCAGTTCTGAGGGATATGCATTCGCAGACGACGTATATGTCGCGGGTCAGCCTCCAGAACCCTGAATATCAATCCAGATGGGTGAGTTAATACCTCTCCCTTGGTCGGAATATGTTCAGCCAGATGGAAAACAAGTCCACCCAACGTATCCATATCTGAATTTTTTTCTTCTTCGGTCAAGAATGATCCAATTTTTTCCTCAAGATCTTCAAGATGTGCTCTTGCATCCACATCCAGCGTATTGTTTCCCCGTTCGATAATCATGTTGGCCTCAGGTTCATCATGTTCGTCAGCAATATCGCCCACGATTGTTTCCACCAGATCTTCAATCGTTATCAATCCATCAATGCTGCCATGCTCATCAATTACCAGCCCCAAATGAATCCGGTGTACACGCATTTGTAGCAGGAGATCAAGAACTGGTATTTGAGGTGCGATAAAAAGGGGCTGTCGAATGACTGTACCAAAATCGAAATCTTCACTGTGTCCAATATAGGAAATAAGATCCTTAACGTGCAACATCCCCTGGATATTGTCTAATTCCTGATGATAGACAGGAACTCGGGAATGATTTTCATGCTGCATAATTTCCAGTGCCTGCTTGAAACTGATTGAATCATCAATGGCAAATATATCAGCCCTTGGTATCATTACATCATCAGCCGTTTTATCTTTCAATCTTAATATATTGGAGATCAGTAATCGCTCATGCGGATTGAATTCCTCCTTGTTGTCATCGGGAATTGTAGGTAAATGATTGTTTCTGTCATCTACAAGGTTGACAATTGATTGTCGCAAATTGTGCTGATGTCTTTGATGGAACCAACGTTTAAAAAAAGATTTGTAACGGTTTGGCTTTGTATTTGATTGTGACTGTTCTGATGCGGTATTATTCGGCGCATTATTACCTGGCGCACGAAACATGGCTATATACTCCCAAAAGACGAGTTTTTCCAGGGATTCGGGATCCCGATTTTACCTAAAAGATAGGATTCCTTCATTTCCATGGTTTTTGTTTCATTACATTTAAGGTGGTCATATCCCTCTAAATGCAATAAGCCGTGAAAAATAAGGTGTGTCAAATGATGGCGCATTGGTTTTCGGGCTCGACGGGATTCTTTTTGAATGGTTTCCAGGGCAAGAATAATGTCCCCTCCATAGGATTGGGGATCTGGATGCTCAAAAGTAAGAACATTTGTAGGTTTATTTTTATTCCTGAATTGGCAATTCAATTTTTGTATTGTCTGGTCATTGGCAAAACAAAGCGTGGTTTGTTCAGCAAAAGGTTGCAGGGTATAAATACGGTATATCAATTCCTTGAGATCAGGAATCAGTTTATACCACCTCTTGTCTTGTATAATTATTACTTCACTAAAAAGAAAATCAAGAATTTGATATCGATATTGCCGGAAGAGGAACGTCATCAGGAAATTTCTTTCTAGGATTTATTCTCGGAAGATATTTTTAATTTTGCTGACTGTTTGTCATAAGCCCTTACAATACGATTAACAAGAGGATGTCTGACAACATCTTCTGCCTTGAAACGAAGAATCTCAATACCGGAAACACCCTGTAACGTATCAACAGCATCCTTTAATCCTGATTTGATCATGGGTGGCAGATCAATTTGGCTAAGATCGCCGGTTATGACCATTCGTGAACCAGCCCCTAACCGTGTCAAAAACATTTTCATCTGAGCAGGAGTGGTATTTTGGGCTTCATCAAGTATGACATAGGCATGTTCAAGTGTTCTACCTCGCATAAAGGCAAGAGGAGCCACTTCAATTTCCCCGCTGGTCAGTCTTTTGACAACTTGATCTCCTGGCATCATGGCGTATAGAGCATCGTAAAGGGGACGAAGATATGGGTCAATTTTGTCTTTCATATCTCCAGGAAGAAACCCCAATCGCTCGCCAGCCTCTACAGCGGGACGAGATAGAATAATACGATCAATCTGACCAGATAAAAGCATGGAAACTGCCTGGGCTACAGCAAGAAATGTTTTTCCTGTTCCAGCGGGGCCAATTCCGAAAACCATTTCATTTCTTGCCAGCATTTTCAAATAGTTTGCCTGTCCCGTTGTGCGAGGTGAAATGGTACCTTTACGTACAGAAATTGTTGGAATTGATTCTGGTTGTTTGAGTTCCATGGATTCAGGAGGTTCATTTTGTTTTGATGGATAAAGAATGGATAAGAGTCCGTTATAGGCCATGCGTATGAAATTATTAACGATGGTAGAGTTAATTTCATTATGAGTATATATATGTTGATACAGATTGCTTACTACTGTTTTGGTAAGTTCAACCTGTTGGATATCCCCTTCAATGACCAGATAGTTTCCCCGACAACCCATGTTGACCTGAAGTTCGTTTTCAATCTGAACCAAATAGCGGTCATGATCTCCCAACATTTGAGCCAGTAATAAATTGTCAGGAAATTGCAGGGTTGTTTTTAAAAAAGATTCGTTTTTTACTTCTTCTGATAAAAGAATGGGATGAATCTGTAGGGAAACTTTATTATTCAAAATGGTTCCTTTTTAAACTAATGTTCCTGAAAGCGAATTTGTCAAAGATTTATCAATTCTAACTTGACATTCTCGACCGATTAGCGATGTGTCACCCTGAATGTGAACCGCTTGCAAATAGGGGGACTTTCCCGTTATCTGACCTTGTTTTCGACCTTTACCAACAAAAAGGATGGGAATGGTACGTCCGACCGTATTCTGGTTAAATTGATCTTGCTGTTCTCTTAACAAAGCCTGTAAGGCCTGAAGACGAGCATCTTTTTCTTCTTCCCTAACCTGATGCATGGAAATAGCGGCAGCCGTTCCGGGTCGGGGGGAATATTTAAAGGAAAAAGTTTGTGAAAACTGAACGTCACGGACAAGCTGCATGGTATCTTCAAAATCTTTCAGGTTTTCACCAGGATGACCGACAATAAAGTCTGAAGATAAAGCAATATCAGGACGTGCCTTGCGCAATTTATCAATAATCTTACGGTATTCATCAGCTGTATGTCCACGGTTCATGGCCTTGAGAATACGGTCTGATCCGGACTGAACCGGCAAATGCAGAAATGGCATTAATGCAGGTAAATCACGATGTGCGTTGATAAGGCTGTCATCCATATCCCTTGGATGGGAAGTCGTGTAACGAATACGGCTTAATTCTGGTAATGATGAAAGTTTTTCTGCAAGACGAGCCAGATTCCAAATGTTTCCGTCAGGACCCTCTCCATGATAGGCATTGACGTTTTGACCAAGTAAAGTGATTTCCTTTACGCCAATACTGCAAAGATGAGTAGCTTCATCAAGAATTGCCTGTACAGGACGACTGACTTCGGCACCACGTGTATAGGGAACAACACAGAATGAACAAAATTTGTCACATCCCTCTTGAATTGTTAAGAAAGCACTGTAACCTGTATTTTCCTGAGGTATGGGCAAAAAATCAAATTTGCTTTCAACAGGAAAATCGGTTTCGATTATACTCCCCGATTGCCGGGCCACTTCCAAAATCATTTTTGGAAGACGGTGATAAGTTTGAGGACCTAACACGATATCAACATAGGGAGCCCTCTGAAGAATGATATTTCCCTCAGCCTGAGCTACACATCCAGCCACTGCTATAAGGGTGGGGTTCCCCAGCTGATTGCGATATTCCTTTATCTGTTTCAAACGTCCTAGTTCGGAAAAAACCTTTTCAGTGGCTTTATCGCGTATATGGCAAGTGTTAAGAATGAGAACATCCGCCTGTTCAGCTTTATCCGTTACTTTGTATCCTAATGGACGCAGCAAATCGACCATTCTGTTGCTGTCATAAACATTCATTTGACATCCCCATGTGATTATATGCAGATATCGCCGTGATGTTTCATTATCTAAATTTGCATTTGTCAAAGTAAAGTCTCGTTGAACCATATCAGGATTTGGCCTTGGTATTAGGATATTTTTGAATTACAATAAAATACACTTTTTATAAAAAGACAGGAATAGATACAAGCTATTTATCCATTAATATATGAAAATTAATATTCAAATTGAAGATAAGTAAAAGGTTTTTATTATTTAAATATGAATTAATATTTTGTATATCCAGAAATGTTGCAAGAAAAAATTGAATTAGTTCATTAACATTTATATAATTTAATATAGGTATGATAAATCGTAATTCATATTTTATCAGATAAAAAATATTAAATTATTTTCTTTATTTCATCTTTAGAATGATTTGATCTTAATGCAACAGTACCCTTGGCAATAATATCCCAGGTTTCCTGCGCAAGATGTTTACGGGTCTTGAAATTTTCTGGATATAAAGGATCATGAAAAATAACGGATGCATGCATATCGGAATATTGACTAAGATTCCATAAATGTGGTGCCAATTCCATATCACCATACCAGCAGTAAATGGGTCGGGTGAACCTGTTGACAGGTAACATGTCCAAACGATCATATGTAATTGAAATTGGTTGAATAATGGGTGTTTTATAAGTTATGGTGTTCTTACCATGGGGTTTTGCCAATGCAAAAAAAGAGGACATAAAAGGGTATAAATGCGATCCATCAGAAGAGGTGCCTTCTGGAAATAAGATTAGGCTATCATTGTTTCTTAATCTTGATTGTAGTACAATTTGTTCTTTAGCTGTTGAGTGTCGTTGTCTGCTGACAAAGGAAACGCGGCCAAGTTTACATAAAATACTGATAAGAGGCCAGGTTCCGACCTCCTTTTTTGCAACAAAACATCCAGGCAATAATCCGCCTATAGTGACGATATCCAGCCATGAACAATGATTGGCAATGTATAAGATTGGACGATCCTGTCCCTTTTTTGAGTCCAGGGCAATAATCTTGCCGAAGGTATGAAGGCGTAGCCCCAGTAATTTTCCCACAATATACCAATAATACCTTGCAAAATTGGTTTTTAATTTTCCAGGGAGTTTGACAAAGATTGATTGTACTGGAATAGCCATTCCAGTCCATCCCAAAATGGTGAAGATTCTGAGAATTGCCCTAATTTTTTTCAGAAATTTAGGATTATAGGTATTAACTGCATTTTCATTATTGTCAAATAATGAATTGAAATCTATACGTGACCTATCTCTAATTTTTTTATTATTTGACTGAAAAATAATATTCTTAATTTTGGATAACATAAATAACAAAATTCATAATTTTAACAAAAAATAAAATACAGTTTTCTCAGTATTGTAATATAAAAGTAATAATCACGGGCTTTATAATTGTTATCTGAAAATATGTGTAACGACAAGATTTATTCATAAAGAAAAATTTAAAATAATTTACCAAATTTTTGGCGTTTTTTTATTTTAATGTATTTTTCTTTTGAAGAGTTCCTTTAATTTTTATAAAAGAAAATACTTTTTATAAAATCCAATTTTTATTCAGTATACTATAGGGAATATGCGTTTTGTCATCTTTTTTGTTTTGGTTTGAAAACGAAAAATCCATACAATATAAAGGTGATAATAGAAAATTAGGCATTCGTGATTATTTCATATTTATAGTGTTATTTATTTTGAGCTGTTTTAAGCAGGGAGTGGCTGCAGATCCTCAATATTATAGAGTGAAAATATATTCAATAGGAAATGAGACAATTGATAAAGTTTTGTCAAACACATCCAATTTGGTTACTTTACAAAAAACAAATGCTGTAAATGCGTTTGCGTTGGCTGGTCGAATTAAAAGTGATTATGTCCGTTTTAAAAATGCTATGGACAGTTTCGGATATTATGATGCGAAAATCAGTATCAAGGTTGGAACTGCGGCTGCGTTACATAATCAAAAAAATGTAAAATTGAATAAAAGAGAGCAATCCGATGATATATTCAAACATGAAAAAGATATCATTGCCAATGGAATAATTGATGGTGCAAGTACGGATTTACCAAATTTTATTGATAAAGTGCCTGTCCAGCAGGATGTTATCATTATTGTTCATATCCAAAAGGGATCCCAATATCGCATAGGTCAGTTAGAGTTCAAGAACTTACAAAAAAATGAAATCATCCAGTTATCAGCTAGGCAGCAAAGGGAATTCGGATTGAAAATTGGTGATCCTGCCGTTTCCGCTGATATCGTTGCCGCTCGGGACAAACTGATCAAGGGGTTGCAGGAAGAGGGACATGCCTTGGCTAAAATGGGAGAGCCCGTTGCCTATCTGCATCCAGACAATAAAACCTTGAATGTTGTTTTTGATATGAATATGGGTCCTGTAGTGGACATAGGTGATATCGATTTCAAGGGTTTGAAAAAGGTCAACGCGAAATATATTCGTCGCCGGTTGTTATTGCATGCTGGACAGTTATATCAACCCTCAACTATTGAAAACGCACGCATGGATCTTTCTTCAACTGGTGTTTTTTCGAGTATTGATATGCACGTTGCAGATCATGTTGATCAATCGGGTCGAATACCATTAACCATAACCTTTAAAGAGGCTAAACGAAGAACCGTAAGTGTTGAAGCGGGATATTCGACGGATCTTGGGGGAAGGTTAGGTGCAAAATGGACGCATCATAACATATTTGGTAATGCCGAACAGTTAAAATTGGCAGCCATAGCGACGGGTATAGCAGGAACAGCCCAACGGGGACTGGGATATGATGTGTATGCGGATTTTACCAAACCTGATTTTGGACATCGTAACCAGGATTTTAATGCACGTATTGAAGCTGTAAAACAGAAGCTGTACTCGTATAATCAAACAGCGTTTCTTGCAAAGGTTGGAATGACAAGAAAATTTGGTAAACGCTGGAGCATGTCAGCTTATTTGGGTGGAATACAAGAACATATTATTCAGCGAGGTGAAAGAAACAATTATACCATGATCAACCTTCCACTGGGTGCGGCATATGATGGAACAGACTTGGTCAATCCAATGATGTCTCCAGATCACGGAATGAAAGCGTCTGTATCTATAACGCCGACGGAATCTTTTGGAGACAAGACTATATTTTTTGCAATCATGCAAGGAACAGCCTCTACCTATTTTGATTTAACGCATCTGGGATTAACGAAACCTGGTCGTTCAATTTTTGCATTTCGTGGAAACATTGGCAGTATTCAAGGGGCCTCACGAATGAATCTTCCCCCTGACCAACGTTTATACGCAGGAGGTACTTCAACTGTAAGAGGATTCCGTTTCCAGGGTGTCGGTCCTCAATTTAAGGGGAGTAAATATGCAAAAGGGGGAAAGGCAATGGATACGGGAACGGCTGAATTCCGGCAAAGAATACTTGGACAATTTGGTGCCCAAGCCTTTATTGATGCCGGTCAGGTCAGCAGTGACAGTATGCCTTTTGAGGGGAAGGTTCAGGTAGGTGTTGGTGGTGGATTTCGATATTATACGCCCATGGGGCCCATACGTTTAGATATCGCAGTACCCGTTAAGCGACCATATCGAGGAGATCGGTTCGAAGTTTATATAGGTTTGGGGGAAACCTTCTAATGTCTCAATCTAGTAAGGAACCTGAAAAGAAGCAATCCATCGACAAAGTATCAAGGAATATAAAGGTTAGAAAAGTCAAATATTCTATAATCAAGGGTATATTATGGTTTCTGGCAAGCATACTCATATTGCTTGTAGCTATGGTTTTTGCATTATTCATTTATCTTAATACGCAGAGTGGAAAAGAATTTCTTTCAGATAAAATTGATGTTTGGACCGATCATTCCATAAATGTTAAGGGAATTCACGGGAATTTTCCTAATCATCTGATTGTTGAAGAAATCACGTTGAAAAAATTGCCATCAACGGATAAACCGTGGTTAATATTAAAAAAAGTCAAACTTGATTGGTCTTTTTTTGAATTACTGTATAAAAAATTATTTATTCAAAGTCTTTTGGCTGAAGAAATTGATATTGAGGATTTACCAAAATCCACACAATCACCAGACGCATCATATTCCACATCATCCGATTTGTCATTTTTATGGTTATCTGCCTCGATTAACCATTTACAAATTAATAAATTGCATCTTGCTCAGACAATTTTTTCAAAAACGTTAGATTTAAAGGTTAACGGAAAACTATCGACTTCTAATATATTATTCTTTCTAGATGAATTTAAACTGAATGCATTGCCTGACACAAATCTGGAGCTTGATGGTGAAGAACTTAATAAATCAACAAATCTTTTCTTGAAGTTAACAGTTAAAAATCATCAGGTTTCAAAAGGACAGTTAACTTTTTTGGCAAAATCCAATCCAGATGGAATTCTTGAACGTTTATTAAAGTCCGATCAATTAACTCCCTTATCATTTAATTTGTCGCTTGATGGACCGTTTGATTCATTGAATACAAAAATGGAACTGAAATCAAATCAGACGTATTTAAGGGAAAATGGACATATTGACCTTAATCATTCAAAAATGAATGTTGATTTATCCGGTCATTCTCCAGCAGTGACCTTGAATCCGCAAATTCATTGGGATGGATGGGATCTAGATGCCAGATTGACTGGATTATTGACAAAACCAATCGGTCAGGGAAAATTCAAACTGGTCAATCTAGCGGCTGGTAAAACGTTTTTGAATAATCTTATTGTTTCTTTTTCGGGAGAGCAAAATGATGATTTGCAAGCCATAAATTCAAGGCAAATCGATAGAGCTCATATACATTTAATTGCAGAGGGGTTGCGTGTTCCCGGAAAACATCCAATGATGTTTGCCAAAGTCCCAATTATAGCTGATGCTGTATATGGAATAAATGAACCTGAACAATCAATTGATTTTCGAGTTCAACATGACCTTGTGAAGGCTGTGGGACATATCTTTTTTCACCCTGTCTTAAAAGGATCGATTGATCTGGCTCTACCACATTTAAGTGATATAGCCGAATTGACAGGTGTTAGGTTGGGAGGTCAATCAGTATTCAATCTTGCTTTTACAATGCCAGAGCATGCAGATAATCCAATTGTATTTGATTTGGATGGTCCCATACAGGTTAATCAAGGATTACCTGCAATGGTAAATATGGTTGGATCCAAGGGACATCTTGGTATTCATGCACGTATTTTCCATAAAGAAAAACCTGATATCTATTTGGATAATTTGACAATATCAGGTCAAAATTTATCAATTCAAGGTAATGGACATTTATTGGATCAACAGGTCAGGGCGGTTGTTAATCTTAATATAGATAATCTTATGGCACTTTCCCCGTTATTGACGGGTCAGGGAAAGGCGGTTTTAAAAGCTGATGGATCTCTGGAAGATCTGGGTTTGAGATTTGAAATGGCTACTAAATTTCAAACATCATCAAAAAGAGATTATGTAATAGCGCCAAGCGATTTAAAAATGAAGGCTGAGCTGAATCATTTATTTGCGCTACCAACGCTTTTGGTATCCTTGAATGGAAATCTTGACCGTTCACCGATAGAAATGGAACTGTTGGCAAGTCAAAAGAAAAATACTGATAATTATTATTTTAATTTAAGAAAATTGAATTGGCGATCCTTGAATGGTCTCGCTGATTTTAGTATTTCCGGTAAAAATATAATTCCTAATGGTAACCTTGATATAAAAATAACTCGACTGGCCGATTTTAAAAAACTGGTTCGACAGAATATTGAGGGCAATCTTGCCTTACAAATCCATTCCTCACCGCATACAAACCAAAAATTATTCGTTAATGCAAGCAGCAAAGTGAATATGCCAAATTACAGGTTCAATAATTTGCTTTTAACGGGTTATATTGATCATCCATTAGAGAAGCCCTTAATCAATTTAAAGGCGCAAATTTCGGATTTTCAGCTTCCACAGGCAAAAGGTAATATCCGGTTAAGTGCCAATGGTTTTATCGATAACTTGAAAGTAATGGCAAATGCTGATTTTCCTTCGTTAATGCAAAGTAAAGGTGCATTTGATACGGCACTACTGTTGGATTTGAAGAAAAAAAATGTTTTTTTGCAAAAACTAAATGCATTGGCAAAAGGTGAAAATATACACCTGACTGCTCCAGCCAAGGTGGATTTTGGGGAGAAAATAGCCATAGATCATTTTCGTTTAACCTTGGCTCCTCCAAATGCGCCCTTGGCCATTATCGATTTGGCTGGAGTAATTATGCCAGCATTAAATTTGAATGCTAGTATTCAAAATGTGACTCCTGCCATTTTAAAACCTTTTTTACCTCAGTTACAGGCGAATGGAATCTTAAATGCCCAGGCCAGGTTAAAAGGGACGTTGGAAAAACCCACAGGTTCAATTCAAATTAATGCAACGAATATTAAAATGCTTACAGGAGAAGCCGCCTCTCTACCTGTTGCACAATTGATTTCTCGGACAAATTTGATGGGTAAAAATGCCCAAACGCATACGCATTTACAGATGGGAAAGAAATTTGATTTGAGTATGAATGGTTTAATACCTTTAAATTCAAATGGTAAGATGGATTTGAATCTCGAAGGGAAAATTGATTTGGGATTGGGAAATGCGATTGCGGGTGCCTATGGTCAGCAAGTCAAGGGCAATATCAATCTTGCCATGCAAATTGCGGGTAGTTTTATGGAACCGATTGTTAATGGAACTGTAAAGCTTTTCAAAGGAAGTTTTAGAGATTACGCACAAGGGACAAGTATTCAGGATATACAGGCAAAGCTTGTTGGGAAAAAAGATCATATAACCCTTGAATCACTTACTGCCAAGGCGGGACATGGGGATATATATGCCAATGGACAAATTGGAGTTTTTCAACCGGGTATTCCGGTAAGCTTGCATATGAATATGAAAAATGCCCGTCCATTGGTTAGTGATTTGTTAACAGCCATTCTTGATGGCGATATCGATGTTAGTGGAATGGCAAAATCAAAAATTGATATGAAGGGAATAATTCGGATCAAACATGCCGAGATTAATATACCGCATTCTATTTCAAGTTCTGTTGTTCCATTAAAAGTAATTCGTCCAGGTGACAAGATTGAAACAGAAAGCAGGCCAAATCTTCCAGGACCCATTATCGGTTTGGATTTAACCATTAAATCTGCCGGTCAAATCTTGGTTCAAGGTTTCGGACTGTTTACAGATATGGCAGGCGCATTGCATATCACTGGAACAGCTGATGCGCCTTCAGTTGCGGGGGGAATGAAGATGCAAAACGGTCATATTGATCTTTCAGGAATATCATTGGATTTCACAAGGGGTGTGATCGGGTTTCAGGGAAGTAATGTAGATCGCAAGATTGATCCCTCTCTGGATTTTGAGGTAAAAAAAACGGTTGAAGGAAACACGGCCAGATTATTGATTACAGGTTTTGCAAGTTCACCCAAAATCACGTTAACCTCTTCTCCTCCATTGTCACAAGACAGGGTTCTAGCCATTCTATTATTTGGTGTTGATTCACAAAGTCTTTCGGCAACCCAAATGGCAGAAATAGGATTGGCATTGGCAACGTTGGGAGGACAAAGTGCAGGGATTGATCCCTTGGGTACCGTGAGAAAAAGCCTTGGATTGGATCGACTTTCTTTAGGAGGAGGGAGTCGTAGCAATGAAAATGGAGGCTCCAATAATGGGGCAAGTGTTGCTGCAGGGAAGTATGTGGCAAAAGGTGTCTATATTGGTGCCAAACAATCTACAGGCAATGCAGGTACACAGGCCGAGATGCAGATTGATATCACCAAACACTTGAAAGCTACTGCAGCGGTTGGAACGGGAAAAGACAATTCAAGATTTGTTACCCCAGATAATGATCCAGGTAGTAACGTGGGATTGCTTTATGAATTTGATTATTAAGGCAAATCAGAAAATATAAATTTTAATTTGATATCAATAATTTATACAACCAATCAGGAATTCGCTTATTTAACATTAAAAAGAAGACGATTTGAATATGTTTTGAAACGGTATTATTATTCAAGCGTCTTTTTTTCTTAAAGCTGTTATTCTTTCCAGTTTTTTAATTTGCTAGTTTTTCCAATGCCAGGATTGAAAGCATTGCAAGGATCAAGATCTTTGTAAAAATTCTTCAAAGGATCTTTAGCTGAATAAAGATGACCGACATTATGTTCAGCGGGATATTCCGCTCCTCTTTGATCAAGAATTCTCAACATTTTTTCTTCAAGTGCAAATACATCATATCCTTTTTGAATAATATAATCCTGATGAAAAACGTGACAAAAGAAATGACCGTAATATAATTTATGGAGAATTGGTTCTTCTATTTCTTCAGGCAAATGTTCCACCCATTCTTTATCATTACGACGTAGGGCAACATCAATGGCCAGAATATTTTCAACCGTATCCGTATGGACATTCCTGTAACGAACAGCAGCCCCTGCCACAGCAAAGCGATGCAGGAATGCTTTGCGACCTTCTTCGGTATTGCATTCAAAAAAGCTTCCCAATGTTTTTTCCTTAAAATAAGATTTTAAATGGGAACGAACAGGTTCAATTTCTTCTTTGCCCACTTTCAATAGCAAATGATGTTCATATTTTTTTGCATATTCGTTCATTCGTTCCGGCAAATGCTGGGGAAATAATTTACTAAAAAACTGCATTGCCTTATCACTGAAATGTTTTGGGAAAAACGGGATTTTATTTGTAATAAAATCAAATTTGTTTTTCAGGGAGAATAATTGTGGAATATGTGCAGTACCCAGATAATTTATAAAAATGAATGTATCTTTTCCGTAAATAGCGGCAATATTGTAAGCATCTTGATGGATATACTCACCGGATATGGGAACTATTTTCTTGCTGAGCATATTATATCGAATATTGGTAAGATCATTTGGATCGTTTGTACCGATATAAAAAACTCTTGTTTCCTTTTCCTGTGGAAATGTATCAAGGCGTACAGCAAAAATTGAGAGTTTACCGGCACATCCAGAGGCTTCATATAAATGATTGGGATCGGCATTATAACGGGCGGGTGTAGGGGCATCAACTTCGCAGACATGATCCCTATAATGATGGTCTGAACAGCATTTATCAGATTGTTTTATCAATTCATGATCGAAATTACCGTGATCAAGTCGTCTCAGGATTTCCTCAGGTGTGTTTCCCAACTCAACGCCAAGATGATTAACAAGTTCTAATTTACCATCTTTATTACATTGGGCATAAAGGGCCATCTCGGTATAGGCGGGGCCTCGCTGTACTAATGCCCCACCAGAATTATTGCTTATTCCTCCAAGAACTGAAGCACCGATGCATGATGATCCGATTACAGAATGAGGATCACGATGATAGGGCCTTAATTTTTGTTCAAGTTCATTTAAAGTCGCCCCGGGAAGACATATTACCTGTTCACCATTATTAATCACATAAATTTTTTTCATTTTCATGGTGTTAATAATGACAATGTCACGATCATAATCATTGCCATCGGGGGTAGATCCACCGGTCAGTCCAGTATTGGCGGCCTGCATGATAATTATTACATTTGATTCTATACAGGACTTGACAACATTCCACTGATCCAGAATATGCTCTGGCGTTACAATTGCTATTGCTTTCCCAGATCCATATCGAAAACCATTACAATATAATCCCATTTTGGATGGGTCAGTTATAACGTTTCTGCTTCCAGATATTTTTGTTAATTGAGCAATCAAATTTTGATTGGATGTATTATGAGAGGCAGAAATCGATTTTTTTTGAAAAAACATTTTGTATACGCTTTTGACAATCTAAAAATTATTCAGGTTCTAATAATCTTTATAAATAGTTAACAAGCCTTTTATCATACTCGTTTAATATCAATTGTAAAGGATAACAAAATGTCATTATATATTCATTTATTATAAATAAAGACATGAAAAAAAGGAGAGCAACTCTCCTTTCGTTGTAATTGTAATGATCAATTGATAAATTCTAAGCTGTTTTCATCACGTTTGTTAATTCGTTGAGAACGTCTTCTGGTTTTTTTGATTCCAAAACGGCCACCTCGGTTACAAAACGGTCTTGAGCCGCTTCAAATAGTTTTCTTTCGCTAAAACTGCCATCAAGACTGTCAGCGTTTCTGCGTAGATCCCTTAAAACTTCAGCAATCTGCATCAGATCACCAGAATTGATTTTTTCCTGGTAAACCAAAGCCCGTCTTGCCCACATACCTTTGCTGGTTTGCGGCTTGCTTTTGATAATTGACATGGCTTTTCCGACAATTTCACGGGAAGCAATTTTGCGTAATCCAGCTTTTTTTGCTTTATCTAAAGGGATACGCAGGGTCATCTGATTATCTGGAAAAGAGATCTGGATCATTTCCAGTTTCGTGCCTGCAATCTCTTCCACGCCAATACGATCAATTCGGCCTACACCATGTGCAGCATAGACAATGGCATCGCCTTCTTGAAAAGGAAAAGAGGTTTTACTATTGGATTGTTGTGCGGCGGTTTCTGCGACGGCTGCTTGAGCCATTTCGTCGGTTACACCACCTTTGGAAGAATTTTTCAATACACTCATTTAATATACTATACCATATTCAGGATAAATTGTCATTTGATATTTTAGAAAAAAAATTTTATATAATGTGTATATATAGGTATTTTATTTTAATTTACCATTGAATTCCGTTAATGGAAGGAATAGGGCGTTGAGAAGATTGATTGATTTGTTCAAGCAAATCGATCTCGATGCTGCGTGACATTGTTAACATGGGCAAGGAATGCGGACTTTCATCAAAGGGATCTTGCAAATCATTTCCAATTCGGTCCAGAGCCAAAAATAAGAAACCCACAAGTGCGGATCCTAATGGTGTGATCCACCCAAGTGTATCCACCATTGAAAAAGGAAGAATGATGCAGATAACTTCACTTAGTAAACGGGGCAGGGTGGAAAACTGGATTGATAAGGGTGTATTTTTAATTCTTTCCAAGGCTCCTTGAGCATTGGCCAAGTCAGATAAAATTCTGTCGATTTGAGAGTGAAGGGCGCCGTCAATGTTTTTTTGGCGACTTTCCTGGGTTACCATATAGCCGATCTGAACGAGAATGCCATTAGGCTGGTTGCGCTGATTTTTAATATAGGTTTGAATGGAATGGGGCAATATTTTTTTAACATTATAGCTGGTCAAGGAATTTTTACCTCTTAAATGATAGGATAGACTGTATGCATATCCGGCCATGGCATATATAAGCTCGGGTTTGCTATCGAGAATACTCATGCATTGCCTGGCAAATGATCGACAGTTATTTGTGACTGACCCCCAATGTATACGTGCCTCCCACCATCGATTATATGCCGTATTGTTTCTGAAATTCATAAAAAGGACGAGCACAGATCCAATCAGGGCGGTTGGTAATGCGGATTGATCAAACCAGTGTAGATTAAAAATCTTATATCCAATGACGACTAGCATGTCCCAAATAAATAAAATGAGTAAAGGTTTAAAACTTGTCTGTATAAGAAAAAGAAGTCCACGTTTCGGGTTTACAATCATAGTTTAATTTTCATCATTATAATGGATAGTTATTGATTTTATTAAATAAATTAATGGAAAACTATGGTTTATTTTTGTTGATTGTATTTTTTCTTTAAAAATTGATAAGATTAAAAAAATAGCTGATTTACTTTCAAGCGCATAAAATCACCAAAAACTAGACAAAAAACGAGTATAAACATTTTGAATTGATTCAAATTATCTTATAAAATTATGCTGATTTTAAATCTGTATAATTATAATACTAAAACATGTTTAATTTGTGTTTTGATGCTAAATTAAACTATTTTTGTATGTAGAATTCAAACCGGATATATATTGTAGTAAAAAAATTAGTATACAATCAAGTTTGTTTAAAAAATTCTCCATTCATAAGAAGATTTTTTATTAAAGGGTTAATTATTTAAATGAAGAATTCTTTGTCTCCGCAACAAGAAAAATTAGAACAACTAAAACAATTGCTGCCAGAGGTTTTTACGGAAGGTAGGGTTGATTGGGAAAAGCTAAAATTATCTTTGGGAGAAGATATTAATATTGCAAATGAACGTTATGTTTTGAATTGGGCGGGTAAGAGTAATGCTTATAAAGTATTGCAAGAACCGACATCTAAAACACTCTCCCCAGACAAAAATGAATCCGTTGATTTTGATAAGACAGAGAATTTATTCATTGAGGGCGATAACCTAGAAGCCTTGAAAATACTCCAAAAAAGCTATTTTGGCAAAGTTAAGATGATTTATATTGATCCTCCGTATAACACGGGTAATGACTCTTTTATTTACCCGGACCGTTTCAAAGAAAACCTTGAGGACTATCAAAAAAATGTGGGGGATAAAGACGAGGATGGATATTTAATACAAAATTCTATTTTTAAGAAAAACAGGAAAGAGAACGGACAATATCATAGTAATTGGCTTAATATGATGATGCCACGATTATATCTCGCCAAGAACTTACTGAGAGAAGATGGCGTTATTTTCATTTCTATCGATGATAATGAGGTTCATAATTTACGCCTGTTGATGAATGAAATATTTGGAGAGGAAAATTTTCTGCAGCAAATAATATGGAAAAGACATAGTGGAGGAGGGAATGATGCGAAATTTTTTGCTTTGGATCATGAGTATATTTTGTGTTGTGTTAAAAATATTTCAAAAATAAATAATTTTAGACTATCTTTAACTAGTAAAGAAAAAAAAGAATTCAAATTACAAGATGAATATTTTGATAAATTAGGTTTTTATAAAACAAAATCTTTTAACAGAATGAGACCTGATGATCCTAGACCTGGATTACAATATTTAATTAAATGCCCAGATAACTCCACAATCTTCGGAGAATGGAGGTGGGAACAGGATTTATTTTTAGACGCTTATAAAAAGAATAAAATTCTCATTAAAAAAAATAAAGATCACAAGTGGATAGTTGAATATAAATTATATGAAAAAAATGAAAATGGAGAAATAAGAAAAAAGGTTCCTCGTTCTATGATATTAAATGAGATTGCAAATAGTAAAGGTAAGAGTTTATTAGCAAAAGTTTTGAGCGGTAAAAGTATATTTAATAATCCTAAACCTGTTGAGTTAATAGAGCATTTGATTAGAATAAATGCTTTTGATACAGATTCTATCATTCTTGACTTTTTTGCAGGATCAGGAACAACAGCACATGCGGTGATGCAATTGAATGCTGAGGATAACGGTCATCGCAAATGTATCTCTATTCAATTACCAGAAATATGTGATGAAAAGTCAGAGGCCTTTAAAGCTGGATATAAGACCATTGCTGATATTGCCAAGTAACGTATTCGAAGGGCTGGTAAAAAGATCAAGGAAGACAATAAGGATAAAGAAAATATTGATCAGCTTGATATTGGATTCAAAGTCTTAAAAGTTTCTGATAGCAACTTTAGAGAATGGCGAACCGATATATCCAGTGAAAAACTTGATGAACAATTAGATCTTCACGTTGATCCCATTGCGGAAGATGCTTCAACAGAAAATATCGTTTATGAATTAATGCTTAAAAATGGCAAGGATTTAAATAGTCATATCAAGCATCATAATCATATCTATTCTATATCCGACCAAGAAAATCATGATGAAAACATCCTCGTTTTGCTTCTTGAAGAGGTGAATGAAGATGTTATTGAGAGTGTTCTTCAAGAAAATCCCAATAAGGTTATTGCCCTGGATAAACTTTTCAAGAATAACGATCAATTAAAGACAAATACCGCATTACAAATGCAAGATGCAGATATCAAGTTCGAAACAATCTAAGGGTGTGGTTATGAAGTTAGAATTTGAATCAAATCTAGAGTATCAAAAAGATGCGATATCTGCTGTGGTTGAGTTGTTTAAAGGGCAATCTAAGCATACAGCATGGTTTAACCTATATTCAAATGGAAATAATGATCCAATTAATCCGGTAAAAAATAATTTGGATATTGATCAAGCACAAATCTTTCAAAATTTACAGGAAATTCAAGAAAAGAATGGTGTTGCAAAATCTCGGTCGTTAGACAGTATGGACTTTTCTGTGGAAATGGAAACAGGCACAGGAAAGACCTATGTTTATTTAAGAACGATATATGAACTCAATGCCCACTATGGGTTTAGTAAATTCATTATTGTTGTACCTTCTATAGCTATTCGTGAAGGCGTTCAGAAAAGTCTTGAAATAACACGTGAACATTTCCAGAATATTTATGCAAGAGAGCCTCTGAATTATACTATTTATAATAGTAAGCGACCTGTTGATATCAAAAATTTTGCCCAAGGAAATAATATAGAAATCATCGTTATGAACATTGATTCATTTGCTAAAGATCAGAATGTTATCAATAAAATCAATGAAACAGGTCATAAGCTTATTGAATATATTCAGGCAACCTCTCCTGTCGTGATTATTGATGAGCCTCAGAATATGGAGACAGAAAAGCGGAAGGAAGCGATTAAAAGCTTAAACGGTTTATGTCATCTACGATATTCCGCAACCCATAAGCATCAATATAATTGTGTCTATCAGCTTGATCCGGTAAAAGCTTATGACCTGGGATTGGTTAAGCAAATTGAAGTTGATTCCATTTACAGTGATGCAGCTTATAATGGTGCTTATGTTTTTGTCGGTGATTTTAAGACAGCCAAAACCAGTTGTTCTGTTAAACTTACTATTCATGTGAATGATAAGGTTGGTGTAAAGAAAAAGACCATTTCTGCAAAGGTTGGTGATGATTTATTCGAATTATCCAATCACAGAGAAGTTTATAAAGATGGATACATTCTTAATGAGATGAATGCACAAGATGAAAGCATTACATTTTCTAATGGTCATACTCTCCATAAGGGGCAGGAAAACGGTAATGATGCAAAAGATGCTATTAAAAGATGCCAAATTAAAAAAACGATCATAGAGCATTTGGCTAAAGAAGCCAAATTAAGCAAAGATGGTATAAAGGTCTTATCCTTATTTTTTATAGATAAAGTATCTAATTATCGAGACTATGAAGAGAATCAAGCAGTAAAAGGTAAGTATGCACTTTGGTTTGAGGAAATTTATAGAGAGGTATTCAAGGAATGTTATAAAAAAGATATTTCAGATGAGGAACTTGATCGATTGCATAATGGTTATTTCTCCCAAGATAAAAAAGGAATATTAAAAGATACCAAGGGAAATACAAAAGATGATGATGATACCTATAGTTTGATTATGAAAGACAAAGAGAAGCTTTTAGATATTAACGAGCCGTTACGGTTTATATTTTCTCATTCTGCATTAAGAGAAGGTTGGGACAATCCTAATGTTTTTCAAATATGTACTCTGAATGAAACAACCTCTGAAATGAAGAAACGCCAGGAAATAGGGCGAGGATTGAGATTGGCCGTTGATAAAGATGGGAAAAGAATACGGGGTAAAAATATTAATCGTCTGACGGTTATTGCCAATGAATCTTATGGTGATTTCGCAAAAGCTTTACAAAGTGAGATTGAAGAAGATTGTGGCGTTAATTTTCAAGGCCGGATTAAAGATAGGGCACAAAGAACGAAGGTTATTTATAAAAAAAATTTTCAGGCAGACCCGTTATTTTTAGCAATATGGAATAAGATTAAATATAAAACAACCTATCGTGTTCATTATGATACCAATCAATTAATAGACAAAGTTGTCGAAGCTATCAAAATTTTACCTAAAATAACAGAACCTATTCTTTATATGGAAAAGGTATCTTTGAATATTGATGAGGAAGGTGTCCAGACTAATTATTTGGCAAGTGAGCGTAATAAAACTCAAATAATTGCTAAAAATATTCCTGATATATTTGCTTATATTGAAAATAAAACTCAACTGACGAGGACAACAATTTTAGAGATATTGAAAAAATCTGAACGAATTGGTGATATTTCCAAAAATCCTCAAGATTTTCTTGATAAGGTTTGCGATGTTATTTCTAGAGAAATGCAGGAATTAATGATAAATGGTATTCGGTATCAAAAAGTTGGGCTTACTGAATATGAAATGAAGCTGTTTGATAGTAAAGAACTTGAAATCTATATGAATGACAATTCTTTTCAGGTCATAAATACTGGCAAAACCATTTATGAAAATATAGTTCCTTTAGATTCAGAAACAGAAAATCAGTTTGCTAAAGAGTGTGAGACTAGTGAACAAGTTAAATATTATTTTAAACTTCCAAATTGGTTCAAAATAAAAACGCCTATTGGAAATTATAACCCTGATTGGGCATTAGTGTTTGAAAATGATGCAAAGATATATTTTGTTGTGGAGACTAAAAATACAGGAAATGATGTTGTTGATTTATCAAAACTATCTAAAAGTGAGCTATTGAAAATTAAATGTGGCAAGGCACATTTTAAAATTATGGATGATGTTAGGTATGAGGTTGTAACGAAAGTTTCAGATCTTAGTCATATTTAAAATAATTATTACATCTTGTAATTAGACGGTAATTACAACTCATCGTCTTTTTTTAACAATCGGTATGTTTGTGTATTGATTTGATTACATGTTTTTATTTAACATAATAATTCATCAATTTTTGTAAGGATTTCTTCTGAATTCCTTCAGAATCAAAATTGTCAGGATCAAGCCAGTCATTAAATGCCTTGGAAAGTTTTGGAAATTCAAGGTCAAGAATTGAATACCATGCTGTATCCCGGTTACGGCCATGAATAACCAAAGCTTGACGGAATATTCCCTCGAATGTGAAACCGTAGCGTAATGCCGCAGCGCGAGAGGGTGCATTTAAGGTATCACATTTCCATTCAAGACGACGATAACCAAGTTCCTCGAATGCATATTTCATTAAAAGATAGATTGCCTCCGTGGCCATTGTTGTTTTTTTTAATCGTCCAGAAAAAATAACGCTACCAATTTCTATCACTCCATTTGTTGGATCTATTCGCATGAGAGCAATTGAACCGATTGCTTGATTGGAATTCTTGTCAAGAATGGCATAATGAAATGGATCTTTGATATTTTCTAATTTAAGTAGCCATTCCCGATATTCATTAAAATCATTAAACGGACCGGATAAAAGATAGGTCCATAGCCCTTTATCAGTACCGTTAAAAAAGGCATCATAAAGTTGCAAAGCATGTTGTCTGACATTTATGCGTTCAAGCTGGCAATATTGTCCCGTGATTGTTTCTTTTTTGGGAAGCTTTGCTTTTTTCCATGAAGGAAGAGCTTGACCAATCGGTTGTTGATAAGCATTAAAACGGATCGACATCGTGGACCTTTCTATGAGGAGAATAATTCCAGTCAGGCAAAATTACTGTTAGAAATTGAATAAGCATTTTTTAGTGGAGCTATACGAAAGAATGACATTCTGGAATGAAAAACTATATTTGATTAAAATTTTTTATATCTTTTTGGGGAGACTTGCCAAATATGGCTTTGTAATCACGACTAAAATGTGAGGGACTTTCATAACCAACCTGATAGGAAGCAGTGGCAGCGTTAAGATTATTATTGATCATCAGACGTTTTGCTTCATTAACGCGTAACCATTTTTGATATTGTAACGGGCTTTTTCCGGTTAGTTGGCGGAAATGATGATGCAAGCTTGAGGGACTCATGTTAACAGCACTGGCAAGATGGCTTATTTTCAAGGGTTGAGAATAATTTTGTTTAAGCCATTCGATTGCTTTTCTGATATTAGATCCTGTATTACCAGTTGTTATAATCTGTAAAAGAATTGGGGCGGCATCGCTGGTTAGCAGTCGATAGTAAATTTCCCTGATGACTAACGGGGCAAGAACTGGAATGGTTTCGGGCTCATCCATTAAGGATAGAAGCCTGTACATGGGTTCCAAAAAGGATACATTAACACTGCAAATAGATACACTGCTACATTTCGTTTTGTTTGAATTCCTAAGATCAATTTGTGTACTTAACTCTGCAATAATATTGCGTTCCAAATTTAAGGAAATTCCAAAACAGGGTTTAATAGGGGATGCTTCCATTATTTGGCTGTTCGTAGGGATGTCCAGAGAAGTAATGAGCAAATGATGTTTGTCGTATGGAAAGATATTTTTATCAACGATTATCTGTTTAGTACCCTGGCATAACAAACTGATACTCGGTTGATAAAAACAGGCACATGCTTGACGAGGTATCTCTTTTCTAAAAAGTTTGAGATCTTTAATCAGGGTGGTATGTGCACCCGGTGTTTTTACATGTCGTTCAAGAATATTGATTATTTTTTGATAAAATAATTCGGTTTGACTGTCTGAAGACTGATTGAGTGTCATTATAATGGATTAGACAAATTGATGATTATTCAGATTTTATAACTAAACATAAATTATTTGCAGGATCAGGTAATTATTACGGAATATCAAGATATTATACAACGCTTTTTTTATCGTATTATTTATTTGAAAATCAAACAATAAAAAAGATTTTCGATAATTTTCATATCATATTTGAGATAAAAAAATGAAGTATATAAATCTAGGTCGTACAGGTCTTAAAGTATCGAGATTATATTTGGGATGCATGAGTTTCGGTGAACCCAACCGGTTGCCACAAGCCTGGTCAATTGATGAAACTGCTGCACGCCCTTTTTTTAGACAGGCCATTGAGGCGGGAATTAATTTTTTTGATACGGCAAATATTTATTCTGGAGGCAGTTCAGAGGAAATAACGGGGCGAGCATTGAATGATATGGCACGGCGAGAAGAAATTGTGGTGGCGACCAAGGCTTTTTTCCCTTGGCGGAATTCGCCTAATACAGGTTTTCTATCGCGTAAAGCTCTTTTTCAATCAATTGATGACAGTTTGTCACGATTAAAAATGGATTATGTAGATCTTTACCAAATTCACCGTTTTGACCATGGAACCCCGATCGAGGAAACCATGGAGGCCTTGCATGATATCGTGAAATCAGGAAAGGTTCGCTATATTGGAGCATCCTCTATGGAAACATGGCGTTTTGCCAAAATGCAACATATTGCAAGGCAAAATGGATGGACACGTTTTGTTTCCATGCAGCCTCAATATAATTTGCTTTATCGGGAAGAGGAACGGGAAATGTTGCCTTTTTGTGCGGATCAAGGTATTGGTGTCATTCCTTGGAGTCCAATGGCAAGGGGACGATTGACTCGTGATTTTGATGAAGTTACACGACGTACTCAAAATGATGCTTTTGCTTTGAAAATGTATCAGGATGCAGAACAGCAGGATCGAAAAGTCGTGGAGGTTGTCGCAAAGATTGCCAACTTGCATCATGTCCCTCGTGCATATGTCGCATTGGGCTGGTTATTATCAAAAAAATACGTAACGGCACCTATTATTGGGGTAACAAAGGCTGAACATTTGACAACGGCTATAAAGGCGCTTGATTTTTCTTTAACAGAAAATGAAATAAACAGTCTTGAAGCACCTTATGTACCGCATCCTGTAAATGGAATTATTCCTCCATTGTCAAAGGAACCTATGACGATTACACCGCCCAAGGTTTAGATATTCCAATTCATTTGAATTGCATTATCTGCAAAATCAAAAATATTTAAAATTGCAAACAAAAAGATTGAGCTATCATGAGATATCGATTTTTGGGAAGAACAGGTCTGAAGATAAGTGATTTATGTCTTGGAACCATGAATTCTGGTGATGTCACGGATGAAAAAGAAAGCTGCATGATTATGGATAAGGCAATTGATGCAGGAATTAATTTTTTTGATACGGCAGATGTTTATGGAGGATTACAATGGCCAGAAATTCCTAGGGGATATGGCATTTCTGAAGAAATTATTGGACGATGGCTTAAAAAGAGCGGTCAGAGAGACAAGGTTGTATTGGCTACCAAAGTTTACCAGCCTATGGATTTTGGGCCGAAGGCCGGCATTTGTCAGCTTATCATATTCGAAAAGCGTGTGAAGACAGTTTGCGACGCTTAAAAACTGATCATATTGATCTTTATCAAATGCATCATATTGATCGAGAAACTCCATGGGAGGAAATATGGCAGGCAATGGAGTTATTGGTTCAACAGGGAAAAGTTTTATATATAGGAAGTTGTAATTTTGCTGGTTGGCAAATAGCCACAGCTCAGGGATTGGCCAAGGAACGTCATTTTTACGGACTGGTTTCTGAGCAAAGCCCCTATAATCTGACAGAACGTACAGTTGAGCTGTAAGTCCTTCCATCCTGTCGATATCATGGTCTTGGATTTATTCCCTATTCTCCATTGGCAGGTGGATTGCTTGGGGGTGTCCTTTCGAAACAGAAAAATGGCGAGCGACGTTTTAGAGAACAGGAACTGAAAATAATTGATAAATTAAGATACCAACTTGAAAAATATGAGAATCTTGCTGCTGAACTTAAAATAACTCCTGCAAATATTAGCCCTTGCCTGGTTAAGACATCAACCTGATGTCACAGCACCGATTATTGGACCTCGTACTGAAACACAGCTGGATAATGCTATTGAAGGGCTTTCCATTGCATTGTCAGATGAAATAATACATACTTTAAATGATATTTGGCCCGGTATGGGGGGTGAGGCACCTGAAGCCTATGCCTGGTAGAAATTTTTCAAGTCTATAATTATTGATGATAAATTCATATAATCATGTGAATTAATTTATTTCGAAAAATTGTGAAAATAAGATTAAATAAATTATTTTCACAATTTTTATTTGATTTTAAAACAATGTTGTCAGTCAGAAATTGTTTCGTTATGTTTTAAATTTTTAGAAATTTTGGCTTTTTGGCTTTCAGTGCGTAATTGTCCGCATGCTGCAAGAATATCACGCCCTCTTGGGGTGCGGATGGGCGAGGAATAACCTGCCTGCATAATGATATCGGCAAACTTTTGCACCTGTTCAGTTTTGGAGGGTTTGTAATCACTGCCTGGCCATGGATTAAATGGAATTAGATTAACCTTGGCATGAATACCCTTTAATAGATGCACCAGTTCACGTGCATCTGATTCACTATCATTAATTCCCCTTAACATAATGTATTCAAACGTTATTCGACGTGAATTACTTGCTGCAGGGTATCGACGGCAGGCTGCCAGAACGTCTTTTATAGGATATTTACGATTTAAGGGAACGAGCTCATTTCGTAAATCATCCCTGACAGCATGAAGGGAAATGGCTAGATTAATTGCCAGTTCCCTTCCACATTGATCCATCATGGGAACTACACCGGACGTTGACAAGGTAATCCGGCGACGAGAGATTCCAATTCCCTCATCATCCATAACGATACGCATTGCCTTGGCAACATTGTCATAATTATAAAGAGGTTCGCCCATTCCCATCAGAACTATGGTTGATAGAAGACGGGGTCTTCCAGCGGTCGGGGTTGGCCATTCATTATAACTATCCCTTGCCGCCATGAATTGACCTACGATTTCTGTTGCACCAAGATTTCGAACCAGATTTTGCGTGCCGGTATGACAAAAACGGCAGGACAACGTACATCCGACCTGTGAGGAAATGCAGACAGCACCACGATCTTCTCGACGATCTGGAATATAAACTGTTTCAGCTTCTTGTTTATCCCTGAAGCGAAAAAGAAACTTGCGGGTATCATCTTTTGAGGTTTGTTGCATAACCAGTTCCGGTCGGCTGATCACACAATGTTTTGCCAATTTGGCTTGCAAGGGTTTACTGATTGAACTCATCAAAGAGAAATCGGTAACACCTTTATGATAAATCCAGTGCCATAACTGTTTCGTGCGGAAGGATTTTTCCCCCATATCCATTAGGACCTCTTCCAATTCTTCCCGTGAAAGTCCAACAAGTTCCTGTCTTCCATCTGATAATTTCAAGGACGGAGGACTGAAAAGTGCTGACTTTGCTAGAATTCTTTTTTTTTCTTCTTCAGAAAAATCGGAGATAATAGGGGTATTCATAAAGAAACGATTCAATTGATAATAAATAAAAGAAATTAGGAACGCAGATAAGAGCCGTTAATTTCAATATAACCTTGTGTTAGGTTGCAGCTCCAAATTTTTGCGTGTCCCTCTCCCAGATTCAGGTTGACTTTAATTTTTATGACTTGTTCTTGCATATGCTTGTTAACTTTATCTTGGTCATAATCTGATAAAACCTCACCTTGTTTGGCAACCCAAATATTATCTATTGCCACTGACAAAAGGTCACGGTCGGCTGGTTCGCCGGCTTTGCCTACCGCCATTACAACACGTCCCCAATTGGCATCCTCACCTGTTATTGCTGTTTTCACAAGAGGGGAGTTACCGATTGATTGTCCGATTTTAAAAGCTGATTCATTGTTAACGGCACCTTCAACCTTGATTTCAATCAGTTTTGTTACGCCTTCACCATCCCTAATAACCAAAAGAGCCAATTCTTGTAACAATTTTTCTAAGGCATTTGAAAAATTGCTTAATCTTGGGTCATCAATATCATTGATTTCGGTATTGGGGGTCTGACCCGTGGCAAATAAAAGAAGGGTATCAGAGGTTGATGTATCGGAATCAACTGTTATTGAATTAAAGGTTGTTTTGACTTTTTCATTTAATAATTTTTGTAAGACAGTAGCGGGCAATTTTGCGTCAGTTGTAACAAAACAAAGCATAGTGGCCATATCAGGTGCGATCATACCGCTCCCCTTGGCGATTCCCTGAATAGTGACAGGAATATTGTCAATATCTGTTTTAAGGGAAAAGCCTTTGGCAAATGTATCCGTAGTCAGGATTGCTTGAGCTGTTTCCTTCCATTGATCAGAAGCCAATTTCGAATAAAGTTCTGGAAGATAATTGATGATTTTTTGATAAGGAAGCTGTTCGCCAATAACCCCTGTAGAGGCAACAAAAATTTCTTCGGGTGCGCAGTTTATTGTTTTTGCGGCTGCCTGTGCTGAATATTTAACTGCATCAAAACCTGCCTGACCCGTAAATACATTGGCAATACCGGCATTGACAAGTAATCCCCTGGCTTTACCGCGAGATAAAATTTTTCTGCACCAATCGATAGGTGCACCTGGACATTTGTTTTTGGTAAATACTCCTGCGACGGTTGTGTTCGGAGCGAATTCCATTAACGATAAATCAAGACGTCCAGTATATCGTAATCCTGCTTGAACAGATGCAAGTTTTACACCGGCAACGGGGCAAAGTTCAGGGAGGGTTACGGCAAGCGGAGAAACAGGATAACTCGACATGGTAGACTCTTTTTCAACAATGGAGCAAAATAATGGATACGATAGGATTGATTCATATCCGGTTATAATGAAATATTTATATTTTACTGAAAATGTTTTTTACAAGTTTTCTTTATAAGAAAAAAGGATTTAATGATATGTTTTTTGAACTAAATTCTTTAGGGATATTAATCAATAAACATTCTGAATTTATAAAAGGGAAAATTTATTTTCCCTTTTATAAAAATTTTTAATGATTCGTTCTGTCAGAGTTATTTTTTTTGTGTGGCAGGCATTTGTGTTAAAGAATGAATGGCTTCATCATTTTTGGTAATTTTACTTTGTTTAATTACATTTTCAATAATGGTTTTCATTCTTTGTTGATACAGGTTTTTGCGAATTTCATCTTTTACCTTATCCAATGGTGGTACCGGAGCGTTTCTATAACCAAGAACCTTGATGACATGCCAACCAAATTGGGTTTTCACCGGAGCGGTTGTAATTGTATTTGCTTTCAGTGCAAAGGCTGCATTGATGAATTCCGGTGCAAGAGGGTCATTTTGTTTGACCCATCCCAAATCACCGCCATTTTCGCTACCGCTCTCTTTATCGGTTGAATATTGTTTGGCAAGATTAGCGAAATTTTTGCCTGCATGAAGTTGACTGATGATTTTTACAGCTTCCGGTTGTGTTTTTACAAGAATATGACATATATGCGCCTCTTTAACAGGGGCTGCGTTGGCGAAATGCTGATCGTAAAAAGTTTGAATGGCTTTATCGTCAATTGGATTTTGTTTTAAATTCTTTTCCAATTCAGATTTTTGGAATGTCGAAAACAGGATATCCTTTTGCATGAATTCAATTTGTTGCTTGACCTCAGGGGAATTCTGTAAATTCTGTTTTTCAGCAACTTGTAGCACTGCATTTTGAACAATTAATTGCTGAAGGATTATTGTTGTCAAAACAGGTGCAGGCAGACTTTTATATTGATCGGGCAACATCTTGCGCATGTTTTGGACATCATGATACGTAATATTTTTATCATTAACAGTTGCCAAAACAGTATTTTCATCTATTTTGCTAGGACTTGACTGATTTTGAGCGGCAGGTGCTGACGGGGTAGATGTGACAGCAGGTTCAGCGGCAATAACTGCTGTTGTCAAAAGGCTTGAGGAAAAAAGAAGGGTTGCTGCAAATTTGAATGATTTGTTGTAAAAAGACATATAGTACCTTTATTTATTGAGAGGATTAAAGATAATTTTGAATATGTTTATATCATGGAAAGGTGAAATTGTCCCATTATTTTAATAAAGTTCCTTTCTTGAAAAAAGTTAAACCACTTTTAAAATTTTAAAATGATATTTATGGTGTAAGTAAAGTTGGTTATAATACCGATGAACTTATTTCTATATGTATTTTTCTGTCTGGATTGAATTGTGTTCTAATTTATTTATAACTAGCCCTTTGTAATGACAGGCAGGATTACAAAGCGTTATTTGGAAAACATTGATGTTTGCAAAATTTGCCCGTGTCTTTTTCGGCACCTCTAATGAGCGTTCATTAAAAGCTTATCAAAAGCGACTACCTGAAATCAATCAATTGGAACCTGAAATACAGGCTCTGGATGATGTTGCATTGGCTAATAAAACGGTTGAATTTCGTCAAAGGTTAGCTGATGGAGAAACACTGGACAATTTATTGCCAGAAGCGTTTGCTGTAGTCAGAGAAGCTTCGAAAAGGGTTTTGGGAATGCGTCATTTCGATGTCCAGCTGATCGGGGGAATGGTTCTTCATGATGGTAAGGTTGCCGAAATGCGTACAGGTGAAGGTAAAACATTGGTGGCAACCTTGGCCGTATATCTGAATGCACTATCGGGAAAAGGGGTGCATGTTGTAACGGTGAATGATTATCTTGCCTCACGTGATGCTGCTGAAATGGGCCGGCTCTATAGTTTTCTTGGCATGAATGTCGGAACGATTATCGCGGATTTGAGTGATATTGAACGAAAGGCTGCTTATGCCGCCGATATTACATATGGGACAAATAATGAATTCGGCTTCGACTATCTTCGTGACAATATGAAATACAGTCTTGATGAAATGGTTCAGCGTCCGTTTAATTACGCCATTGTGGATGAAGTTGATTCGATCTTGATAGATGAGGCTCGTACTCCATTGATTATTTCGGGGGTTGCGGATGACAGTTCAGATCTATATCGTTCCGTTAATGAAATTATAAAAGAGATAGTCAAAGATCCTGCCAATTATGAAAAAGATGAAAAATTCCGTAATGTCATTCCAACAGAATTGGGAACCGAACATATAGAGCAGTTAATGCGTGAAAAGGGTGTATTGAAAGAGGGAGGGCTGTATGACACTCATAATATCGCGTTGGTGCATCATATGCAGCAGGCATTACGGGCGCATACCTTGTTTGCCAGGGATGTGGATTATATCGTCCGTAACAATAAGGTCATTCTAATTGATGAATTTACTGGACGTATGATGGATGGACGTCGATATTCCGATGGATTGCATCAAGCACTTGAAGCCAAGGAACATGTGGAAATACAGCAGGAAAACCAGACTCTAGCTTCAATCACTTTTCAAAATTATTTTCGTCTTTATCCGAAACTCGCCGGTATGACGGGAACGGCAATGACAGAAGCCGATGAATTTGCCGAGATTTATAAACTGGACGTTGTGTCAATTCCAACCAATCTTAAAGTTCAGCGTAAGGATGAACATGATGAAATCTATCTGACCGCGGCTGAAAAATATGATGCGGTTAGCCAGCTTATCGAAGAGGTACATAAAAAGAAACAGCCTATCTTGGTTGGAACAACATCGATTGAGAAAAGTGAACATCTTTCAAATTTGTTGAATAAAAAGGGCATAAAGCATAATGTATTGAATGCGCGTTTTCATGAAAAAGAAGCTCAGATAATTGCTCAAGCTGGAGTTCCGGGAGCCATTACAATTGCCACGAATATGGCGGGTCGTGGTACTGACATTAAATTGGGTGGGAATGTGGATATGCTTATCCATCAGCAGCTTTCCCATATCGAGAATGAAGATGAACGCTTGAAACAAGAAACGGCCCTTAAAGAAAAAGTTCAAAAAGATCATGAACTGGTTAAAGAGAGCGGCGGACTGTTTGTAATTGGTACGGAACGTCATGAAAGTCGTCGAATTGACAACCAGTTGCGAGGACGTTCGGGGCGTCAGGGAGATCCGGGAAATTCACGTTTCTTTTTATCCCTCGAGGATGACTTGATGCGGATATTTGGTTCCGAACGCATGGGTGGTATGCTTCAAAAAATGGGCTTGAAAAAAGGGGAGGCCATTGTTCACCCCTGGATCAACAAGGCACTTGAAAAAGCCCAGAAAAAAGTTGAGGCGCGCAATTTCGATATGCGTAAAAACACTTTGAAATATGATGATGTCATCAATGATCAACGTAAGGAGGTATATTCTCAGCGTCGGGAATATATGGCTCTGGAAGATGTTTCAGAAGTGATTGCGTCTATAAGACATGATGTGATCAATATGTTGATCGAAAAATACATACCTGAAAAATCCTTTGCAGAACAATGGCATATTAACGGATTAACCGCGGATGTAAAACGGATATTCAATCTTGATCTACCGATTAAGGAATGGTCTGAAGAGAAAGATATTTCAATTGATATACTTGAAGAGCGCATTACGAAAACCGCTAATGAAATGATGGCCACCAAGGTCGCGAATTATGGTGTTTCAATTATGCGATATGTTGAAAAGCAAGTTTTGCTAACAACGCTTGATGCTGTGTGGAAAGAACATTTGTTGCGATTAGATCAAATGCGTCAGGGTATTGGACTGCGCGCCTATGGTCAGAAAGATCCGCTTAATGAATATAAGAAGGAAGCTTTTGTTCTTTTCAATTATATGCTGGATGAGCTTCGTGAACGGATTACCTCACTTTTGGCCAAGGTTGAAGTCAACGTCTCTGATGATGAAGGGGAAAATTCTTCTTCGGATCTTATAGAGGGGGAAACCCCTCAGACATTATCTGATGCACCAAAAGAGTGGGCAGATACGCCCAGAAATGCACCATGTCCATGTGGTTCAGGCAAAAAATTTAAACATTGTCATGGTCGGTTTGTTTAAAAATCGGGACATGTTTATTAGATTAAGATTGAAATCAAACTGTAAGAATTAAGAGAAAAATTAATGGCAGGACATTCGCAATTTAAAAATATTATGCATCGCAAAGGGGCTCAGGATGCCCGTCGGGCAAAAGAATTTTCAAAAATAATTCGTGAAATAACCGTTTCAGCAAAATCGGGTTTACCTGATCCAGCCGCCAATCCCCGTTTACGTGCAGCCATTGCGGCAGCTCGTGCTGTCAATATGCCAAAGGACAATATTGATCGTGCGATTAAGAAAGCCGCAGGTGGCGCAGATGGAGATAATTATCAAGAAGTGCGCTATGAAGGATATGGTCCATCCGGAGTTGCCATTATCGTTGAGGCATTGACAGATAATCGTAATCGTACAGCTTCGGATGTTAGGGCCGCATTCAATAAATATGGCGGATCCTTGGGGGAAATGAATTCTGTCGCATTCATGTTTGAACGTATGGGTGTTATTACCTATCCCAAAACGGTTGCAAATTTTGATTCAATATTTGAGGCGGCTATTGAGGCAGAAGCGGAAAATGTTGAAGAAAATGATGATGTTTATGAAATAACATGTGCGATGGAAAATTTCTTTGCAGTCCGTGACGCATTGGAAGCCCGGTTTAAAGATCCTGAAAGTGCAAAAATTGAATGGCGTCCATCCAATACAGT
Organism: Commensalibacter sp. ESL0382; assembly: GCF_009725775.1. Lineage (NCBI taxonomy): Bacteria > Pseudomonadati > Pseudomonadota > Alphaproteobacteria > Acetobacterales > Acetobacteraceae > Commensalibacter > Commensalibacter sp. ESL0382. The sequence goes on from NZ_WNII01000009.1 coordinate 60,493, forward strand.
TGCATTAGATGAAGATAATGCTCGCACCTTGCTAAAATTAATTGAAGTTCTGGAAGATCATGATGATGTTCAGAATGTTTTTGCCAATTTTGACCTTTCGGACGAGATTGCTGAACGGCTATCGGCTTAAGAGTTGTGGTTAGAATTCTTGGGATAGATCCCGGTTTACGGTTTACCGGATGGGGGATAATTGATGCACGTGACAACCGTCTTACCTATGTGGCAAGTGGTGTCCTGTCTACGAATAGTGATCATTTTGTTCCTCAACGTCTCTGTGTATTAGCATCAGGTTTGGAAAAACTGATTGGTCTTTATCAACCTGAAGAGGTTGCGGTTGAAGAAACCTATGTCAACCGGAATGGCTCTGCCACCTTGAAGTTGGGATATGCTAGGGGGGTGGCATTATTAGTGCCCGCGCAAAAATATATTAATGTTAATGAATATGGTGCTAAAACAGTTAAGCGTGCCGTGGTTGGAACGGGAGCGGCGACCAAAGATCAGGTATCTGTTATGATTCAGCGTTTATTGCCGGGAGCCAAAATTCCAAGAGCTGATGCAGCTGACGCTTTGGCGATAGCGATTTGTCATGCCCATCATCGGATAAGTCAAATTCGTGTTAATAAAGGAACAATAATGGCATGATAGGACAATTGACTGGGCTTTTGATTGACCAAAATGACGGGGATCGTTGTCTCATTGACGTGAATGGGGTGGGATATGTGGTCTATGTTTCAAGCCGGACCTTATCAAAATTGCCTCGTCCTCCAGAAATTGCCCGTGTATTGATTGAAACCATCGTCAGAGAGGATGCCATATTACTTTATGGATTTGCTGATGGAAAGGAACAGGAATGGTTCAGGCTGCTAACAACGGTACAAGGTGTTGGGGTTCGTATGGCGCTGGCGATTCAATCCGTTCTTACGCCGGATGAATTGACTTCGGCCATTATGACAGCTGACAAGGCAAGTTTAATGCGGGCTTCAGGCGTAGGGGCAAGATTGGCTACGCGCATCTTAACTGAACTGAATGGTAAAGTGGCTTCTGGTTCAGATGTGATTAATTCAATTACAATTTCAGGTCAGATAACCGAAAATAATGAGACTAATATTGTTGCAGATGTGTTGCTGGCCCTGGAGGGACTTGGATTTCGTCGAATGGAATCCCAACCAATCGTCGGGCGAGTGATTAAAGGTTTGAAAGAGAAAAATCAACCCCTTCAACTTGATCATATTATTCGAGAAGCTTTACGTGAGTTGGCCCGATGAAGTCTGAAATAAATCGTCCCATAGATGCAACGAAACGTCAGGAAGACACTGTGGAGGTCGCGTTAAGACCTCAATCTTTGGCTGAATTCATTGGACAAAAATCATCACGAGAAAACCTTTCAATTTTTATAGAGGCGGCAAGACAGCGAGATGAGGCGTTGGATCATGTTTTGTTACATGGACCACCAGGGCTGGGAAAAACAACCTTGGCGCAGATTGTTTCCAGGGAGTTGGGGGTTGGTTTTCGTGCAACATCTGGCCCTGTAATTCAAAGGGCTGGTGATTTGGCGGCAATTTTAACCAATTTACAACCAAGGGATGTATTATTTATCGATGAAATTCATCGATTGCATCCTTCAATTGAAGAAATTCTTTATCCGGCAATGGAGGATTTCCAGCTTGATTTAATAATCGGGGAAGGGCCCGCGGCTCGATCGGTTCGTATAGATTTGCCCCCTTTTACGCTTGTCGCAGCAACAACACGGTCAGGTTTGCTTGCCACACCTTTGCGGGATCGATTTGGCATTCCGTTACGGTTGATATTTTATACAACAGATGAACTCAAATTGATTGTTGAAAGAGGGGCCTGTAAGCTAGGATTTGAATTGACTGAAGATGGGGCTGCGGAAATTGCCAGAAGATCTCGTGGGACGCCCAGAATAGCGGGCAGGTTATTACGTCGTGTTCGTGATTTTGCATTTGTCAAGCATAAGAGTGAAAAAGCGGTTGATCGCGAGATTGCTGATGCAGCCTTATCAAGATTGGAGGTTGATCAGCTTGGGTTGGATGCAATGGATCGTCGCTATTTATTGCGTATTGCTGAATTTCATCAGGGTGGGCCGGTCGGTGTTGAAACGTTAGCTGCGGCCTTGGCAGAATCAAGGGATACTCTTGAAGATGTTATTGAACCTTTCCTGATCCAGGAAGGGTTGGTTCTTCGTACAAGTCGTGGCCGTGTATTGGGAGAGAGAGGCTGGCAACATCTTCATCTGAAACCCCCAGCATTATTAAATGCACAATTTGATTTGCTGGATAACGATGTGGTGGAGGAATGAAAATTATGGAGATCATCCCTAGTAATTCATTTGACAAAGGTATATGTAATCCTGCTTTGGTGAAAGAGGAAGTCAAAACTTACCGGTTCAGGGTTTGTTATGAAGATGTTGATGCGGCAGGTATCGTCTATCATGCCCGTTATTTCGGAATTGCAGATCGCGCTCGGACAGAAAGTATACGACGGTTGGGTGGAACAATCAGTGATTTGTACAAGGATTTCGGCTTGGTTTTGGTTGTAAGGGAAGCCGAGATTAAATTTCGAAAACCCTTGTATATTGATGAACTGGTTATTGTAAAAACAAATATAATCACAACTTTGGGGGCAAGTTGTTGGTTATCACAAGTTTTTTTCCGTAATGAAGAAATTGTGACTGAATTAAAAATTCAGCTGGTTTGTCTGAAGAAGGAAACCTATATGCCAGCTCCTTTTCCAGCGGATTGGAAAAGAATTTTTGCTGCCATGATATAGGCAAACCAGTTCGAATAAATTTTTACTCATTATCAAAACAAGATTGTTTTTATTGGAAAAAAAATATATCAAATGGATATTGGAAAATAATAAATAGTCTCAAGTTATATATAAAATTAAATTGAGTGAGACTAATTGTGCAGGAGGCATTTTTGGATCCATCAATTAATGCAGCAAATCTGGCCACACCATCGGCCAGTTTGTCCCCTTGGGCGCTCTTTGTTCATGCGGCGCTAGTAGTTAAACTTGTTATGATCGGCCTAGTTTGTGCCAGTATTTGGGTATGGGCTGTAATTTTTGATAAATATTTTACCCTCCGCAAGGTTAAACGTCAGGCAGATGAATTCGAGGATTTATTCTGGTCAGGTGGGAGTCTTGATGAATTATATGAAAATATTGGGGTGAAACCAACCCATCCCATGGCTGCAGTGTTTAGTGCGGGTATGGGTGAATGGCGACGATCAGCAAGAATTAATGGAATTGAGATGAGCAGTGAGGGAGTCAAACAGCGAATTGATCGTGCCATGTCAATCACTATTACCCGTGAAATGGAACGCCTGGAAAGATGGGTGACCTTTTTGGCAACAGTAGGGCCGGTGGCGCCTTTTATCGGATTGTTTGGAACCGTGTGGGGTATCATGCATGCTTTTGCTTCCATCGCACAATCCAATAACACAAGTCTGGCAGTGGTTGCCCCCGGTATTTCAGAGGCATTATTCGCGACGGCACTGGGTTTGTTGACAGCCATTCCCGCTGTAGTGGCCTATAATTTTGTTAATAACAAGCTTAATTTATTTGCTGAAAGACTTGAAGGTTTTGCGGCTGAATTTAGTGCGATTCTTTCTCGTCAATCTGAAGCAAAAGAAAATCAGGAATAAAATCAATGGGATTTTCTTTAGAGGGTCGAAACAGACGGGGGCGTGGCAGACGTCCACAGGCAGATATTAACGTTACGCCGATGGTTGATGTCATGTTGGTTCTGTTAATTATTTTCATGGTTGCGGCCCCTATGATGACAAGCGGAATCAATGTTGATTTACCAAAAACTGCCGCGAAACCGGTAAATGCAGATACCAAACCGATTACTGTTACAGTCAGGGAAGATGGATCCGTTTATTTGGGAGACAATGTTGTAGATATGAATCAATTGGTGGAGCAGTTGAAAGTCATGTCTCAGAATGATTCTGAACATCGTATCTTTGTTAAGGGAGATCAGCATATCAATTACGGCAGGGTCATGGAAGTGATGGGACGTGTTACAGCTGGAGGATTTACGCATGTCGCGTTACTTGCACAAATGCCTGATACAACATCCAACCCTTCTTCAAAAACGCCATAATTGAGGATTATGTATTTTGCTGGGCATGTACCGTTCTGAGAGAAAAATTTTCAGATGCTCTTTTTTGGCATCAATCGGAACGCATTTTGGGGTTATCGTTCTGGCGATTCTATTATCATGGTTATTTCATTTTGCGCCTCCACCCCCACCCCCTGAAGAAAAACCGGTAGAGGTTGAATTTACAAGCGATAATGCAGGACAAGAAGTTCCCGCTAAATCGGAGCAAGATTCCCCGAACCCGAATGCGCCTGCATTGGAAAAACTGGATGCTCCACCTGCGCCAACACCTACTAAAACTGAACCTGTCGAAGAAACGCCTCCACCTCCGCCTCCACCTCCACCAATGCCCCCTCCACCTGATGCGGTTGCAAAAATGGAAAAACAGGATTCAATTTTACCTAAAGCTATTGAAACCCCCGCACCTGCAGAGGTAACGTTACCACCTACTGTTTCACCATTGGCATCCTCTTCAAATTCTCATGTTCCATCCCCACCATCACCAATGCCTATGCCCACCGCGTTACCTCAGGTGCAGAATTTCTCTCGATTGACAAAAATGGAAAAAGCAAAAAAAGAAATTCCTGATACACATTCACTTGAATCGACGTTGGATGCCTATCAAGCTGACCAGAAACAAACACATCCTCCCAGAGCCAAAGCAAATCCAAGACAGGGAGGGGCTCCTAATGGTGGTGGAGCGAGAAATGGTGATATCACAAGAGGGCTTTCAGCAGGTCAGCAGGGGAAAATAGCGGCATCTATTCGTCGATGTTATGTTGAAGACACAGCAGCAAAAGATTATGCTAATTTTGTGGCACATTTAATTGTAACAATTGATGCTTCAGGAGAGGCTAGAATAGTTAAATTTGATTTAGTGACTCAGGCAAAAATGAATGCTGATTCAACATATAGGGCATTAGCAGAACGGGCAAGGGACGCCGTGTTAAGTCCTGTATGTTCAAAATTACCGATACCTTCAAATCTGTTGGGAAAGACGGGTCAGATTCGTTTTGTATTCCGTCCATAATTATGTCTAAATTTGTAAGTTAATATGCATTATCAATAATAGGGAAAATAGGATTATGCGCTCAATAATTTCTGATAATGATGCTGATATTTTACGGGATGTTTTAATTCCTCGCCGAAAAATTTTGTATGGATGTGTAGCAGGTGGAATTGTGGCAACACCTTTATCATCTGCATTTGCGCAGCAAGCCGGTGGTGCAGATGAAATTACAGTTGATCGGGCAAGAAACGAGCCTATCCCTATTGTTATTCCTGATTTTGGTTCTGGGAATGGCGGTGCCATAACTCAGGTATTAACAGATGACTTAAATAATACAGGGTTATTTCGAGTTATTAGTAGTACATCACCAACCTCTACACCTGATTTTGCCGCCTATAAAGCCATGGGGGCTCGGGCTATCGTGACTGGATCAGAGGTGAATGGGCGAGTTGAATTTCGGCTATGGAATGCGTTGACCGGTGAACAGATTCAGGGAACAGCCTATTCGATTTCCGGGTCAGGTGCCATAAGGGAGGATCTTCGTCGTGTTTCCCATATGATAGGGGACGTTATTTATGAGCGTTTATTGGGGGATAAGGGATATTTCAATACACGAATTGCATATGTTGCACAGACAGGCCGCCGGTCAGATCCCACAAAACGTCTGGCAATCATGGATTATGACGGTGCTAACAGTCGAATCTTAACCAGCGGGCGCTGGCTTGTCTTGACGCCCCGATTCAGTCCTGTTTCTAATCAGATAGCATTTATGTCTTATGTCAATAACCGTCCTCGAGTTTACTTGTTTGATCTTCAATCAGGCAGACAAAGAATTTTGGGAGATTTTTCGGGTATATCTTTTGCACCGCGTTTTTCGCCTGATGGAAGGTCTGTCATTATGTCTGTAACAAGGGGAGGGGGTTCTGATCTTTATTCTGTTGATCTGGGTTCGGGCAGCAAACGTCAATTAACCAGCTCCGGAGCTATTGATACGAGCCCTTGTTATAGTCCTGATGGATCTCAAATTGTTTTTTCTTCAGATCGGGGTGGAAGACAGCAATTATACATAATGAGTGCAAATGGTGGTGGAGTCCGACGTATTTCTTATGGAAACGGTAGTTATGCAGGCCCCGTATGGTCACCAAGAGGTGACCTTATTGCGTTTGTGAGAATTGGCGGCGGTGGATTCTCATTGGGTGTTATGGCGCCTGATGGTACTGGAGAAAGAATTTTAACCCAAGGTTTCACTGTCGAAAGCCCAACATTTTGTTCAAATGGCCGTGTTATGGCGTTCTGTAACCAATCGTCTGCCGGTACGCATGGAAGCGGTTTTTCTTCATCCATCAAGATGATTGATGTTTCCGGTTTTCATGAGAGAAGCATTCCTACATCAACGATGGCGATGGATCCTTCTTGGTCTTCTGGCAACAGTTAAAATAAATTTTGGAAATAAAATAAAATTATTGCGGTAAAAAATTCAATTTTTGCTAAAATCGCTTGTGTATTTAACTTGTTTAGATATAAATGAAAGACTAGAATTGAAATTGATATGTCTTTCATAAAATAAGACTTTTTGGATTTTGATTTTGATTTTTTTAGGCAATATTTACCAACATAAAAGTTGAGAAAATAGAAAGCCGTTTTGTAGGAATACATACAATGAATATAAAGCTTATTAGTGCTTTTGGTGCTGCGTTATTACTAGCAGCATGTTCTGGCGGAGATCATAAAGGTGCGACAACCGGTAATGGTGGTGGAACACAAGCTCCAAGCGTGAGTGGTCCAGTTCCTGGAAGCCAAGCTGATTTAGTTGCTAATGTTGGTGATCGTGTTTTCTTTGAATTCAATTCAAACAAATTAACGGATGATGCCCGTGCAACCTTGAATCGTCAGGCTGATTGGTTGAAAAAATATCCAAATGTCCAGGTCATGATTGCCGGTAACTGCGATGATCGCGGCACAGAAGAATATAATATTGCATTAGGGTCTCGCCGCGCAAATGCAGCTCGGGATTATTTGGTATCCTTGGGCGTTGCATCAGATCGTATGACAACCATCTCATATGGTAAGGATAAACCTATTGCTGAAGGTGACAACGAAGAAGCATGGTCACAGAACCGTAATGCGACTACTTCAGTTCGTTAATTCCTAGCTCGATAACTTTTCAATAAAAGCCGGTAATACGTATATACGTTATGCCGGCTTTTTGTTATGTAATGTAAAAGAACGTAATTTATAAATGGTTAAAGCTTTTTGAATTTATTATCAAATGAAGGATAGTAAAGGGTTTGGCAATGATAACGAAGAAAAAACATTCAAGAATTTCTAATTTACTTTCAATTGATCATCCAAAGGTCAAAGGAAGTATAACAGGTTTATTTCTATCAATTATGATTTGTCCTTTTTACGGTAATGCCCAGGAAAATAACAGTCGTCAGGTTATTGCGCTACAAAACCAGGTCGCACAATTAAAATCGCAAATCAGCCAGCTTCAGGCACAGAATACTAATTTTAATGATGATTCTGATAATTATCGTAAAAAAAGGCATAAAGATAAAGATGAGGATGATAGTTTATCAACAAATAACGGTTTACTTCCCGATTTAGTTAGCCGGATAAACAATCTAGAAGATCAGCAGAGGGTTATGAGGGGCGAAATTGATGATTTGTCAAACCAATTGAAAACTCAAAACGATCTTGTCAATAAGAAAATTGATGATATGAATTTTGCGGCTGGTCGTGGAGGCGCTTCCGATGGTTCTTCAGATGATGTGGTAACTGATTCAAAAAGTGAGGTTTCTAAAAAATCATCAATTTCGGATGATTCAGGAACAATTAAATCTGTAAAACCTGAAACAGGTTCAACCTTGAAAGATGGTCAACAGGCATTGTTGAATGGTAATTTTCAGATCGCAGAATCCATCGCCCAAAAAATTTTATCCACGCCTGAAGGTGCCAAGTCCCCTAGTGCACGATATTTGCTGGCTCAGGCTCAGGCTGGACAAGGAAATTTCAAGGCTTCATCAGTAAATTATTATGCTGTTTATAAAAATTTTCCTAAATCTCCCAAGGCTCCATCTGCTTTGTTGGGTGTAGGATATTTAATGTTAAAAAATGGCAAGGTTCAGGAAGCTTGTCAGGCTGTAAGTCTGCTTCATAGTAAATATCCAAATGTTTCAACCCAGGTGAAATCTTCTGCCTTGAATTTAAGTCGTAAAGCCAAATGTTCCTGATTTGTTAAATCTGTATGGATGATATTTTAAAACCTGTATCTCAAGATGAATTTAATTCTTGTATTGAGTCATTGGGACCTTGGGGTAACGATGATGAAAAGTTGCCACCCATTGTATTGGCTGTATCTGGTGGTGCAGATAGTTTGTGTCTTGCATTGCTGGCATCCCGTTGGCGACGAAATGTATTCGCCTTAATTGTTGATCATGGAATTCGGTCAAATTCGGCTATAGAGGCAGCTCTCACACAAGAAAGATTGAAGGATCTTGGAATTGAATCAAAAGTTCTGACATTAGATAATCTAAAACCTGGAGCCGCATTGGAAGAAAGAGCGCGTATTGAGCGTTACAAAATATTAATTCAGACATGTTGTAAAATGGGAAGCATAGATTTGCTTTTGGGTCATCATGCTGGGGATCAGGCGGAAACTGTACTGATGCGAATACGTGCCGGAAGTGGTGAGGATGGGATTGCCGCTATGGCTGCTATTACGGATTTGCCGCAGATAAGGTTAATAAGACCTTTACTATCGATTGCACCACAACGTTTGAGAATAACCTTAAGACAGGAAGGGATTATATGGGTCGAGGATCCATCCAATCAGGATCTAAAATTTCAGAGAAATCAGGTGAGAAAGGAATTGTCATCGGCCTGGGCATCTTCAGGATCTGTCTCAATACTATTACATCGCTCGCGGGAAGAGAGTAAAAAAAGAATGAAAAAAGATCAGGATCAGGCTGTTTTTGTTACAGAAAACATTTTGATCAGATCAGAAGGATTTGCTTATTTTTCCACCAAAGGTATGGATGAAAGAACGTTGGGTGCTTTAATCAGAACAATTTCCGGTTCTGTGTATGCACCCTTGAAGAAATCAATTAATCGGCTTGTTCAATCAATGCGCAAAGTTACTCTTGGTGGCGTACAAATTATGCCAGCTGGAAGGTTGGGAAATGGTTGGTTGATGATTAGAGAAACAACTGTTATTGAAAAGGCAAAAATGGCCCGGCCAAATACGATTTGGGATTATCGTTTCCGAGTTATTATGCCAGAATATGATATTAGTGATAAAGTTACGATTGCTGCATTGGGTAAAGCTTACAAACAATTTTCATGTAGAGAGGGATTGCCTGTTTGCATTTTGAAAACATTACCCGCTTTTTGGCATAATGATAAATTATTGGCTATACCTCATTTGGGAATATATTCGGACGAGTCCGTTAAAGAATGGGATATTGTTTTCCAGCCTAGACAATCCTTGACACAAAGTCATCTTTTTTCGACCACAAAATTAGCTTAATTATGTAATTATGTTTATAATAAATCGGTTTAAATTCAATATTTTTAAGGAAAAATATTTTTTAGGGTAGGAAAGATTTGTTTCAGTTCTTATGTTATTAAGTAAGAGATAAATTGTAATATGAAGAATATAAAATGATATATATTAAATATTCTTTTTTAAAAACGTGTTTATCCTAAAACATGGAAATATAAAGTAGAATGAAAAATTTTGGGCGTAATTTAAGTTTATGGATACTCGTTATTGTATCAGTAATGTTAGTGATTGGATATTTTCGACCAAGCAGTAATGTTGTTGTGGACAATCAAGTTAGCTATTCTAAATTCCTAGGCGATGTTAACGCTGGAAATGTTAAATCAGTTGTCATACAGGACCGGTATTTAACTGGAACAAGTCAGGATGGCAAGAAATTTCAAACCTATTTGCCAACACAGGATACTTCGCTTTTATCAACCCTCACTGACCATAAAGTTACGATAGAGGTTAAACCTGTTGATAATCATCCAAATCTTTTTTGGCAGCTTGTATTGAATTTATTGCCAACCTTGCTGATTATCGGTTTATTTATTCTTCTCATGCGCAATATGCAAAGCGCAGGGGGAAAGGCAATGGGATTTGGTAAATCCAAGGCCCGTTTGCTGACTGAAAAACAGGGACGTGTCACGTTTGCGGATGTGGCGGGAATTGATGAAGCTAAAAGCGAGCTGGAAGAAATTGTTGAATTCCTCAAAGATCCACAAAAATTTCAGCGGCTGGGTGGCAGAATACCAAAAGGGGTCTTGTTGGTTGGCCCTCCTGGAACAGGGAAAACCTTATTGGCGCGTGCGATTGCTGGTGAGGCAAATGTTCCATTTTTTACAATTTCAGGTTCTGATTTTGTAGAAATGTTTGTTGGAGTGGGGGCTTCTCGTGTTCGAGATATGTTTGAACAGGGTAAAAAAGCTGCTCCCTGTATTATTTTTATCGATGAAATTGACGCTGTTGGACGTCATCGTGGTGCCGGTCTCGGTGGTGGTAATGATGAGCGAGAACAGACTTTAAATCAGATGCTGGTTGAAATGGATGGATTTGACAGCAATGAAAGCGTAATTCTCATAGCCGCAACGAACAGGCCTGATGTTTTGGATCCAGCATTGTTACGTCCAGGAAGATTTGATCGTCAGGTTGTCGTGCCTAATCCTGATGTCGGGGGTCGTGAAAAAATCCTTCGCGTACATATGAAAAAGGTTCCGTTAGCATCTGATGTTGATCCAAGAGTAATTGCCCGTGGAACACCAGGTTTTTCTGGTGCTGATCTTGCAAATCTTGTTAATGAGGCGGCTTTGTTGGCTGCACGGTTAAACCGTCGAACAGTATCGATGCTGGAATTTGAAAATGCCAAAGACAAGGTCATGATGGGTTCAGAACGTCGTTCACTGGTCATGAGTGAAGATGAGAAAAAAATGACCGCTTATCATGAAGGCGGGCATGCCATTTGCGCATTATTTACTCCTGGATGTGATCCAGTACATAAGGCTACAATTATTCCACGTGGACGCGCATTGGGAATGGTGATGAGTCTACCGGAAGGCGATCGCTATTCAAAAAGCAAATCGAAATGTTTGGCTGAACTGGTTCTTGCCATGGGTGGACGTTGTGCCGAATCAATGATTTTTGGTCCGGAAAATGTTTCAAACGGTGCATCTGGCGATATCAAAATGGCGACGGATCTTGCACGACGGATGGTTACTGAATGGGGTATGAGTGAAAAAATTGGACTTGTTTCTTATGCTGAAAATGAACAAGAAGTTTTTCTCGGTCATTCCATGGGACAAGGTAAAAATATTTCTAGTGAAACCGTTCATGAAATAGAAGCCGAAGTTAAACGTTTGATTGATGATGCGCATAAACGTGCAACAGCGTTGTTAGAAGAGCACAGGGAAGATCTTGAAAGATTGGCTCAGGGTCTTTTGGAATATGAAACTTTAAGTGGAGAGGAAATCAGACAGGTTCTTCGCGGTGAAAAAATTGAACGTAGCCTTGTTGATGACACGACAAAAAAATTGAGATCATCAATCGATGTGGCTCATCATTCAGGTGATAATTTTGGTTCTGATAAAATAAAAAAGGATGATGCTGGTCATGTTGATAATCCTGTTCCTGCAACAGGTGTTAATTTTGAGGAACATAACTAGGGTTTTAATTTTTATGGATTAAAACTATTTTTTAAGTGAAAAGAATAGATTCTTTTCACTTATTTTATTTGAGATTGATATTAGATGACAGTGTCATGGTTATAGTGTTAAGAATGATATGATTATAAATCCTACAGGATTTTTATTTGGAAATTCAGCCCAGTTTGCAATCAAAAATGAGCTTGCATTACCTTTTGCAGGTCAAGAAAAAAAAGTTGCCTTTTCAATGATTGAGATAATTGAGAATCAAAAACTGGAAATTGGGTATGTCAAAGATTGTTTTCATTCACCCTTATATTCTAATCAGATAAGAAAAATAACAACTGCCTCGCCTCTGGCTGGATTGCCTGAAGGTTCTCTAATTATGGGTATACTGAATGTAACGCCTGATAGTTTTAGTGATGGTGGCAAACATTATTCAAGTTCAACTGCTATTCGGGCCGCTCATAAAATGGTTGAGGATGGTGCGACAGTAATCGATATTGGTGGTGAAAGTACACGACCTGGCTCTCAACCTGTGTCAACTGAAGAGGAATGTAGTAGAATTGTTCCTGTTGTCAAAGCATTAAAAGGATGTGGTGCCTATTTGTCTGTTGATACGCGTCATGCTGAAACAATGAAATATGCCTTAGATGCAGGAGCTGATTTAATTAATGATATTTCTGCTCTTGATGATAGGGAAAGTGCACAAGTTATTTCTCAGGCTCAATGCCCTGTGATTTTGATGCATATGCGTGGAAATCCCCAGACAATGCATCAATATAAGAATTACAACAATGTTTTGGTTGATGTTTTTGCAGAGTTGCAAAGAAAAATTCAAAAAGCGGTAAATGCAGGTATTCGTCGTGAAAATGTAATACTTGATCCAGGTATAGGTTTTGCAAAGAATAATTTTCAAAATATGGAACTTTTAAAAAAATTCGCCGCTTTTGCTAACTTAGGTTGCCGTTTGCTTCTAGCAGTCTCCAGAAAACGTTTCATTAGGGAAATTGCTGGAGAAATGAATTTTGAGGAATATGATGCCGCTACCATGATAGCGTCATCTCCAGCATTTTATTTTGGAAATTCAATTATTCGTGTTCACAATGTGCCCGCTGCGGTACAAAGCATGAAAATGTGGCAGACTTTATATGGTTGATTTCTGTCATATCAATTGTGATGTTTTATTGTTTAACATGGGAAAAGTTAATGAAAAATCATAGATTACTTTTTGGAACAGATGGAATTCGTGGTACAGCCAATAGTGATCCTATGACGGTAGAAGTGGCACAGAAGCTTGGTCAAGCTGCAGGATTGATGTTCATGGCTGGAAAAGACCATAGAAGACATCAAGTTTTGATCGGCAAAGATACACGTTTATCAGGCTACATGATTGAAAGTGCCTTGGTTGCCGGTTTTTTATCGGCAGGAATGGATGTGATTCTGGTTGGTCCGATGCCTACGCCAGCGATCGCAATGTTGACTCGTTCCTTGCGTGCTGATCTTGGAGTTATGATTTCTGCATCACATAATCCATTCCAAGATAATGGAATAAAAATTTTTAATAGAGATGGATTTAAGCTTTCCGATGCACAGGAGCTTGAAATTGAAGCCATGATTAGATCTGATTTGTCAGGTCAATTGGCTGGTAATGAACATATTGGTCGGGCCGTACGTCTGGATGATGCGGCAGGTCGCTATATTGAGCATGCAAAGGCTTCTTTTCCCCGTGGGTGTCGCCTTGATGGTTTGAAAATCGTTATTGATTGTGCAAATGGTTCCGCTTATCATGTGGCCCCCAAGGCATTGTGGGAGTTGGGCGCAGAAGTTATATCGCTTGGATGTAAACCGAACGGTTTAAATATTAATAAAAATTGTGGCTCAACACATCCAGAAACGTTAATCTATTCTGTGTTGGAGCATAAGGCTGATTTGGGAATAGCCCTCGATGGTGATGCTGATCGTATGCTGTTGGTTGATGAAGAGGGCAAGCTTATCGATGGTGATCAGATTCTGGCTTTAATTGCATCTTCCTGGGATAAAAAAAAGATGCTCCAAAATCATTCAATTGTAGCGACAGTGATGTCCAATATGGGACTCGAGCAGTTTTTGAATGATACCGGAATTCAATTAACGAGAACCTGTGTAGGTGATCGTTATGTTGTTGAAAAGATGCGTCAACTTGGATGTAATGTTGGAGGGGAACAGTCTGGGCATATGATCCTTTCTGAATTTTCAACGACCGGTGATGGTCTTATTGCTGCATTGCAAGTATTGGCAGTTATTATTGAAGAGGGTAAAAAAGCAAGTGAAGTATGTAGAATGTTTATGCCGTTCCCTCAAAAGTTATATAATATTCGTTTTAACGGAAAAAACCCTTTAAATACTGAAGCAGTTAAAAAAGTCGTAAGGGATGCGGAATTGAAATTGGGTAAAGAGGGAAGGGTCCTTCTAAGGAAAAGTGGGACAGAACCCTTGATTCGTATTATGGTTGAGGCAAAGGATAATCAGCTTGTGGATCTTGTGTTACAGAAATTAAAACAAGTGATTGAAAATAATATCTAGGTATTGACTTTATGTAGTTAAATATGAAAGCAGGTTGTCTATTATTTGATGATTTATTGAATAATGTTCCTTTGGGACAGAAAGTATCTCTTTTATGCTTTGAACGAAAGGAGAGAGGGTTTTATCCTGATCATAACAATTTTCAATCATGTTTTGAATCATTGTTAAAGTCATTTCCGGATGGAACTGTAATCCAATTACATTATTCTTTATCATAAAGGCCTGATGTGGGCAACCTTGACTAAATGCGAGTAATTTGGCATGTGCTGGAATATCAAATTGTTCACCATGCCATAAAAATGTGACAAAATTTTCAGGCCATTTGATTTTCTTACGCTCCTTGGATTGAATTACCTGAATAGGAAACCAACCAATTTCTTTATGCTTAGCGATTGTAATATGGGCATTATAAATGTCAGCAATTAATTGAGCCCCCAAACAAATGCCTAGAGTTGGAATATTTTTATTTATTAAGTTTTTAATTAATTGTTTTTCTTTTGATAACCATTTATATTTTTTTTCATCATGGACACTCATGGGACCACCCATGATAATTAAAAGATTGATGTTATAGGAAAGAGGAATGTTTTTTTCATCCATTTCGTACAATTTCAAAATAATTGTTTCATATTGATGTATTTTTAGCCAATCAAGAATATAACCCGGTGTCTCAAAAGAAGCATGCTGCAAGATTAAAGCCTTCAAGATTGTTTCCTTTGGTATGAATGTTTATGTTAAAAATTTTGAAGAATTATAATAATATTATTAGCAAATTGAAATAAAAAAGCCTCTTGATATGAGATCAAGAGGCTTTGATAATTTATCAATGGATAAACTAAAGAGTTTTATCCCCTTTGTGCCAGCTGCAAGGACAAAGACCCCCGTTTTGCAAAGCATCAAGAATGCGAAGGAATTCTTCTGGATTGCGACCAACAGACAGGTCATTTGCACTGACGTGACGGATAATCCCTTCTGGATCAACAATATATGTCGCTCTTAAATCAACACCAGCTTCATAATGAAGAATACCTAATGCTGCAGAAAGTTCGCGCTTGTTGTCAGCCAGCATTGGAATCTTCAGATTTTTTAAAGTTTCATTATGAAGACGCCAGTTTAAATGAACATATTCAGAGTCAATCGATACACCGTAAACAGCAGTGTTACGTTCTGAAAATTCTGTTTCCATGTCGCTAAAAGCCGCGATTTCCGTTGGGCAAATGAATGTGAAATCCATAGGCCAAAAGAAAAATAATTTCCATTTACCCTTGTCGCTTTGATTATTGATCGTTATAAATTCTCCATTCAGTCCATCAGGACCAGCAGGAACAGTTGTAAGACTAAAAGATGGAAATTGATCACCAACAGTCAACATATTATTTTCTCCTAATAAAATAACATTATAAAATTTTTTTTGGTTCCTCTATTAATATGTGTAAAAAATGCTAATATTTCAAATGAAATATTTAGTAATGAATGATTGAAAAAAACGATGGAAGCACTCCCTTCGCCGCAACAATTACGTTATCTTATTGCATTGTCAGAATTACATCATTTTGGTCGTGCGGCAAATGCCTGCTCTGTTACACAGTCAACATTATCTGCAGGAATTTTAAGTTTAGAACGTCAGTTGAATGTCTCTATATTGGATAGAACAGCGGGAAAAAGGGTTGTATTTACACCATTGGGACAGGAAATAGCTGAACAAGCAAGAATTGCATTACAGGGTTTGGAAACGGTTCGTGAAATGGTAAGTTTTGCGCATGAACCACTTTCCTCTTCTTTGAGGCTTGGAATCATTCCCACAATTGCTCCTTATATTTTATCTTTTTTGGTTAGGGAAATTCGGAAAACCTATCCAAAACTAACTTTGACTATTCAGGAAGATATAACTGAAAATCTAATGGAAAAATTATTCATTGGATATCTCGATTTATTGATTATTGCAATGCCATGTTCCTGTGGAGGTGCGGATACCTATGCGCTTTATAAAGACAAATTCTATTTAATAACACCCAAGGATCATGTCTTAGCCTCTTTGGATAGGGTGTCATTACATCAGATTGATCCAAAAGAAATTATAATGTTGCAAGATGGTCATTGTTTACGCGATCAGACCATTGATATGTGTCGACAAAGTCAGACCATGAAAGCGGTCAACGATTTCAGCAACAATTTTGTCGCCTCTTCTCTGGATACGGTAATAAGTATGGTTGAAGTCGGTTTGGGAATTGCATTTATTCCCGAAATGGTTATTAGATCCGGTGTAATAGTAAACAAGGATGTAGCTGTCTGTTCTTTAGAGGGAAATCCAGCCTGGAGAACAATTGGCTTGGCCTGGCGTAGAAATTCATTGAGATCGGCAGAATTCAAGCAATTTGAAAAAGTTTTCCAAAAGCTTAAACTTTAGAAAATAATCGCTTTGCATTTGACATTTTTTAATTTTTCTTTATATAAAAAGGGACTTTTGTATTTATTGCCTGGGATGAATTAATTATGAAAATCAGAAATAGTTTACGTTCTGCGAAACTCCGCGATAAAGATTGTCGCATTGTTCGCCGTCATGGAAAAGTATATGTAATCAACAAGAAAAATCCGCGAATGAAAGCACGTCAAGGTTAGTTCTAAATTTGTTTTACTTTTTACAATCCTCTGTTTAAGAGGATTTTTTATAGAATATACAATTCAAACAATATGCGTTTAAAAAAGTTATTTTTTGTCTTTTACTAAATCTGAACGTACCATTTCAACATAATCTGGATTTGCATTTGTATTTGATTCCGGTATGCCTTTTGCAATCAAATAAATGCGAGTTGCCGGAATACCCTGATTAATTAAGACAGCACGTATAGTAAGCCCACGATTTAGGGCGTTTCTTCTTGGTGTAGATATATCATCAACAGTTCCATGACTATATGCATTAAGGTAAATCTGAACGTTAGGATTCCGCTTAAGTACATTAGCCATATCCATTACCGTTTTCATCATTATTTCGTTTAATTCAGATTCATCTCCCTTAAAATTAATGATGGTGTGTTGATCATTAACCACGACATTTCCTTGGGCTTTAGGATTAATCTTAGGCATGGCAGGAGAGGCTGGTGGATGTAAAGGTACGTTTATTTCTGGATCTCTAAAAACAGGGTTAGGAGGTGGGGAATTGGGAATTGGCGGGATGGCAGCTTGTGTTTGTTTTGGTTTTGACTGCGAAATTTTGGCAGGATTTGTTGGTTGTTTTGTGTGTTTGGAAATAGAAGTTGCTTTTTTATTTTTTGTCGATTTTGGTTGGATATTTTTTGCAGGACCTAGATTATTCAAGGCTGAATTATTGACACTAACCTGGGCAAAAATCATGTTATTCCAAGAGGAAAACAATACGGTTGAAAATATGGTCAAATAATAAAGATGCTTTTTTTTTAGTGCCGGTGCAGAAGATGATAAAAAAAACATTTGATGAATTCTCAACCTGTTAGAATAAAAGAATAACTAAAATTAATTATCATTTATTATCAAGGTTTGGAAATGTTTTCTAATATTGTTTCCCTAATTTTAGGAAAAAGCGCTGCATTTCCTGCAACAGTATTAACAGACATTTTTAGATCATCTAATGGATTTCCTTCAGGATCGGTTACATATCCGCCCGCTTCCTTGACCAGTAGAATTCCTGCGGCAACATCCCAGGGTTTTAAATCCATTTCCCAAAAACCTTCATAACGGCCTGCTGCGACCCATGCTAAATCAAGGGCAGCGGCACCATAGCGTCTTATGCCTGCAATTTTTGGCATGACTGATTTAAGGATTTTTACAAATTTTTCCTGTTTATTAATGTCGGAAATGGCAAAAGGAATGCCAGTGGCAAGTACAGCCTGAAACATGTCTCGTCGAGAGGAAACGCGAAGGCGACGTTCATTCAGAAAAGCGCCGACACCCTTTTCAGCCCAAAACATTTCATTGGCAACCGGGTTATAAATAACGCCGGCAACGATTTCAACCTGACCTTTATCATTACGTTTCTGAAGGCCTATGGAAATTGCCCAATGTGGAATTCCATGTAAAAAATTAGTTGTTCCATCAAGAGGATCAACAACCCAGCGCCAGTTCCAGTTATCTCCCCCTGAGGCACCGCTTTCTTCCATAAGAAAGGCATATCCAGGTCTCGCTTTACTGAGTTCTGTTTTAATAGTCGATTCGGCCTTTAGGTCTGCCTGTGATACGAAGTCCCCGGGACCTTTGACACTCACTTGCAACATCTCAACTTCATTAAAATCACGAAGAAGCGTGCGTGCAGCTTTTTGTGCTGCATTCTGCATTACGGTCATATGAGGGGAAAGTCGAATCGCCATTAATTTTTCCTAGAATTTACAAAAGGCATTTGAATTTTTCAGTTAGTATTTAACCTAACTTAATAATGCAAATTTAAAAAGATGTCTTTCTTAATTGACTAAGATTTGACATCTTTTCTTTAGATCAAAATAAAAATGGTTTAGGTTTAAAACTATAAAAAAAAGCCTAATTTTTTGCTCTTTCAACATAGCTGCCATCTTCTGTTCGTACAACGATTTTTTCTCCAGCCTCGATAAAAGGGGGAACCATTGTTTTTACACCATTGGATAACATGGCGGGCTTATAGGAAGAACTTGCTGTTTGACCTTTTACCACAGGTTCGGCCTCAACAATTTCCAAGGTTACCTGAGGGGGCAATGTGACGGAAATGGGATCGCCCTCAACCAAGTTGACTATGACCTTCATATTATCCTGCAGAAACGCAACCTGATCCCCAAGTATATCTTTTGGCAACATAAATTGTTCAAAAGTTTCCGGATCCATGAATACAAGATTATCACCATCTTCATAAGAGTAATTATATTCTTTGTCTTCGGTTAACAGACGTTCGACGGTATCGGCAGTACGCCAACGTTCATTGGTTTTGTTGCCTGTTTTAAGATCACGCATTTCGACTTGAATAAAGGCACCGCCTTTACCAGGTGTGATGATTTGCTGCTTAAGGACAGACCACCGACGTCCATCATGTTCAATAACCTGACCTGCACGGATTTGGTTTGCCTGTTGTTTCATAATACTCTCTGATGATTAAAATACTAAAAAGACGGTTTATTGTTCTTTTTATATAAAATGGACTAGGCGTTGCTGCAAGATATAATTTAAATTTTATGATTATGATTTTTAGGGTCAAGAATCGAGGATGGTTTTTCGGGATCATAATAGTCTGGTCCCAATGGAACTTTTCCATACCCTCCAGGAATATCAAGAACATAGGTAGGCCAAGCTATACCTGTAACGCGCCCTCTTAATGCACGAAGTAATTCCTGTCCATTATTAATGGGTACATAAAATCGATTGGTGCCAGGCGCTTTATCCAGCTGATGTAAATAATAGGGCTTTATCCGCCATTCAACAAAAGATCTCAATAGGTTTTCCAGCGTTTCAATATTATCATTCACATTTTTCAATAATACGGATTGGCTAAGAAGAGGTATCCCTCTCGAGAGCAAACTGCGAATGGCCTTGAATGCGTAAGGGGTGAATTCAGCTGGATGATTGGCATGAACGACGATCCATAGCGCCTTGTTTGTGTCCAGGCTTTCAATAAAGATTTTGTTCATAAGAGAGGGTGCGGAAAAGGGGACACGTGTATGAATCCGTATGGTTGAAACATGCGGTATGTTATTTATTTTTTGTATAATCAGTTTCATTCGGCGTGGCGAAAGAATAAAGGGGTCGCCCCCTGAAAGAATAACTTCACGAATTTTGGAATGTTTTTCAATCCATTGAAGTGCTGCAATCAATTCCCTGTCATTGAGTAAACCGTGATCTGGGCCAACATGTTCCCTGCGGAAACAGAAGCGGCAATAGACAGGACAAATCTGTAGAGGTTTCAATAATACACGGTCTTCATAACGATGAACAATCCCTTTGATTGGTGACAATGCTTCATCTCCAATGGGATCATGCATTTCATCTGGGGTAATTTTCAATTCATCAGGATGAGGAATGTATTGTAGACCGATTGGGTTGGGGGCATTCTTTTCAAAATCATGAATAAGATTCACCATTTCAGGAGAAATGGCGGTGGCATAAAACTGTTCCAATTCTTGCAGAGGTTTTCTAATGGTTTGATCAATTAGCCTGGAATCAATTAAATCCTGAACATTTCGAAGTGTTTTTGATGTCATGAATTTTTTCTTGCTTTGAAGAGGAAAGCTTTTATTTAATTTAAATTGTTACATATTTAAAGACATAAATAAATTTCTCAACATAATAAGGAACCCTGCAATATTATGTCTGATCTTAGAGTATCGATAGCCGATCGTTTACCTTTATTGAAACGTCGTCAATGGATCATGAAATCCATTCGCAGTTTTTTTGATGCTCGAGGATACATGGAAATTGAAACGCCTTATTTGGTCAAAACTCCTGGGGAGGAAGTCCATTTACATCCGTTTCATTCGGTATATGAAACTCCCCAAGGGGAAAAATACAATCTCTTTCTTCATACCAGTCCAGAATTTTCCATGAAGAAGATAATGGCAGAAATTCATCAGCCTATTTTTCAATTGGCACGGGTTTGGAGAAATCAGGAGGGAGGTAATATTCATTCATCAGAATTCACGATGTTGGAATGGTACAGACCAAACTGTTCCCTTGGTGATCTTATGGATGAATCAGAATTGCTGTTAAAGAGGTTATTGCCACCTTATATTGATTATAATCATTACAAGCTTGATTTTACCAAACCGTTTCAACGTCTGACAATTCAACAAGCCTTTGAGATTTATGTTGGTATTGACTTGCTTGATCTTCCTGAAGATGTTGCCTTATTGGCAAAGGCGGCAAAGGTTGATGCAAGGAATAATGAAACATGGGAAGATTTGTTCTTTCGTCTTCTATTGGAAAAAGTCGAACCGAATATAGGAAGACAAAATCCAACATTCCTGACCCATTGGCCTTTAAGCCAAGCAGCCCTGGCAAAAAAGGATCCCTTGGATCCGCGGGTGGCTTTGCGATTCGAATTATATGCAGGAGGTCTGGAACTGGCAAATGCATTTGAAGAATTGACCGATCCACTGGAGCAGAGAAAAAGATTTGTTTACGATCGTCAGCGTCGTTCTGAATTATATCCTGAAATGAAATATTGGGAGATGGATGAGGAATTATTGCTTTCACTTGAAAAATTACCTGTGTGTTCGGGAATTGCCATGGGTGTAGATCGATTGGTCATGTTGGCAACAGGTGTGACCAATATACAGAATATATTATGGGTATGAATAACGTAGTTTTATTGATAGAAATAAATGATTGAATGCTTGTCGAAATGTTTATTACAAGTTAAATCATAGAGATATTATGTCTAATGTTTATTAAACGCTGGCAAGAGTAAGAATTTAATATAAGGATTTTGACAGGATGAGACATTTAAACGGTGGTAATTGGGCTGATAAAAATTATTTAAAAAAAATTTCAATTCAAATTTGTGGTTTTATAGGACTACTCTCATTAGTTAATTGTTCCAATAGTGGTGTCCCCGAGCATGAACGAGAATGTCAATGGCATGGGAGCCCATCCTGGTATTGCCGTCATACTGCCAAAGTTGATACATATTATACGAAAGGGAGCACAAAACTTTATTTTATTCCTTCTTACAATAATGTTAAAGAATTTCCAGTGCCCAATATGCCTGTTTATGCTGACGAATCATTGGATCAAACAGTGAGAGCCTCTATCGTGTTGGCGGATTATACGGCGGCATTGCGGAAAACAGGTCTGTTATCGATTATTGAACGTCGGGGTCCCTATACGCTTTTTGCAGTACCAAATGCACCAATGGAAAAGCCTAAATTTTTTGTGAATGGTTCATTGATGGACGTTCAGAATGAATCTTATTTGAAAAGATTGATGGGGTATACAATAGTGTTTGGAAGTTATTCACCTGAATATCTTAAAAAACTGGTATTGCAACATAATGGAACTTACACTCTAACAACCTATTATAATGATCCATTATATATTTCCTTGGACGATACCAAACAGCAATTGATAGTTAAAAACAAGGTTGGAGAGAGAAATAAAATCTGGGTAAATGGTATTCCCCAGGCCAATGGTTTCATATATGTGACTCAGGATTTACTGAATGTTGTTCCATAATTGAAAGAAATTTTGTAAATCGCAATAAAAGGGATGAAAGTCATTTTCAAATATAGGTTCGTATTATTTTTCTTATATAGTTTTCCATATTTCTATCCCTTTCATTGCGTGGGCATACCAGAATCAAATCGATCGTGATATACGTTAAAAAATTAAACAGATAAAACATAATACTCGTTTAATCATTTTTGGCAAAAAACAGCAATTGATCAAGTTTCAGCATTGTATTTAGCAGTTCATAATTATGATTTCAGAAATGATTTAATCCGTATTGGATATTCTTCCTCTTAAAAAACTGGATGTTGCTTATGTCGGTATTATTAAAGAAAAAACAACGATTTTTTTAGTAACGCATGTGTACCTATAGATGGATACAAAGTTATCGATTCCCGTTTTAAAGCCTGTAGTAAAAACAAACCTAGTATTATCGTTTTAAGAAATTTTTTTTAGTTAATAATTTTATCCAAGATAATTGCAGATTTATTATTATTACCAATTATAGGAATGGTTATTCTTGCTCAGCCTCATTTATAGATTTTAACATTTCTTTGATTCCTTGGGCTGGACCTTCAGCATGTCCCCATACAGCATTTATAACAGCAAGAAAATCTGCGCCAGCCTTTACAAGGGGTTTGCAATTTTTAGGTGTAATGCCGCCAATTGCAACTACAGGAAGTTCCATTAATTCTGACCACCATTTTAAGAGTTCAACAGGAGTGCGAATTTCTGTATTTTTGGTTGGTGAAGGAAAAAAGGCGCCATAGGCAATATAATCAGCGCCGCTTTCACCAGCTTGCATTGCCAAGTCTTTACTGTCGTAACAGGAAACACCTAATTGTAAATGATCCCCAACAATTTGTCGGGCTTGTTGGATAGGCATATCTTCTATACCTATATGAACACCGTCACATTCAAATTTTTTTGCCAGATCTGGACGGTCATTAAGTATAAAAGCAATATCACGTTCCTGAACGACAGGTTTAAGAATTTCAATTGCTTGGCATATTTCAAGGTCCGTGACGTTTTTTAAGCGAAGTTGAACAGCTGCAATAGGTCCGGCTTCAAGGGCTTCAACGAGTAAGGGTTTAAATTTTTCTGGATTAAGTTGGGGTGGTGTTAATAGGTATAACTGGCAATTAGACATTATCTTGTTAATTCGATATTGGATTGTTTTTGATAAAAAGATAGGTTAGAACCTGTTTAATAAAAAGATATAGATATGTATAGAGAATAAATAATGTTCCATTTCTGTTTTAATGAAAATAATGTTGGTCACTTTTACTAAATATGTCGTTGTTGGAATAGCGAATACCCTATTAACTTTAGGTATTAGTTTTATTCTTATATATTTTAAAGTCAATTTGTATTTGGCTAATATTATTGGATATATTTTTGGATTTATTTTAAGTTTTATTTTAAATTCATTATTTACTTTTTCAGTACAATTGACTGTTTTAAGGTTTTCAAAATTTTTTATAACTTTTTTACTTTGTTATTTTTTAAACCTCTTAGGGATGAAAATATTCTTAGATTTTATTTTGATCTCTTCTAATTTAAAAGCCTATTTTGCCCAATTGATTGGAATGGTCGTTTATACTTTGAATAGTTTTTTTATTAATAAATTCTGGGTCATGAAATAAATAATACATTGATGTTATTGTATGAGAATGGAAGATAAAAGGGATTTTTATAAAGCGGGGTGAAATATGGACAAAGAAACAATTCCCTCATTAGCTCTGATCGTGCCTTGTTATAACGAATCGGAGATATTTAAACATAGTTTAAATATTTTAAAAAACTTTCTCAATTGCCTGGTTGAAGAAAAAAAAATCAGGGAAAATAGCTATATTCTTTTTATTGATGATGGAAGTGAAGATGATAGTTGGCAGCAAATTATACTGGCTTCACGTGAATTATCCTGTGTAAGAGGAATAAAATTATCCAGAAATTGTGGGCATCAAGTTGCACTGATAGCGGGTTTATCTTCGGTTGATACGGACATATGTATCAGTATCGATGCAGATTTGCAGGATGATATACAATGTATAGATAAAATGGTTGAAAAATATAAACAGGGATTTGAAATTGTTTATGGCGTCAGAAAGGATCGTTCCACGGATACTGTATTCAAAAGAGGAACCGCAATTTTATTTTATCAATTAATGGAAAAAATGGGGGTTGAACAAATTGCCAACCATGCGGATTATCGTCTGTTAAGTTATCGTGCTTTGCAGAGTCTGCTGAAATTCAAAGAACGTAATATATATATACGTGGTTTGATACCTTTACTTGGTTACAAACAAGCCAGGGTCTATTACACAAGAAGTGAACGTCTGGCGGGTGAATCAAAATATCCATTGAAGAAGATGTTGGGACTTGCACTAGAAGGGATTACCTCTTTTTCAATAATACCGTTGAGAATAATTTGTTTTATTGGATTTGTAACTTGTTTTATTTCACTAATTGCAATTGGCTATATATTGACTGAAAAAATGATGGGCTATGTTGTTCAGGGTTGGGCTTCTGTTCTTATATCAATCTTTTTTTTAGGTGGAATGCAACTTTTTTCTTTGGGAATTATAGGTGAATATATCGGAAAAATTTATATGGAAGTAAAAAAGCGTCCCAAATTTTTTATTGAAGATACTATAATGAAGGAATAATAAATTATTAATTAAAAAAAAGCGTTTTAATTATGTAATAAAACGCCTTTATATTATATGCAAACTATAGTTATTATTTTTTAAAGATATCAACAAGTTTATTTAAAATTTCTAAGGCTTCATGACGTGGGCGCTGAAAGACATTACGTCCAATTATAGCTCCGTTTGCACCGCCATCTTTTAGTGATTGATATGTTTCTAAAAGATTTTTTTCCGAGGTATGGGTTCCGCCTGAAAAAATAACCAATCGACGTCCGGCAAAAGCGGATTGCATGATATGTTCAGTGCGTTTGGTTAAACTGGAAATGTCAATTTTTTCTTTTTCATACACTTTTTTGGCTTCAGGCAAATGTAGATGAGCCGTGGGTGGCTTAATTTTAATAATATGGGCACCCATTTGAGCGGCAATATGTGCGGCATAGGCACAGACATCAATGGCGGTTTCACCATCTTTATCCAGTGAGGGGCCGCGTGGATAACTCCAAATGACTGATATTAATCCAACAGATTTTGCTTCCTCAATAATTTCCTGAAGATTTCTCATCTGATCATAAAAATAGTCACTTGCGGGATATATTGTATATCCGATACCGACACAACCTAAACGGAGAGCTTCCTTAACTGAACCTGTTATTCCCTGATTTTTTGCATTGTTCAGGCAATTTGCATTGTTAAGTTTAAGAATGGTTGGAATTTGATGGGCATAGATGCCGGCCCCACATTCCAACGCTCCCAATGGAGCAGCATAAGCGTTCAATTCTGCGTCAATGGCAAGTTCATAATGATAATGAGGATCATAGGCCGCTGGATTGACAGCGAATGATCTTGCTGGTCCATGTTCTACCCCTTGATCAACAGGGAGAATAATAAGTTTGCCTGTTCCCGATAGTTTACCGTGCATTAACAACCGTGCAAGATTACGTTTTGTTACCGGGCTATCACTTTCGTAATTATTAAGAATATGTTTAATTTGAGGGGTTAGTTTCATTGTTAAACCTAAAAACAAATCATTAGAGAAGTGAAAAATTATAATATTCTTTTCCAGAAAGGATAGTAAAATTAAGTTTATGTGATTTTTTGTAATATGAAATAGTCATTACTTAGAAGTAAGAGAATCTTAATTCGGTCAAGTCAAAACTTTCTGAACGTTTGGTTAAAATAATCGCTTGAAGTGAGTCCGCACGATTTTTGAGGAGGTTAAACTGTTTTGATTTTGAATTAAAGAGTATTTTTTTTTGGCCAAGTCTCAAAGCCGCCAATGCCAATCCGGCATTATCGAAGCAATCGAGTGCATCATCAATTGGATTTGAAAAAAGTTGTTTGCCAAATTTTATAAGTTGCATCCACCAGCGTACACCCATATAAGCAACAGCATTCTGGGGAGAGATGAAAGTTATAGGGCAGTAATTATTTTTAATATGTGAATTAATAAAGTAAAATTGGGATAAATGATTGACGGTAAAAAAGTATGCATTTGTATCAGTAGTGTATTTATTAAATGAGAAAATTATATTTTTTTGTGATATAAAAGTGAATTTATGGGCTTGCATTTTGGATAAGTGTCTTTTTTTAAGTATTTAATCGATAATTACCTTTAAAAAATAAAAAGGTTTTTATTATTTGGATATCATATAAGGTGTAATAACATGGAAACGCATGAAGTCATTAGTACAATTGAATCTGATAATAAAAACAATTCAGAAAAAATAAATATATTGTCCATAAACAATTCTGAAGAGGGAAATAATCAGGATTCATCAGATAAAAAGCTTGAAAAGGCCTTTGATAAAATAGAATTTTTTTTAGACAAAAAATTATCTTCACCTGATTCTATAATTTCAAATAAAAATGCAGATAAAATTTTAGCAAATTTAGACATTTTAATTACCCAGGTAAAAGATGTATTATTAAAAGTGGATTAGTTGGAAAATAAAATTAACAAGATCGTTAGAGATGAAAGAATGGCGCAAGTAACAATTTCCATTAATGGTTTTAATTATACAGTTGGATGTGAGGACGGGCAGGAAGGTCATTTACAGGCAATGGCCAATATTGTTGAACAACATATAGATATGATACGAAAGATAGGGGGCCAGAGTGGTGAGGGACGCTTGTTGGCTCTGGCAAGCCTGATTATGGCGGATAAGCTTCATGACATAACTAATCAATTGAATGCATTGGAAAAAAAACAAAATGAGCATGAGATTGAGGTTTTAAGAAACAAGAACCGTGAATTGCAAGAACAATTAAAATATTTCTCCGAACGGGCGGAGACTATTGCAGACAGGATTGAAATAGCCTAAATATATAATGGAGGCTGCTTGGTTCGTTAGAAAGTTCATCTCCTGGGCCGATAATTTCTTCCAAGGGAGCTGGCGCTGACGTAATCGTGGTTTCGTTATTCTGGCACCCACCTGTATTTGCAGGTCCGGAAGAGCTGACAGTTCGACGGCTATGGCGGCTTCTTTATTTTTATTAAAAGACATAGATGCAAAATATTTCAAATCAAAAAAAAATGCTGCGACAAAAAATGCGGCAATTGAGAATTGAAAATCAAATTTTACAGCAAAAAAAAAATAAACAGTTAAATCGAAATATTGTTCAGTATATTCATAAAAAACATTTTCGTAGTCAGAAAATTGCGTTTTTTTGGCCTCTTGAATTTGAAGCGGACATACGGGATAGTTTGCATGAATTATATCGGCAGGGATATCGTATTCTATTACCCGAAACGCCACCGGTGGGATTGGCCTTGCAGTTTCACTTATGGTATCCGGAAGTGCAGTTGAGGCCTGGACGGTATAAAACCTTATATCCAGATACGGAAATCATGCACCCCCAGATAATTATGCTACCCTTACTGGCATTTGACCGGAAGGGTAACCGATTGGGTTATGGTGGAGGGTATTATGATAGAACATTGGCTGTTTATCCGACGGTTAAAACCGCTGGTATTGCTTTTTCCTATCAAGAGGTATCAACCGTACCGGTTGAAAAATTTGATTGTTCTTTACAAACGATCATTACTGAAACAGAAATTATTCACAGTCAGAAGGATTAAAGGTGCGTATTGCTTTTCTAGGGGATATAGTAGGTCGTAGCGGTCGAGAAGCCGTTATAAAAGAATTGCCCATGTTAAGATCTAAACTAAGTTTGGATCAGGTTATTGTAAATGCAGAAAATGCAAGTCACGGATTTGGGTTGTCTCCTATTATCGCACAGGATCTTTTCAGGGCGGGTGTCGATGTTATTACCTTGGGTAATCACAGTTGGGATCGTAAAGACCTGATTGCCTATATCGCACAGGATCCACGTATAGTCAGACCTATTAACTATCCCACTGGGACTCCGGGGCAGGGTTATCATATCTCCTTTACAAAGGATGAAAAAAAAATATTGGTTATCAATGCAATGGGTCGTCTATATATGGATCCGCTTGATGATCCTTTTAAAATGATTGAAACTCTTTTGATATCCTATCGGTTGGGTGAAACAGTAGATGCCGTATTGATAGATATACATGCCGAGGCTTCAAGTGAGAAAATGTCTCTTGGATATTATCTGGATGGAAAAGTTTCTGCGGTTATAGGAACGCATACGCATGTTCCTACCGCTGATTATCGGATTTTGCCGTTGGGTACTGCTTATCAAACGGATGCGGGTATGTGTGGGGATTATAACAGTGTCATCGGTATGCAGAAAGAAGCGGCCATTAACCGTTTTGTTACAAAAATGCCTGGATATCGTTTTCAGCCAGCTGAAGGATCAGCCACTATTTGCGGATTATTCATTGAAACAGATGATGTAACGGGATTGGCAAAACGTACGTTTCCCATTCGTTTCCAGGGTGAACTGGACACTTTTTTGCCTGATATAAAATAAAGCAGAATACAACTCATTGTCGCAATAAAATATAATTGATCTTTAAATCCATATCAAAATGATCTGGAAGATCCGGAGGGATTTTGGGTAGTTGTGCATTTCTGAACATTCCAAGGATTGCCGCATCCAGAGCGTCAGAACCTGAGGAGTTGGTGAGATTTATCGAGAGAACCTGTCCATCCCGGCTGATAACGACATGAACGGAAGGACTGCCATCTTCTCCTTTACGAATAGCATCAGGTGGATAATACATATGTTGTTGGATCCAGGCTGCAATTAAATCACTGTAATCGGAACTTACCCCTTTAATGGTAAATTTATCTGCATATGGAGTATTGATTTTACCATTTTTGACTAGAGGACCAGTGGACATATTAATGGCTGAACGTGACCCCTGGGGTCTTATTTTTGCCATTCTGCGATGAGAAGCGTTTGGATTTTCATTAAAATCCAGGTTTGTCAGGTTTTCAAAAGGCGATTGAGATCTTACGGGATGAGCAGTTTTTCTTTTGATCCGTGGAGGAATATTTTTATAAAAATATTTATGTTCTTGATTTAAATTGATTTTCCTGTTTTTGTGTCTCGATTTTTCTTTTTTGGATGGTATTGGTTCTGCATCGGGTTGTGGAATTGTTATTCTGTTTTCAGATGGGTTTTCATCTGGTTTTGGAACTGAGGCTATTTTTGGAGGTACAGGAAGCGAATCAGGAATGGGAGGGGGAGAAATCGCCTTGCTTGGGGCCGGTTCCCCATTATATCCTTCACCTTTTAATCCTGATTGTCCTGTTGATCGAGGTAGAAAAACGACATCTACTGGTTTACCCTGACTACTATTTCCATATGGATTGGTATTTTTGTGATTTATATAGAGGCTTCCCACAAAAATAAGAATTACAATAATTCCATGAAAAAAAAGGGAAGTGGTAAAATATAAAAAAAAAGGATGTTTTTTTGATTGGTCAGGAACATGAAGACAGGTATTTTTATCTATTGAATAGTGTAAAAATCGACTTGTTATAATTTTCTCAAGTTTATTGTCAATATTATCAAAAAGTCTAAAATTGCTATTGAAAGGTTCTTTGCGAAGAAGTTTGAAGCCTTTCAATAAATGGTTATAATTTTTAGGGCGATCCAGCAGGGAAGGTTTTAAATGGCATACCGATTGATGATGAATTACTGATCGATCTGATTTTTGAACCAAATTCCAATATAAATGACGTTTGCCTTTTCGTCTGCCAGATATTGGGGAAGGGTGTCTACCAATGTTCATTCGACTGTAATTTTCTTCGGATGGAATGTTTATTAACTAAAACCTTATCTATTTAACATAATGTAATCTAAAAAAGAATAAATCTTCGATTAAAATAATAATTAATATTATTTCTATATATTATCGTGTCATTAAACTGGATATGAGATAATGACTATTTTAATGATCAAATCATCATCTGACATTGAACAGGGAATGCGGTTTCTTGAAAAAACAGATCAAGATCTGGCAAAAATTATTGATAAAGAAGGACCTTGTCGATTGAAAATCGATAGGAAAACGCCTTATGATGCCTTATTACAGGCCATAGCGGGGCAGCAATTGCACGCAAATGCAGCGAATGCTATTTTAAACAGGTTGAAATTGGCTAATTCAGGAGCTTTGCCAGATCCTAGAGCTTTGTTAAAATTAAGCCCGGATCAATTACGAGATTGCGGCTTTTCATTCCGCAAGATCGATTCCCTATACGCTCTGGCCATGGCTACCCTGGATGGTATTGTTCCAGACTATGAAGAGGCTTTAACTTTATCAGATCAAGATCTTATTGACCGTATAACCGTTCTGCCGGGAATTGGATGCTGGACGGTTGAAATGCTTTTAGTTTTTACACTTGGTCGTATGGATATCATGCCAAAAGATGATTTTGGAATTAGGGAAGGCTGGCGCATTTGTAAAAATCTTGCACTGCAGCCTAAACCCAAACAACTGGAAATTGCCACCAGGATATGGAGTCCATTCAGGACAATCGGGGCATGGTATTTATGGCGAGCAGTTGAGCAATCAAAACCTTTGAATAAACGTAATCCTTTAACATTATAAAGTTAATCAGAAAATTGTGATAGATCCAGAACAATTTTTCCGATATGCTTATTGCTTTCCATCAATTGATGCGCCTTTCTGACTTGTTCAAATGGAAAAATCTTGAAAACTTGAGGTTCAATAATTCCGGTATCTAAAAGTGGCCATACATGTTTATGTAAAGCGCGCGCGATTTTTCCCTTAAATTTTGTATCACGAGGTCTTAAAGTGCTGCCTGTAACAGTAACACGCTTCATGGCGATCAATCCCAGATTCACATTTTCCGCCTTTATACCTCCTTGGAATGATATGATAACCAAACGTCCTTCTTCACTGAGAGATTTAATATTATCACTGAAATAAGAAGCGCCCATAATATCTAAAATCAGATTAACACCTTGTTTATTCGTAAGCGATTTGATTTTTTCATAAAAATTATCTTTTTTGTAATTTATAAAGTCTGTTGCGCCCAATTTTTTACAAAAACTCCCTTTCTCTTCAGTGCCAACAGTCGTATAAATGGTTGCTCCAAAAGCTTTGGCCAATTGAATTGCGGTAGTGCCTATTCCGCCACTGCCGCCATGGATCAGAAGGGAATCATTCGGTTTCAGATTGCCGATTGCAAAAAGGTTTGTCCAAACTGTAAAAAAAGTTTCAGGTAAAGCCGCCGCTTTTATAGCGTTATATTGTTTGGGCCATGGAAGACACTGTACGTAGGGAACAGAACAGTATTGTGCATATCCACCACCATTTGTTAATGCACAAACTTTGTCTCCGATGGAAAAATGGGAATTTGACGGGGATGAAACAATTTCTCCTGCTATTTCTAGACCCAAATGTGGATTTGCATTTTTGGGAGGCGGATAATTGCCCTGTCTTTGAACGATGTCAGGACGATTGATACCGGCAGCTTCAACCTTTATTAAAACTTCATTTCTTCTTGGTACGGGAATGGGAATACTGGATAATTTCAAAACGTCTGGATTACCCGGTTGATCAAAGGTTACCGCTTGCATCATAGAGGGAAGAGAAATGGACATATATTAATGCTTTCATGAATGAGGAGTAATTACAGTTTATTTGACCATAAAAAGGAATATTTTATAATAAAATGTAATTTACATTGGAAAAGATAGATGAAACTCTGTAGATTTATCTTTTCAATTCACCCTTATATTTCTCTAACATATTGATTACATGCTTTATAACAGTTTATCTGATTTAGTGGCCGGTTTACCCAGACATTATCGTTTATTGGGAATAGATCCTGGTAAAAAACAAATTGGGTTAGCCTTATCCGATATAACCCTGATGCTTGCTTCCCCTTTTTCTGTTGTAAAAAGAGGGAAACTATCAGTTTTTGCTCAGTACTTGAAAGAATTATCTATAAAAGAAGAAGTTGGGGGTCTTGTTTGCGGATTACCTTTGTCGCTGGATGGTGACTTTGGGCCTGCAGCACAAGCAGCTAAAGATTGGATTATGGCTGTTTCTAATATGAGTGGTCTTCCGGCCTGTCTGTGGGATGAACGGTTGTCTTCCAGCGCAGTTAACCGCTTTTTGATTGATGAAGCGGATTTAAGCAGGAAAAAAAGGGATGAAATTGTAGATAAAATGGCTGCGAGTTATATATTACAAGCCGCTCTTGATACTTTAAAACCCAAGTAAATTATCTTTTGTTGCAGAAGTGGCGCCCAATGCATTGAGATATGATCGATAGATATCAAGCCTTTTTTTTGATTCTTGAATTTCGGCTTGGGGTAGGGGCTTTGTTTTGTCATATCTTGATCGAAGGTTTATTATAGATTGATAAGCCTCATAACGATACCGTTTGAGCCGTTCAAATGAGGCTGGATCGGCTTTACCATAAAAATTGTGCATATAACGCTCATTCAAGTTAACTATGTTTTTATATTCATTTTGGACATGCTCGAGAATTGATTGCTGTTTTTTGGATGCACATGCAAATAAAAAAGGAAAGCAGATGAAAAAAATGAAATATTTAACATATCGTTTTGGCGTTTGTGTCATATGAAATTAATTCTTCATGAAATATGGCCGATTAAAAAATGGATCAATCATCAATACAAGATGTATATCTATAATTATACTAGGCATGAATGATCAAGATGAAAATAGTTATAAATAAAAATCAACTGTTCGTTCATTATAATATATTCGTATAATAAAAAATTTTCCTTTAAATGACAAATAATGATGATTAACGCAAATAACCCATATTTAAAACAAGTTAAGCGATTAATATTCAAGCAAAATGTATATTTTTTTATTCTTGCGTTTTGCAGTGGACTCATTGGGGCAATTTCAGTTCAGCTATTAAATATTATGTCCCTTACTCTCCACAAATTCTTATTTCATTTGGATGGAAATGGTCATTTGTCGGGATTAAGTTACGTTAATCCATGGTATTGTATATGTATTCCCCTGATCGGAGCGATAGGTTTATTCCTTGTCCGTTATTATATGGGTCAATTTTTCAGTGCAAAAATTGCAGATATAATTGAAGCAAATGCATTATACGGTGGTAAGCTTTCTGTCAAAGACAGTTTTTATTTAACGCTGCAGACCCTTTTGTCCAATGGGTTCGGTATTTCCTTGGGATTGGAATCTGCCTATACACAGGTTAGTGCCGCAGCAGCATCCAAAATCGGACGCTTCTTTAAAATTAGACAGAATAAATTGAGAATACTTGTTGGCTGTGGAGCGGCAGGAGCCATCGGTGCAGCCTTCAACTCGATTTTAGGAGGGGCTTTTTATGGATTTGAAATTGTTTTAGCCTCATATAATTTTATAAATTTCCCCTATATCATGATTGCTGCAATGTCTGGATATATAATGATTCATTGTTTGGGTGGTGCAGGACCCGTTTTTCATATTGTTCCGGATTCTATCCATTATATTGATTATGGAATTGTATGTATTTTTTCACTGATTTGCGCAATCATTGCCATTATGGTCATGTATGGTGCGACACGTATTGAAATTTATATAAATCAGTTGAGAATTCCGAAAATTTATGGACTGGTTGCTGGAGCCCTGATGGTGGGAGGGATGGGTATCCTGACCCCTGCTGTATTGGGATCTGGTCATGGTTTTCTCTGGGTTGTCTTGGATCATGGTATTGCCTTTAAATTGGCAGTTTTTATTTTGTTTTTAAAGGCAATCGCCTCATCCGTTTCCCTGGGAGTGGGATTTAGGGGAGGATTGTTTTTTGCTTCAATGATGCTTGGTGGAACAGCGGGAATTGTCTATGGCAATATTGTATTATATCTAGGGATTCATACATTTTCCCCTCTTGTATATGCGGCAATAGGGATGGCGGTCATGTCGGCGAGTATTATTGGCGGTCCCTTAAGCATGATGTTTTTATCTCTTGATATGACGCAAAGTTATTCTATGACAAGTGTGATTATTTTAGCTGTTATTGTGGCTATCGTTACAGTGAGAAAAATATTTGGATATTCCTTTGCAACCTGGCGTTTCCATTTAAGTGGAAAAAAAATTCGCTCAGCTTTGGATATCAGTGGATTGACGAGAACGACCGCACAGACATTGATGAAACCTGTTGATTTTACGCTTGATTATAATTTACCTCTTAATCAGGTTATACATTCGCTGCAATTTCATCATAAAGAGTTATTAATATTAAAGAATGAGGAGAATGAATATGCAGGATTGGTCGAATTAAAAGATATATTTGAGAATTTAGTTCATTATCAAGAACAAATCGGGGAACTTGCAATCAGAAAAAATCGGGTTTTGACCCCGGGTATGAATATCAAAGAAATGATGGATGGTTTTGATGACATACATGAATGCCCATGGCTAATTGTTGTGCGTGGAACCGACAATTATGAAATAATGGGTATTGTAAATGAGGATGATGTTCTGAATCGATATAATGAAATTCTTGAAAGACAAATAAAAGATCTGACAGGAATGAAATTATATAGAGAGCTATAATAATGATATAAGGCACTCAATAAAGTGCCTTATAAATGAAAATTGTGCCAGATCAATGAAATAGAAAGTTATTTGTACTAGTCAAGTGTGTGACGGTTAAAAGCCTTGAACCATTGGTTGCCAAATTCAGTTACAGCGGCAAGAACTGCTGGATCAGCAATGAAAAGATCAAAAATGCTTGGTGGCAGGGTAATACCAGCAGATCCGATCATCATGCATTCTAATGCCTGACGGGGGCTTTTGAAGCTTGCATTAACGATTTCAACATCTGGTTTGTGTTGGGAAATCAAGTTTTGCAATTCTTTAACGGTTTCGGGGCCATTTCCACCTTGTGCATCAATTCTGCTGACATAAGGGGAAAGATATTTGGCACCTGCCAAAGCCGCCATAAATCCTTGAGCGGCACCATAGATTGAAGTTCCCAGGGTTGGGATGCCTTCCTTGGTTAATTCTTTGATGGCAACCAGACCGTTAGGGGTTACAGGAACCTTAACAATAAGGTTTTCTACACGAGAGGTCAGTGTATGAGCG
The DNA here is from genome assembly GCF_009725775.1 of Commensalibacter sp. ESL0382. Lineage (NCBI taxonomy): Bacteria > Pseudomonadati > Pseudomonadota > Alphaproteobacteria > Acetobacterales > Acetobacteraceae > Commensalibacter > Commensalibacter sp. ESL0382. The sequence continues at coordinate 96,159 of NZ_WNII01000009.1, forward strand.
TCTTTGATCATACCTTCTACAGTTGGAGAGATAACTTGAGCAAGCAACATTCCCTTTCCACCCATTGCATCACGGATGGCTGGTAACAAATCGAAAACGGACTTGCCACTTGCTGCAACAATACCGGGATTGGTTGTAACACCATCAACAGGTACCATCGCACAAATTCTTTTAATGTCTTCTACATCAGCTGTATCAAGTAAAAATTTCATATTTTATACACCTTTTTAGAATTATTTAAATGATTTAAATTCATTATATGATAAATAATATGTGAACATTAATAATGCTAGTGTAAAAAATGATTTTTGTTAAGTTTTTTAATAAAAAAATCAATTTTTTGTGATATTTATTTGATTCAATTTATAATTGAACAGTTTTAGGGCTCTAATTGGTAATAAAATTACAAAAATTGATAGAATCAGTTATTATTTTTAAATTGTGATTTTATTTAAATTTTTAAAATAATAATTTTTTAATTGACATTTAAAAATTTAATAGTTCGTTTTTTTTATATCCTTGCTGTAGGAATGACTGATTAAAGATCAGCAAGGATATTTATTTAAATTTTAGACTGAGTAATACATATCAAATTCGACAGGGTGAGGCGTGTGTTCGAAGCGATATACTTCTTCCCATTTGATTTTGCAATAACTGTCAATCTGGTCCTGAGTAAATACATTTCCCGCCAATAGGAAATCATGATCAGCTGCAAGAGCTTCCAATGCTTCACGTAAAGAGCCACATACGGTTGGAATTTCTTTAAGTTCTTCAGGAGGTAGATCGTAAAGATCCTTGTCCATTGCATCACCAGGATGAATTTTGTTTTTGATGCCGTCAATTCCAGCCATTAGCATTGCCGCAAATGCGAGATACGGGTTTGCTGTTGGATCGGGGAAACGGATTTCAACACGTTTTGCTTTAGGACTGGTCACATATGGAATGCGACAGGAGGCGGAACGGTTGCGAGCCGAATAGGCTAACAAGACAGGAGCCTCAAATCCTGGAATCAATCTTTTGTATGAATTGGTGGATGGATTTGTAAAAGCGTTTAACGCTTTTGCATGTTTAATAATTCCACCAATATAATACAGGGCTTGATCTGAAAGGTCGGCATAGCCATTTCCTGCAAAATTTGGAGTGTTGTTTTTCCAGATAGATTGATGGACATGCATACCAGTGCCATTATCACCATAAATTGGTTTTGGCATGAATGTTGCAGTTTTGCCATATGAATTTGCAACATTATGAACGCAGTATTTATAGATCTGCATAAAATCAGCGGAACGTACTAGGGTGGCAAAAGCCACTCCCAATTCGTGTTGAGACTGGGCAACCTCATGATGATGTTTTTCGATAGGCAATCCCATCTCACCCATCGTGCTAAGCATTTCTGCACGCAAGTCATTTTCCGTATCAACAGGTGGAACAGGAAAGTAGCCTCCCTTCACCCGAGGACGATGTCCCATGTTTCCTTCGGGATAATCTTTTAGGTTTGCATCAGGGCCTTCTATACTATCGAGTTGATAGATACCATAATTGGAACCGACACCGAATTTGACATTATCGAAAATGAAGAATTCTGCTTCTGGCCCAAAATAAGCCGTATCGCCAATTCCTGTTGATTTTAGGTATTGTTCAGCCAGTTTCGCAGTGGAACGAGGATCACGATTGTAAGCGGTTCCCGTTGCAGGATCAATGATATCACAAATAAGAATAAGCTGGGGTTTCGCCGTAAATGGATCCATAACTGCTGTAAATGGATCAGGCATTAAAATCATGTCACTTTCATTAATCGCCTTCCATCCGGCGATGGAAGAACCGTCAAACATAATGCCATCCTCAAAAATATCAGGCTCTATGGTTGATACATATTGTGTGGTATGATGCCATTTTCCCCGTGGATCCGTAAAACGGAAATCAACAAATTCTACAGAATTTTCCTGAAGCAGATCCATAATTTTGGCAATAGCCTCTTCTTTGGAAACTGAAGAAGAAATCAATTGGTCGGCCATGTACTATTAGTCCTTATTATATGATAGAAATTTATGCATTCAAAAACGTAACAGTGTCATCCATAAAGATAATATTTTTCGTCCCATATGGTTATAACTCTCAAAGGGATACTTCATTTTGTCAAAATGAAAAAGATAAAATTGATTATAAAGCTTCAACCCCACTTTCACCTGTACGAATGCGAATGGCATTTTCCACAGGAATAACAAAAATCTTTCCATCACCGATTCGGCCAGTTCTTGCTGTATTGAGGATGATGTCAATTGCACGTTCGACGATATCCGCACTACAGACAAATTCGATTTTAACCTTGGGCAAAAAATCAACGACATATTCAGCACCACGATAAAGTTCGGTATGGCCTTTTTGGCGGCCGAACCCTTTTACTTCTGTTACCGTAATTCCTTGAAGGCCAATCTCTTGAAGCGCTTCTTTAACCTCATCGAGTTTAAAAGGCTTAATAATGGCTTCGATTTTTTTTATCATCTTGTTTCTCTATATTCATCAAATAAAAATTATATAGCGATAATACTGTTACTGTTTACGATAACAATATTAAAGAATGTTTGGAAAGTTCTGTCCAGTGTAAAGATATAGAGAATTTTTAACAATGAATAGAACAATTTAATAAAAAATGTCTATTATTTAAACATTATGCCTATTTTTTATATTATTTATTTAAAATTGCTATAAAATAGACAATGATTTGTAGGGGTTATGTAATTTTTTTGCCTAAATTTTTATCATAAAAAATTTTAATTCATAAATTGCAAATTATTGTTTTTTATAAATTAAAGGCGTTTTTCCCACATCTGTTCGATATATCATGGAAGATTCTTTTTCAACAAAATGAATATTGAATTGGCATTTATGTTTCAATTTTTCAAAAAGGGAATGTGATAGAGTGTTTTTTTTATCAGATTCAATCAATGATCGTATCATTATATCGCAAATTTTGTCTTTATGTTTATCATATTGATTTTTCATTTCATAAAGATTTGAAACCGCAATTATTAAATTTAAGGTTTCAGTATTTTGGTTTATTTGGAATTGAAATTCCTCAGCAATTTTGTTGAAGCTAAAAATGGAATCAATCTCCAGTTTCTTAGATAATAATGTCAGGAAATGTGGAACATAAAATTGATGATTTATCAAAGAGATAAAATCGTCACTGCGGCCTACATATTCAAACTGTATCGAATTGAGAAATCGACTGGTATAATTTGGACGCCTTATGACGCGATCCCCCAATTTATAACGCAAGACAGGGGCTTCATTTGCAAATAATCTTGTGACGACAAGATCTCCTTCTTCGTTTTCTTGAACCCATTTTCCGTTTTTATCGACAATTTCTATCAGATGTAAACCGGGAACAGCTGTTAGGATTGAACTTTCCGGATTGAGTTGTAAACCTATAGTTTCGGCTTGTGTGGCAGCAAAAAAACTCAATATGATTAAATTCTGATAGATATCTTTTAGATCAGATTTAATTTTTTCTGGAAGACATCCACTGCCATATAGAGCTATTCTCAAACTACCCTTTTGTTGATCATTTAATTCACTTGCATAAGGAACGAGCATGGCGATGTCGCGGACAATGCCCATGAAACTTTTTTGTCCCGGATTTTGCATAATACGTTGATAAATTTTAGCGGACATGGGTCCGATACCAAGATAATTAACATTTGGAATTTCTTGTAAAACTCCACCAACCATGGTTCCGCTGCTCCATAATTGACTGTCAGAGAGAGTGGTGCCAATCCATTTGGCCTGTTGTTCTTCCATATAACGTGAAATAATATGTTTTCCGATAAAATTTCCTGCCCATCTGTAAGTATCCCTTAATTCTTTTTTTGAAAATACGATTTCAGAAGATCTTCCTGAGGCGGTACCTCCACTGTTGGCAATTTGAAAATTACCATTTTCGATTGGGACAATCATACCTAGACGTTTGCCAGAAAATAAATCTGTATAAATTTCTTTATCAGTAAGCGGAATGGCGGAGAAAGTTTCAAAATCGTTTAATTTTTCCTTGCCAATCGCTTGATTAATACGTTCTTTCCAAATAGGGTTGATTCGACATATCTCGATCAGCTGTTTTAATCTTTTAAGGATAAATTCGTTCTGTATTTCAAATGGAATTGCATCAAAATAAGTTTCCGTTAACCGTTCAAAATAGCGAATGGTTGATAAAAACGTTGGAAATTGAGCAATATTTTGGATTGATTGTGGATTAAACAAAAAATCAGGAAAAACAGTTTTCAGTAATTCCTTGTTTGGATGGATATGCAAGATAGGGACTCCTTGGGTAAATATGGGAATGGAATGAATTTAAAAGGTTTTAAGAATGGAATTTGCTGCGGTTTCAATATGTTTGGTCAGATCAGCGATATCATCCATTGAGATTTCATGATTCATGATAACGATACGGAGGGCGGTGATATGATCTAGATCCACTTTTGAAATGAAATAGCGTCCTTCATCACGGATTTTATCTCTTATTTTTAATTGTAAATAATTCAGTTTTTCTTTCGATAGTTTTTTTTCATTTGGTAAATATCTGAAGCAAAGAATGTTGGATTCAGGTTTGTGCAAGGTTTCAAAATCATCTAGAGTTTGTAGATATTTGTATGCTTGAAAGGTGGTTTTGACTAGAAGGTTTAATTTGGTTGCAAAAAATTGTTGACCGTATAAAGACCAAACAACCCATAAATTTAAAATGGAAGGCCGTTTGGTACATTCGAAATTTTTAGTTCCACTTTCGAATTTTGTTATTTCATCTTCAAATTCCTCTGTAACATAACTGGCTTGAATCGGAAATGTAAGCTTTGTTTTATCACCATTTTTATAAAATAATAATGTACAAGCCGCAGGAACAAATAATGTTTTATGAGCGTCAAGACAAAAAGAGTCAGCGTATGTTAAGCCTGCTACTCGGTTTCTTAATTGATCGGAAACTAGAAAGGATCCGCTATGTGCTGCATCAACATGAAACCAGGCTTTATATTTAATGGCGAGTTCCGACAATTCTTTTAAGGGATCAATAGCCCCAATGCTTGTACTACCTGCAGCAGCGATAATACAGAAAATATCTTTTCCGTTTTTATGGGCTTTATTTAAAATTTGCCTTGCTTGTTTTATACAGATTTGTCTTTGAGCGTTCAGGGGTAATAAAATGATATTGTCTTGACCAAGACCAATAATGCCAGCAATCCGGCTGACAGAAAAATGTGCATCCGTTCCTATAGCTATGGTAGGTACAAGGTTTTTTTGACCAGCATTTCCTTTTTTCCAGATATTTGGGTATTTGTTATTGCGGGCGGTTATTACCGCGGTTAAATTGGCCAAACTTGCTCCAGAGGTTGAAATCATGCCATAATTACTATTTTCCCATCCCAAAAATTTAGCAAATTTTTCCGCAATTATTTTGTCTGCTACATTAGGTAGGGGGCCGCATTCATAAAATGATGCTGGCTGGGGGCAAAGAGAATTTACAACATCATAAATGGCTGAAACAGGAATGACCGATGAAAATTGTCTGGCCATATATCCTGTAGAATTTACTTTGATTGCAGTATTGATGTGTAAATCAACAATCTGGTTCAGTCGTTCAATAATTGACTCACCGGATTTGTGATCTGTCAGATGAAGGGCAATATTGAGGAGTTCATGCGGAGTTATACAATGAATTCCTTTCTTGGTTTTATCTTGAAGCAATTTATAAAGTTTTTGTTGAATTTTTTCAAATAAAAATGAAATATTATTTGGGTTAAAAGCATCATATAATATTGAGTTATTTTTATTTATAATTTTATTACTGGATACCTTATAGTTATTCATTGAAATACTTTCTTAATATTTATAATTCAATTTTTAGGTTGTATATTATCCATAATAAAATAAGTATTACATAAATTAAAAAGACAAATAACAGTCAAAAAAAGAAAAATTGTTTAGAAATTACTTAACAGGATTATTAATAAATTATTTATATTTTGTCTGAAATACATTGATATTTGTCAATTTTACTTATTATTAATTTACCTAATTGGACTGTATTTTAATAAAGCCTGTTATTGCATGGAATTTACGTTGATGAAAAATACAGTTCTTATCATTATAGACTTACAAAATGATTATTATCCAAATGGAAAATTTCCATTATTTAATATGAATTCTGTTGGTAAAAGCAGCATGGAAGTTTTAGCTGCCGCACGGCAACATCATATTCCAGTCATCCATATACAACATCAGTTTCCCATGAAGGATGCACCCTTTTTTGTTCAGCATACTGAAGGGGTGAAAATTAATAAGGATGTAAAACCATTGGATAATGAAATATGTATTACAAAAAATTATCCTAACGCTTTCAAGGGAACGGAATTGAAGTCCGTTCTTGATAGACATAATTATAAAAATCTTATCGTTATAGGTGCCATGTCCCAAATGTGCGTTGATGCGACAGTCAGGACAGCCTTAGATTATGGATATCAGGTGACATTGATCCCTGATTGTATTGCGTCAAAAGAAATAACCTTTAACGATGTTGAAGTGCCTGCGCCAAAGGTTCATGCTGCAATGTTATGGATATTATCTTTTGCTGGTGCCAAAATAATGCCCAAAGATGAATTTTTGGCACATCTATCTTAAATGAAAATGAATTACGATATATTATTATGTTTGACCGTTATCTAAATACGATTGAAACAGTGATGGCTAATAATCATGCTGTTTTTATGGGAACATCTCAAGCAGTAACTTTGCTCTATCTGGATTATAAAATTTCATCAAAACAATTTAAAATTGCTTTGGAAAATTACATAAATAAAAATCCATTACTGCAACAAAAACTGGTCATTCAGAATAAAAAATGGTGTTTGCAGAAAAATTCTCATCCCGTTTCTAATTTTGAAGTTTATAGATACGAGGACAGAATTAAAGATTTTGATTTGATTCTTGAAAAAGAAGTTAATAACATTCTTGATTATAATCAAGTTTTATCAAAACTGAAAATTATCTATCCTGTCCAGAATAAAGGTTGCATAATTATCCTTACTCAACATCATGCAATCATGGATACCTATTCAGCAAAAAAAATTCTTAAAGATTTAATAGATTCAATTTCTATTGACGAAGAAGAAAAATATTATGAGCATTTTCCTGTATGGAAATATTTCAATGCAAAAGAGGTGGCCGATTGCGATATCCGTCAAGTTCATAAACCTGACAATGATTTTTCACAGGCTTTGAAAATCTTTGATAATCCCTTGCCTCTAAAATGGACCGCTGTTGATACATGGATCATTAACCCATCGCTCTTATCATCCATGGAATATTATGCGAAGAAATTGGATTGTAGACTTAATTCCCTTTTGACTGTCATTTATTCAATTGCTGTAATGAAACTTTTAAATATTAATAACATTAATACTTATAGTGCAGTAACCTACCGTAAAAATAACGATTTGATGAATCAATTGGGTTGTTTATTGGATGTTGTGAATATCAATGTAAAAATCTGGGATATTGATGATTCAGTCAGGAGATTTGAAAGGGAAATAAGTTATATTAAGAAACACTTATCCAAGGAACTGGAAACAACCAGCCAGATTCTTGCGGATGCAAAAAAACAAAAGCTGTCTTTTCAAAAGGCTGTAAGATTGTGCGAAGGATTGGGATTCACCAATAGTGGTAGAACAGATACCTTAAAGTTTGAAAATGATATAAATGTTCTTGCCTATCGGTCCGTTGCCAATCGCACATCTGGTGCATTGTTATTTACGTATCATATGTCATTTCATAAGGGAAGTTTGATAACAAGTGTTTTAACATCGCAATTGTTACTGGATAAAAAATCCATTCAGTTATTTATTCAAAATATCAATAAATACATTAAAATAATTGATCAGAGAGTGAAGTTGATGAAAGCTCAGGATTAAATCTATCTTGAACGGATTTTATATTTGTTTCGATAATCTCTTGGGGTGAGACAGGTGATCCTAATAAAATTTTTTCTGAACGAACTTGAATTAGCATAACCAAGATTCCATGAAATTTGTTCAATAGGCATATCGGTTGTTTCAAGAAGGCCTTTGGCATATTCAATGCAAAAATTCTGTATGTAATTTTTTGGAAGCAGTTTGGTGGCTTTTTTAAAACGTCTTAAGAAAGTTCGTTCTTCAAGCCCCGATTGAATAACAAGATTTTTGACGTTTATATCATGAATATCTGCATTCATGAGCCAATATTGCGCCTTAAGGATAGCTGTATCATTATGATCCAGTTTTGGAAAAAAAGACATATATTGATTTTGAAGATCTCTTGGTGGATCAACATTCATGAATTGAGTCGTTTTTAGCATTATATGATGGCCAAAAAATTTTTCTACAATATATAATCCAATATCGACCCAGGACATGATTCCACCACTAGTGATAAGAGTTTCGTTATCAACCAGAAGTTTGCTTTTATTTACAATGATTTTTGGAAATTTTTTTTTAAGGGTATCAGCATATAACCAATGGGTTGTGGCTTCCTTTCCATTCAACAATCCCGTTTCAGCTAGAATAAATGTTCCAACACAGATTGCCGCAATTATGGATTGTTGAGAATGATGATGTCTAATAAAATTAATTATTTCGCCAATATTATCCGGTGTATGGATTCCGCTCATACAGGGAGGAATAATGATCACGTCTTGTTTGGCTAGAAAATTTGTAAAATCGTGATCGTTGGAAATTACCTTGACCTGAATTTTTTTAAATGAGTTACACGCATATTCTGCCAGATTAAATAAATCAATCAAACCGTTGATAGCTGTCTGTTGATGATCTGAATAGGAAATAATTACAATTTTTAAGTTAAATTGATTCGTCATCATGGATTAAAACCAAATTTGTAGGGTATCAATTACCCTACAAAATAAATTATTGATTTAAAAGTGGTTTTAAAAAAACGCCTGTATAACTATTTGGTGACTTGGCAATTTGTTCTGGTGTTCCTGTTGCCACGATTTCACCACCGCCACTTCCACCTTCAGGTCCGAGATCAATAACCCAATCAGCGGTTTTGATAACCTCCAAATTATGTTCGATAACAATAATGGTATTTCCCTGATCAACCAGTGTATGTAAAACCTCCAGTAATTTACGTACATCTTCCGTATGTAGTCCTGTTGTGGGTTCATCAAGAATGTATAGGGTTCTTCCCGTTGCCCGTCTTGCCAGTTCCTTGGAAAGTTTGATACGCTGTGCCTCTCCTCCTGAAAGGGTGGTGGCCTGTTGTCCAAGATGAATGTAGCCAAGTCCAACCTGTTTTAGTATGTTTAGACGATCGTAAATTCTGGGAGCGGATGAAAATAATGGTATGGCTTCATCTACTGAAAGATTTAGGATATCGGCAATGGAGTGGCTCTTGAATTTGATTTCCAACGTTTCCCGATTGTATCTTGCTCCTTTACAGGTATCACAGGTAACGAACATATCTGGAAGAAAATGCATTTCAATTTTTATGACCCCATCTCCTTGACAGGCTTCACATCGTCCGCCCTTTACATTAAAGGAAAAGCGTCCTGGCTTGTAACCTCGTGCACGACTTTCCGGAAGCTCTGCAAACCATTCTCTAATTGGTGTGAATAAATCTGTATAGGTTGCCGGGTTGGAACGGGGGGTGCGTCCAATGGGGGATTGGTCTATGTCAATGATTTTATCAAGTAGTGGAATATTCTTGATGGATTTATATGGAGAGGGTACAGCATTCGAACCCATCAATTGTCTGGAAAGGGCTTTATAAAGCGTATCAATGATCAGGGTGGATTTTCCACCCCCCGAAACACCTGTTACGGCGATAAAGGTTCCAAGGGGAAAATCAACAGTAACATTTTTTAAATTGTTACCTGTTGCGTTACACAGTGTTAATATTTGTTTTTTATTCATTTTCCTTCTTTTTTTGGGAATGGCAATGAATTTTCGGCCACTCAGATAATCGCCGGTAAGGCTGTCCGGATTTTTTTCCACTTCCTTGGGTGTACCCATGGCAACGACATGTCCCCCCATGATGCCAGCCCCGGGTCCCATATCAATAAGATAGTCAGAAGCCTTGATCGTGTCTTCGTCATGCTCAACAACGATCAAGGTGTTTCCAAGGTTTTTTAAACGATCAAGAGTGCCGAGCAACCGTTCATTATCCCGCTGATGTAATCCGATTGACGGTTCATCCAGAACGTATAAAACCCCTGTCAGTCCAGATCCAATTTGACTGGCCAGACGAATGCGCTGGCTTTCACCTCCAGATAGTGTGGCTGAACCTCTGGATAATGTAAGATAATCAAGACCGACATCATTGAGAAATTTCAAGCGATCAATAATTTCTCGCAGAATTCGATGGGCAATTTCTGCTTTTTGAGGGGATAGAGTTTCTTCAACACTGGAAAACCATTTTAATGCTTGATGGATGGGATAATCTGCAATTTCTGCAATGTTTTTATTGTTTATTTTGACACATAAAGCTTCGGGTTTAAGTCGGGCGCCATGACAAGCGTGACAAGGATAATCCGCCCGAAAGCGATTGAGATCTTCCCTAATGATATGACTGTCAGTTGAATGATAGCGTTTATCAAGATTTTTGATCACCCCTTCAAAAGGTTGAGTTACAGTATAGGATTTTTTTTCATCATGATAGCGAATCGGAATTTTTTCATCTGTACCATATAGAATGGCATGTTGAATTTTTCCAGGAATTTTTTCCCATGGCGTGTTGATTTTAAAATGAAAATGTTCGGCTAGACTTGCCAAAGTTTGTTGATAATAGGGCAGTGAAGTATTTTTCCATGCTGAAATAGCCCCTTGTTCCAGTGAAAGTGCAGGATTGGGAATGATCAGGTCTGGGTCGAAAAAGCTTTCAGTCCCGATACCGTCACATACTGGACATGCACCTTGGGGTGCATTGAAGGAAAAAAGTCTTGGTTCAATTTCTTCAAGAGTAAATCCGCTTTCAGGACAAGAATAACGTGATGAAAAGCTTAAATGAATTGATTTTCTTTTTTCATCTTTACGTAAGATCTCCTCCACTTGTGCAAGACCATCGGAAAGGGATAAGGCTATTTCAAAACTATCTGCCAATCGATTTTCTATATCCTGTTTAACGATAATGCGATCAACAACTACCTCGATCGTATGTTTAAGTTTACGATTCAATTCCGGCGCTTCTGAAATGTCATATAGTTTCCCGTCAATTTTAACCCGTGTAAAACCCTTGCGTTGAAGTTCCGCAAGCTCTTTTCTGTATTCCCCTTTACGACTTCGTACAATGGGGGATAACAACATCAATCGGGTGCCTTCGGACAATTCCATCACTCGATCAACCATCTGGCTGACGGTTTGTGCTTCAATTGGTAATCCCGTAATCGGTGAAAAAGGGGTTCCTGCGCGTGCCCATAACAGGCGCATATAATCATGAATTTCAGTAATGGTGCCAACTGTTGAACGTGGATTGCGGGATGTTGTTTTTTGTTCGATTGATATCGCGGGAGACAGCCCCTCAATGGATTCAACATCGGGTTTCCCCATTAATTCCAAAAACTGGCGTGCATAGGCTGAAAGGCTTTCAACATAACGTCTTTGTCCTTCCGCATATATAGTGTCAAAAGCTAAAGAGGATTTTCCCGATCCGGAAAGGCCCGTGATAACCGTCATCTTGTTTCTGGGAATATCAACATCAATATTATGTAAATTGTGGACTTTTGCTCCACGCACTTTAATATGGGTAAGCGCAGTCGGTGATTTATTTTTCATGATATGATTGTTATATGGTTTTGTATCTTGTGATTACTGTTTTAAAAAAATTACAGGATGGTATAGAAAGAATATAATTCTTTTAAAGATGGAAAAAAAGTAAAGATATAGCATTTTTTACTATAAAGAAATGAGGATAAAATGGCAGGAAGTGTTAATAAGGTGATTTTGGTTGGAAATCTTGGACGAGACCCTGAAGTTAGAAGTGCGCAAACAGGTGCTAAGATAGTTACTCTCGCAATTGCCACAAGTGATACATGGAACGATCGTCAGACTGGTGAACGTAAGGATCTGACAGAATGGCATAGAGTGGTAATTTTTAATGAGCGTCTTGCTGATGTTGCAGAAAAATATTTACGTAAGGGTCGCAAGGTTTTTATTGAGGGTATATTGAGAACCCGGAAATGGACTGATCAGCAAGGTGTTGAACGGTATAGCACAGATGTGGTTGTTGACCGATTTAGAGGAGAACTGGTTTTATTGGATAGCGCGCGAAGTGGTGGAGATTCAATGGATAATTATGGTTCGGAATCTTCATTTACACCACCACCTGCTGCGGCCCGTCCAGCCAGTAATGCGTCATCTGGTAATAGATCCAATTCCAGTTGGGATGCTTCCATGCCTGGTAATAATGATTTGGATGATGAAATTCCCTTCTAAGTCTATCGATGAAGTTTTGATCACTGGAATATTATTGATGTCATTGGTTTGATAATAACTTGTATATTTTTAGTGATCCGCACTCTAACTAAATATAAACAGAATGTTATAAAAAAAGATACGATCTTATTATCGTGACGTGATAATATTAGATCTAAATAGTAAATCCTTTTGTATTTTTGTTTTTAGCAAGCTTTTGATCATAAAATTATTTATTTTCTTTCCACTATAAAACTTATAAGTTTTACTCTATATTATAGGGATATTATTATTTAAGGGTTATTTTGCAAAGATCATAAGACATTCTTACGTTGTAACCTGATTTAAAGTTATTTGTTTGTAGATTAGTTTATAATTAATTAAATGATGGATCTGCCTTGACCGATTTACCAGAAAATACTTCATCCTTTTCAACCGATATTACCCCTGTTACCGTTGAAGAGGAAATGCAAACCTCTTATCTGGCGTATGCCATGTCTGTAATTGTCAGTCGTGCTTTGCCGGATGTCAGAGATGGGTTGAAACCCGTTCATCGTCGAATTTTATATTCAATGTTTGAAAGTGGTTTGACCCCTGATAAACCTTATCGTAAATCTGCCCGTGCTGTTGGGGATGTGATGAGCAAATATCATCCGCATGGGGACTCATCAATTTATGATGCCATGGTAAGAATGGCACAGCGTTGGTCTATGCGGGTAGGTCTGGTTGACGGTCAGGGGAATTTCGGGTCTGTTGATGGCGACTCTCCAGCAGCTATGCGTTATACAGAGGCACGTCTGGGGAAACCTGCCATATTTTTATTGGAAGACATAAATCAGGATACAGTTGATTTTCAGCCAAATTATGATGAAAGCGAGCAGGAACCTGTTATCTTGCCCGCAGCCTATCCAAATCTCTTAATAAACGGTGCCTCGGGTATTGCGGTGGGAATGGCGACGAATATACCGCCTCACAACCCTGGAGAAATTATCGATGCTACCTTGGCATTAATTGCCAATCCAGACATGGATCTTGCACAATTAATGCAAATTGTACCTGGTCCAGATTTTTCCACTGGCGGTATCATTCTTGGACGTTCAGGTATTCGTAATGCATTTGAAACGGGACGTGGATCAATACTGGTGCGGGGACGTGCCAGTATCGAGGAAATTCGCAAGGACAGGCAGGCCATTATTATCACCGAGATTCCCTTTCAGGTAAACAAAGCGACTTTACAAGAGAAAATTGCGGAGCTTGTACGTAATAAGCAGATTGAAGGTATCTCCGATATCCGTGATGAAAGTGATCGTTCTGGTATGCGGGTGGTCATTGAAATCAAACGTGATGCTACCGCGGAGGTGGTCTTAAATCAATTATACCGCTTTACCCAGCTACAGACGACTTTTGGTGTGAATATGCTTGCATTAACCAATGGAAAACCTCAGTTGCTGGGATTGAAAGATGCGTTAAATGCCTTTATCTCCTTCCGTGAGGAGGTGATTTTGCGTCGGGCGCGATTTGAATTAAGAAAATCTAGGGATCGGGCGCATCTATTGTTGGGTCTGGTTATCGCGGTTGCTAATATAGATGAAGTTATCGCTTTAATCCGCTCGGCTCCGGATACGGTAACAGCTCGTGATCAATTATTGAATCGGTCCTGGCCTGCGGAAGATATCCAAAGTCTTTTAAATCTTATCCAAGATGAAGGTAATACATTAAAAGACGGAAGGGTTTATCTCAGTGAAGTGCAGGTTCGCGGTATTCTTGAGTTGAGATTGCAACGGTTAACCGGTTTGGAACGTGAAAAAATTCAAAGTGAACTAATGGAAGTTTCAAAACGGATTGAGGAATTGCTAGAAATTATTGCGAGTCATTTGCGTCGTATGGAAATTATGCGTGATGAACTTGTTCGTGTAAGATCTGCAATTGCCTGTGAAAGAATGACCGATATTGTCGATTATGAAGGCGACCAAACTGATGAAAGCCTGATTGAACCAGGACAGATGGTTGTAACCATAACACGTGATGGATTTATCAAGCGTACCCCACTGGACACTTTTCGTTCTCAAAATCGTGGGGGTCGTGGCAGAACTGGGGCCGGAAGACGTGGAGATGATATAATTACACGATCCTTTAACGCGCATACACATCAATGGGTAATATTTTTCTCTTCTGGAGGAAAGGCGTACCGTGCAAAAGTTTGGCATTTACCAGAAGCCAGCCCAACGTCAAAAGGTAGAGCATTAGTCAATTTATTGCCTGATTTAGGAAATGATGAGGTGACAACAGTATTACCTTTGCCTCAGGATGAGGAATTGTGGTCAGACTTGCATCTTGTGTTCGCCACCTCATCCGGAAACGTCAGGCGTAATCGCCTGAGTGATTTTGGAAATATACGTTCTTCCGGTTTGATTGCCATGAAACTAGATGAACATGAACGGCTTATAGGGGTTGCTACCTGTCAGGAAGGTCAGGATGTTCTTTTGGCCACCAATAAAGGTCGGGCTATACGTTTCCAGATTACCGATAGTTCTTTGCGCGTTTTTTCCGGACGTGGAAGTACCGGTGTTCGTGGTATCAAATTGGCTGATAATGATGAGGTTATTTCCTTAACTGTCTTAAATCATGTTAATATTTTAACTTCTGAACGACTTGATTATTTACGTTACAGTAATGCGAAACGACGTGCGGAAAATGCCGAAACCAGTGATGATGAAACGATTGTTGAAAGTGAAGATCCATTTGAGGACGAAGTTGAAAATAATGAATCTGCTGTAGAGTTGACAACAGGACGCTTAAGCGAGCTACAACGGTCTGAGGAAATTCTTCTGACGGTAACCAATGCCGGTTTTGGTAAACGGACTTCCGCTTATGAATATCGAGTAAGTGGTCGAGGCGGATTGGGTATTGCTAATATAAATCTGACGGGCAAGAACGGGGATGCCGTTGTTGCAACATTTGCGGTGTGGGAAAATACAGATGTAATGATGGTGACGGACAAGGGACGTTTGATTCGCGTGCCAGTTAACCAGATACGGATTACATCAAGAACAGGAATGGGGGTAACTTTATTCCGTATTGATGAAGGGGAAACGGTCAGTAGTGTTTTTCCTGTGATTGATAATTCTGATGACAGTGATGAAAATCAGACAGACACCGATTCAGCCTTATCAGAAGATAAGGATGAATAGGGAATGCCGAGAATAGGATTTTATCCAGGCACATTTGATCCTATAACGAATGGTCATATTGATATTATTAAAAGGGCCGTTCGTATTGTGGACAAATTAATCATAGGGGTCGCTTTAAATGCAAATAAGCAGCCCTTATGGTCTTTGGAAGAGCGTGTGACATGTATTCATGAAGCCCTGATTGAGGAATTTGGTGAAGTCTGCAAAATCTTAAACCATAGCGGATGCGATATTGATGTTATCGGCTTTGACAATCTTCTAGTTGATTGTGCAAAAAAATATAATGCGCAAATTCTTATACGCGGTTTAAGACAGGCAACAGATTTTGATTTTGAATTCCAGATGTGTTTAATGAATCAATGTTTGGATCCAAACATCGAAACGATTTTTTTAGTTGCCACTGAACAAAATCGGAGTATAGCTTCAAGATTTGTAAAAGAAGTGGCTTTGTTGGGCGGGGATATATCATCCTTTGTTCCAAAATCTACTTATAACAGGTTTCAGAAGATGTTCTTGAAATCGTGAAATAACAAATTATTCATGTAAATAAAGTGAAAAAATAATGGAAAATGATAAAAAACTATCAGCAGATACAATTCATATGAAATTGAAGGATGGAACGGTCATTATAAAATTGCGTCAAGATCTTGCACCATTGGCAGCGGAACGTTTGGTCGCGTTGACGGAAAGTGGATTTTACGATAATACCCCTTTCCATCGTGTTATAGAGGGTTTTATGGCTCAGGGAGGCGATCCAAGTGGTACAGGTACCAAAGGGAGTGACTTGCCAGATTTGCCCGCTGAATTCACAAAAAAAGAGGGTTTTCGTCGTGGTACAATAGGCATGGCACGTACAATGGATCCAAACAGTGCCAACAGTCAGTTTTTTATTATGTTTGAAGAGGCACCGCACTTGAATGGTCAATATACCATTGTTGGCGAAGTTATCGAGGGAATGGAATATGTAGATCAGATTAAAAGGGGAACCGGGGCAAATGGTATGGTTCAGGATCCGGACCGTATTGTTCGAATGGTTACAGTTTCATAACTAAATTTTTTAAAGAAAATGAAAAATAGTGGTTGACTTCTTTGCGAATAACCACTATTTCAATGCTCACACCGCAAGAAAACAGCGGACTTTCTAAGAGCCGGTAGCTCAGTTGGTAGAGCATTCGACTTTTAATCGAATGGTCGAGGGTTCGAATCCCTCCCGGCTCACCATCAAAGAATGATGGATATCAAATCCCCTTATAATTCAGTATTTTAAACGTATGTAAATATAATACAAATATATGTTTATGACGTTGTCAATATTTTCACAACAATTTTAAAAAATATTTTAAATTAATTTTTTTAACATAGATAAATAGATAATTTCTTTAATATGGTATAATTTTTTGTATTATATTATTTTCCTTTTGAAAAAAGAAATAATAGTTAAAAAAGTATATTTTTTCTAGTTTTTGTAAGGCTTAATGCATCCAGATTTGTAAAGTTTGGATTGATCTGCCTCTTGCAGTATGATAAATTGGTAACAATTATTTGATAGTGCTTCAGTCGAGTTCTTTGTTCTTTCTTGAGGCACATATTAAAAAAATTGATAGCAAAAGTATTGGATATAATTTTTGCAAATAAATAGTTAAATCATTATCAGGAGAAATTCATTGGTATACACTGTTGGTCAATATCTTGCCACACGGCTTGCCCAACTTGGGTTAAACCATGTTTTTGCAGTAGCGGGTGATTATAACCTTATACTATTAGATGAACTGGAAAAAGTTTCAGAATTAAAACAGGTTTATTGCAGCAATGAGCTTAATTGTGGATTTGCAGCCGAAGGGTATGCTCGTTCACGTGGACTGGGAGCTGCCGTTGTAACTTTTAGTGTTGGTGCATTTAGTGCATTTAACGCTGTTGGGGGTGCTGCAGCTGAGAATTTGCCTTTAATCTTGATTTCTGGTGCACCTAATAACAATGATTATGGCAGCGGACACATTTTACACCATACAACGGGTCATTATGACTATTCATATCAGCTTGAAATGGCCAAATATATCACGGTTGCGGCTGTCTCAATAACACATGCCGATACAGCGCCAGCCTTGATTGACCATGCAATTCGTCAGGCTTTATATCATCAGAAACCTGTATATATCGAATTATCTTGTAATATTGTTAATTTGCCTTGTGCAAGACCGGGACCAATCACCAGTCTGACCTATGAGAAAAGTAGTGATGTTGATTCATTGGAGGCTGCAGCAAAAGCTTGTCTGGAAAAAATCAACAATGCCAAAAATCCTGTTATTGTAGTTGGCAATAAAACACGTGCTGCAGCTGCAGAAAAAGAAGTGATTGCATTGGCCAAACATTTAGGATGTCCTGTGGCCACTATGGCGCATGCGAAAAGTTTCTTCCCTGAGGAAGATCCTCATTATATTGGAACTTTCTGGGGTGAAATCAGTTCACCTGGTGTCGAGGAATATGTTAAGAATTCCGATTGTCGTATTTATGTTGGCGCGGTATTCAACGATTATTCAACGGTTGGATGGACTTCCCATTTATACGATGAGGATAAGGATATTCTATTTTCTCCGCATCATTTACGTGCAGCAAAAACAGAATTCAGCGGTTTCAAACTAAAAAACATTCTAAAACACATCATACCTCTTATCAAAAAGAATTCAACTGCATTGGAAGCTTTCAAGGCTAAGCATCATGCTGAAAAAGCTGCTGTCGTTGCAGAAGGTAATGCACCTTTAACAACAGTTGAACTAACCCGTCAAATTCAAGGAATTATTGACAATAATACAACGATTTTCCTTGAAACAGGGGATTCATGGTTCCATGGTATGCATTACAAGCTTCCTAATGGAGCTCGTGTTGAATCAGAAATGCAATGGGGACATATTGGCTGGTCTGTTCCGGCAATTTTTGGTTATGCAGTCAGTGCCCCTGAACGTCGAAACATTGTGATGGTCGGTGATGGTTCATTTCAATTGACAGCTCAAGAAGTTGCTCAAATGATTCGTCATAATTTGAACGTCATTATTATCTTGATCAATAACCAGGGTTATACGATTGAGGTCAAAATTCATGACGGTCCTTACAATCGTGTTAAAAATTGGGATTACGCGAATATCATCAACACGTTTAATGCCGAAGATGGTCATGGACTTGGTTTGAAAGCTAAAAATGGCGCAGAATTGGCTGATGCGATGAAAACAGCGCTTAATCATAAACAAGGTCCGGTTTTAATCGAGGTTGCTATTGATCCTCAAGATTGTTCTCCTGATCTTGTTGTTTGGGGCAAGAAAGTTGCCAAGGCGAATTCAAGACCACCACGTGAAAAAAAATAAAATCATCAAATAATTTAGTATAAAACCTTTTCATGATTGTTTAATGAAAAGGTTTTCTTGTTTAGATATTTACCTAAAAAGTTCGTCCACAGGCTTGTTAAGATAGACCGGTAAAACCTCCTGTGGGGTTCCATCCATTTTCAAAAATCCCTGTTCCAACCATATGATCCGATTGCACCATTTTATAAGAATTTGCGGCGAATGAGTTGAAATAATTAAAATTTGTGATTTTTTTACGATATTTTCCAATCTGTGCGTGGCTTTGAGCATAAATCCTTCATCACCTGTCATGAACCATTCGTCCATTAATAGGATTTGTGGATCAATTGCAGTGATGAGACCAAAACCCAATCGCAAATTCATGCCAGAACTGTAGGTTTTTACCGGTAAGTCAATGTAGGGTCCTAATTCAGAGAATTCAATGACCTTTTCTTCGATTTCATTCATCTGCTTACGGGGAACACCATCAATATAACATCTTAATCGTATATTTTCTCTTCCTGTTAATTCAGGATTCATTCCAACTGATGGATCTAATAATGAGCTAATATGACCTTCAATACGAAGATGACCGCTTACCGGTTCATAAATTCCTGACATCGTACGTAAAAGAGTTGTTTTTCCGGCACCATTTGTACCGATCAAACCTACTCTTTCTCCACCCTTAATGCTAAAGCTTATATCGCGTAAGCTTTGAACATAAATTTTTCTATGTTTGTCTTCGCTAAGACGTCCAGAAAGGAAAATATTGGTGATTTTTCGTAAATTACGCATATTTTCATGATATAAAGGAAAAGATATATAAAGATTTTTTACGGTAATACTGGGCATGATATCTAAATCCAGTAGGGAATGCGAAAACGTGTTTTACTGAAAATGAAAATTGCGGTTACCCATAATATCAGGCTGTAAACAATCGCAGCAAACCAGATAGATGAAGACACATATTCTCCAAGAATGGGTGCGCGCACAATTTCAAACAGAGGGTAAAGTGGATCCAGAAGCATATAGTTTTTGTTGAAATGAATGAAATTAATCTTCCAGATAATGGGAGTTATAAAAAACAAAGCTTGCATTATACTGGCTATAATAGGTGGAACATCTTTGAATCTGGTGCCTAGAATACCGATCAATAAACAAATAGCCAAACTATCCAGTGTCCATAATATACCAGAGGGAATTAAAAGATATAGGGTATAGGGCACGACCTTTAGAATGCAGAAGACAATTACAATGACTAATAGGTTATGGATAAGGATTAGGAAATTACTGATGATACTTCGCCATGCATATACGCTGTAGGGTAGACGTGTGGATAAAATCAATTTCTCAGAATTGGTAAATATTGTGCAGCTATCAATTGTTAAAGTGCTTATAAAAGTCCATAAAACCACGGAAAGGGAAACATAGGGAAGATATTCATGAATATTAATGTGTAAAAGATATGCATAAAGAAAACCAATAGTCGCAATTTTGCTTCCCATTATAATGGTGATCCAAAAAGGTCCCAGAATTGATCCCCGATAGCGTAATTTAATATCTGTCCAACCCAATTTACAATTTAACCTCCATTTCATAAATCCTTCCAGAATATCCAACACGGCAAGTTTGATATTTTGTGAAAACTTTACAGGGCCAAGATCAAGGATCGGTTCTTTTGGTAAAATCTGATTATTATTTGACATTGCAAAGTCCGTATATTCATTGGCGATTAAATAATAAATAAAATTAAAATATAGTGTTTAAAATTGCTTTTCAAACAAAAAAACAGCATTGATCGTCTTCAAAATAATTGCATCAATACTTTATAATACTTTTTATTTATGAATATATTTAATGATTATTTATAATAATTGTTAATATTGTAACAATAATAATTTAAATTTAATTTGAAATAATTTCTGCATTATTTGATTTGATCAGTTCTCGAAAATATTATCATAAATTAATAGGTTATTTAGATAACGTGTCGTATAAATAAAAATAGTGAATAATTTTCAGTTATTAAAATATGTTGATCAAATGAAAAATATATCTATGCATGAAGTCAAAGATGCTGTCCTTGTTGGTGCTGGCATTGTAAGCTCTACGTTGGGCACATTATTAAAAGAATTTAATCCTGATTATAAAATTACCATTTTAGAAAGATGTTCCGAAGGTGGCGATGAAAGTTCAGCGGCATGGAATAATGCGGGAACAGGTCATGCTGGTTTGTGCGAATTGAATTACACTCCCTTTATTAAGGGGGAGGAAATAAATTTAACCCGCGCAATTGTCACGAATTCCAGATTTGAGACTTCACGCTTGTTTTGGAGCTATTTAGTCGAGCAAGGGAAATTTACAACGGTTCGGGATTTTATAAATCCAGTACCTCATTGCAGTTTTGTTTATGGGGCTGATAATGTTGCATTTTTAAAGCATCGATATGATAAAATTCGTGAATTTGCAGGATTTGCAAAAATGGAATTCACTGAAGATCATCAAAAAGTTAAGGAATGGGCGCCGCTGGTTGGTAATGGTCGAAATGCAAGTGAAAAAATTGCATTGACACGTGTGAAGGGCGGTACAGATGTCAATTATGGTGCCTTGACACGTAAATTATTGGCACAACTTGAAAAATATGATGACGTTTCCATTCAATATGATGAGCAGGTTGTTGATATAAAACGGGTTAATGGTGTTTGGGAAATAAAATATAAAAATCGGATAAGTGGTTACGAAAATATTGTTTTATCAAAATTCGTTTTTATAGGTGCAGGTGGCGCAGCACTATTATTGTTACAGAAATCCGGCATACCTGAAGGACGTGGACTGGGTGGATTTCCAGTAAGCGGTCAATGGTTACGATGTGATAATCCCACGATTGTAGAACAGCACCATGCCAAGGTTTACAGCCTATCCATGGAAGGATTGCCTACTGTTGTGGCACCGCATTTGGATACACGTGTCATTGATGGTAATAAATCAATCCTATTTGGTCCATTTGCCGGATTTACAACTAAATTTCTAAAAAAGGGTTCATATTTTGATTTCCTTTCATCGGTTCGTTTGGAAAATATTGAACCTTTATTATCTGTGGCGATACATAATATCGACTTTATTCGATATCTTATTCGCCAGAGTACACAAACGATGGACGACCGTATTAATGCTTTACTCCGTTTCTATCCCCAGGCAAAAAAATCAGATTGGAAACTTCAGGTTGCTGGACAGCGTGTTCAAATTATCAAAAGAGATCCATATGGTAAACCAATCCTGCAAATGGGTACCGAGGTTATAACATCCAGTGATAAATCCCTTGCCGCTTTACTGGGTGCCTCTCCTGGTGCCTCTGTATCAGTTTCAATTATGGTGAACCTGATTAAAAAATGTTTTCCTGAGCAAGTCCAGGGAAAATGGGCCAAGAAATTGCATGAGATATTCCCTGCTGAAGAACAGGAACTTCAAAAAGATGCAGGAACTTATAACAAATTGCATGATTTTTCTGATAAAGCGTTACAATTAACTTAGGGTTTTATCTGAATAGTTTTAAATACCCATTTTAAATGGGTATTTTTATTTCAAATCTTTGATAAGTCGATCAAAATTATTATTTCCTTTGTTTACTCTTTCTTGCATTTTTGAAATAATTTTGCATGTCGCATATTGACGCCATAAATTACAAAGAAAGAATCCCAATACTCCTATAAAAACACCAATTGCTACGTAGAGCATGTTATCTTGTGGCAAAAGACCCATGATCCAGCTGCTTAATGCACCAAGGATGAATTGAATGGTTCCCAATAATGCGGACGCACTTCCTATTTTTCTTCCATGTAGGGTAAAGGCAAATATGGTACAATTAGGAAAAATAAATCCTAGGCATCCCATGATTATTACAATTGGAGAACAAACAAATATAATGCCTAGCCAATTATGAGGTAGTGGTAAAAAGCAAAGAATAATAAACAGGATTGAAACGATAAATGCTACATTTACCGCACAGTTTGTCAAAAAGCTTGGTTTAAATTTGTTGATTAGAATACCATTAAGCTGATTACAACCGGCAATTACAGCGGAATTGATACCAAACCAAAGTGCTAGCTGCAATTTAGAAAAATGCATAACATTACTCAATATGTCAGGTGTACCGCTCAAATAGGCAAATATCATGAAAAGTCCAAAACTGGTTATCAAAGTGTTTGAACTAAAGACAGGTTCTTGAACAATGCGAATATATCGCCATAAAATTGATCGGATAGAGGATTGAATGCGGTATCTAATGGGTAAAGTGTCAGGAAGCATTATTATTACTGAAACAGTACCCAAAAAGCCGTAGATTGTCATTATCCAGAATAGGACGCGCCAGGGAAATTTGGCAACAATGAGACCACCAAGTGTTGGTGCTGCAATAGGAACAATCGCACCAACCAATGCCAGTTGTGCCATTATTTTAATGCCTTTCTTTCCGGTGGCAATATCCCTTACCATGGCTCGAGGAACAACCATGGCGGTTGAACCTCCTAGCGATGAAAGAAGGCGGCATAAGCAAAAAAGATAAAAATTTGAAAAGATTGCACAACCTGCCGAACCTAAAGTGAAAAGTAACATGCCTAAAAATAGAGGAGCCCGACGTCCGTATCGGTCAGATATCGGACCAGATGTAAATTGACCAATGGCTAAGCCGATAAACCATACCGTTAAGGTGATCTGGGCTGCACCATTGCCATAACCTGCCAAATCTTGACTGATCTGAGGAAAGGCGGGAAGATACATATCTGTTGCAAGGGGACCAATCGCAGTCAACAGGCCAAGTATGACTATAATCCACCAGGATAAGTCTATAGTGTTTAGGTTATCTTGTTTCAATTTATTCATAGTTTCGTATTTAAATTTATTTTATGTTAGTAAATAGATTATTAATGAATTAATTCAATATAAATTAAATGTTACGTATAAAATATCGGTTTAATCAGGCTGATGATTTTACCATTTACACCTTACGGATTTTTTGTGCATATGATGGAATAAAAGATAAAAACATCTGAATTTATATTTTTAGATCATCAAGAATCTTGTTTAGCATTCGTAAATAATAATTTCCAAAAAGAATGTAATGAATAATCAAAGGGAATATTTGATAAATTGCCAAACGTTTTTGCCATCCTTTCTCAAGAAGATTATAAGATTGATAAAAAATGTCATAAGGATTACCAAAAAGGTTTAACATGGCAATATCAACTTCATTATGGCCATAATAACAGGCTGGGTCAATTAAATAGGGTTGATTGTAATGGGCAAGGATATTACCGGTCCACAAATCTCCATGAAGGAGGCTGGCTATAGGATGATCAGGCAAAAAGTCATCAAGTTTGATAACAAGATGTTCTATTTTTTTGGCAGTTGTTACCGGTAAATGGGACAGGTAACATGCCAAACGCCATTCACCCCAAAATTTTACCCAACTAGATGAAGGTGTATTGATAACATTGATTGTTCCAAAAGCATAATTGTCCTCCCAGCCATAATTGGAGTTATGGATGTTATGAAGTTTGGTTAACATTTTTCCAAGATTGGACCATGTTTCCAAGGAAAAAGAATTTGTTTCCTTAATTCTTTCCAAAATTAAAATTTCTGAATTGGCAAGAATGACCTTTGGAACATCAATGCCATTACTTGCAAGAAATTTAAGCATTTTTCCCTCACTTTGAGGAGATGCACCATTTTTGATCACATAATTTTTCTTGTTTTTTGTTATGATATGGAATGTTTCGGAAACATCACCCTGGGTTAAGGGTTGTGCTTGTTCTATCTTGTCATTAAGATATTTTTCCGCAATAGAAATGAGGGCAGAGGGAGGGTAAATATTCATGATATTTGCTGTTCAAAATAATTTGCCAGATTATGACAAGCCTCGTTTATTTGAGACCATGTTAGTGAAAAAGCATCTTGATTTTTGTAATAGGGATCTGAAATTTCTTCATTCTGATGATTGGGAATATAATCAAGCAATAATTTTATTTTACTATCTGTATCATATGGTGCCAATTTTTTTAATTGAACGATATTTTTATGATCCATGCCAATTATATGTGTAAAATCATGAAAATCCTGTAGCTGAATTTGCCTTCCAAGATAATGGCGAATGTCTATTCCATGTTTCATGACCTCATGTATGGTACGCGGATCTGGGGGTTGATCAATATGCCACGCTCCTAATCCAGCAGAATCAACAGAAACTGGCAATTTTCTTTTTTTGACTTCTAGACTGAAAGCAGCTTCAGCCATGGGGGAACGACAAATATTACCCAAACAGACAAACAATACTGAATATAAAGCCATACAAAACTCAATGTTATGATAATAAATTGTTGAGAAATATATTGATTTTGCAAATCTATTTTTATGTTAAAATACTTTTGCTATCATGACAATGCTAAGCTTCATAAGTTTTTTAACTGTTTTAATAAGCAAATTTGGTAATTTATGCAAACTAATATATAGTAACAGCTATAATTATGATGATTCATAATATCAGTCTATTATAATTTATTTTATGTTAGTTATTTTTTCATATAGAATATGGATTTTGCTAACTTAATTATTTAAAATAATAAAAATTTTGAATGGTTTAAATCAAGGGGATGATAGGTGCCTGCTGGTGAAATTGTTGATCCAACCAAAAATCCAGTAAATCGTTTGTGGCGTTTTTTTCTGCGAATTGGTATTCCCGTGCTTGGGGTTATTTTGGTCTCTTTTGTTGTGGTTGGGGTGACCCTTCATTCTTATCACACGACAAAAGCTGGGATTTCAAAATTATCACATGTGATTTTGCGGACCGAACAATCCAGGATTTCCGAAGAAATATTGTCTTATCTCAATCCAGCCACCAAGGGTGGGGGATTGGCGGTTGATATGTTAAGTCATATTCCATCCGAATATAAATGGGGAATGTTTTATAGTTATGCGATGAGCAGTTTACATCGTACGAAACAGGCTGAATCTTTTTACTTGGCTGATAGTGACGGTCGTTTCAATATGGTTGAACGTGTTCCTGATCATCCTGACCAAGTAAGGGTTATAACATTGGAGCCAGATCAAAAAGGTGGACGTTTTTTAGAGGAATATCACGTTTTTGACAGTAAAAAGGTTATTAAAACACGTTATATGCCAGCCAACGCCTATGATCCTCGTTTACGTGCCTGGTATCATACAGCTGTTGAAAATAATAAATTGACTTGGTCATCACCTGTTTTGATGCCAACAAAAAAAGGCTTGGCGGTGACAGCATCTATACCTTTTGTGGATAAAGATGGGAAAAAAAATGTTTTTGCAATGAATATCTCCTTGCAAGAATTGACGAAATTTTTGGCTTCCATAAAACTGAGCAATAATGCGCGGATCATAATCATTGACAATACTGGTCATATTATTGCCTCTCCCAATCTATTGACCTATTTCGTTGGAAATGAATGGAATCCCCAAGATTCAAAAATAAATCCTGCGGTAAATCCCGTGATAGCTAGGGCATATGATCAATTTCAGATCCAAGGTTCTGGTATTCATTCCTTTAAAATGGAAAAAAAACCTGATCTTGGTCAGGGACAGGATCAGAAAAAAAATTCAAAAAATATTATTGATAAACAGAAACAAGTCGCTGGCAATTATATTTGCGTAACTTCCAGATTACCTGATTCAATACAGAAATGGGTTATCATGATTGTTATACCAGAAAAAGATTTTTCTGGTTTTGTAGCTTCAGGTGCAAAGCAGAATCTGCTTTTTTCCTTGTTGGTTGTTGCATTGGCCGCATCAATGGCGGGATTACTAATTTATCAGGGACATCGTATGGATAAACTTGGTCTGCGTTTCCAGCACATTCAAAATGTGGTTGAACAGGAAAGTGATGCTATCGAGATGGTAGCCTCAACGCCGGAAGTTTTTGACCCCAGAAATGAAGCGCTTATTCTTACCGAAAAACTTTGCAAGCTGGTTTCTGCACATCGAGTCAGTATTTGGCATTTTTCAACTGATCATAAATCCTTGATTTGCAATGATATATATGATCGGACAGAAGATAATCATGCTGGTGGATATGAATATTCTATTTCGGAATTACCCAATTTTTTTGAATTGCTTGATGCAGGTGAAACAGTTGTTGTGGACAATGCTGAACATGATCAGAGAACGGCTGCATTATATCGACTGTTTATGAGCTCTGTTTCTAATCGATCGCTGATGATTACCCCTGTTTTAGGTAAAAATGGAACAATAGGGGCAATTCTGGTTGAGGATACGCCTTATCTTTATAATATAAATCATATCACAAAAATTTTTGCTGGGCTGGTTACAATGCGTTTTGTTGCGGCCCAAGTTGAATTTGACCAGATTGGCAAACACCAAAGACTACACTATGAAAATGGTAAAGTTTCTTCTCAGAAAGAATTTTTGAAAAAAACGGTCAAAGATGATTTGGAAAATACGGAAAAAGATATTAATCATGATTATCTGATAGATCCGGGTCAGTTTTCAAAAAATAAAATTGATTTCGGTCAATTTGATAAACAAGGCGAACAAACCATATATCCTGCTGTTGCGATGATGGATATTTCATTTAGTGGGTTTTTGTCTTCTGATATTCAGCATACGGTGGAATTAATCAAACCTGTCAAAAATTTAGTCATTGTATTGGAGAAAATCGCACAGAAATATGGTATTTTCTACGTAAGAATTATGGGCGGTCATCTGATTGCTGTGACGGGATGTTCAAAGGAGCCAGACATCACCGCCCCGATCAGATTGGCCCAAGCGGCAATAGATATGCGAGAGGCCTGTCTGGAGATTATCCCCCATAAATATACAAGTTCTACATTTGGGATTGGAATAGATGTTGGTCCAGCAATCGGGTCCTGGTTTGGCAAAGACGCAAAAACTTTTGCATTATGGGGGCCCGTGGTCGGAATGTCTTCATTGATGGCACAAATGGCTAAAGATGATGCAACGATTCAAGTGACACAAGAAGCCTATGCGGCTTTAAGAAACGATTTCCTGTTCAGATCAAGAGGAAATTTCTTTATTCCTGATATGGGTGTTGCTGATATATTTATTCTTGCTGGCAGACGATGAACGATTATCAAAATAATAATGACCAGTATGCCAAAAGGGAGAGTGCTCCCAGATCGGATAAACAGGTCGAAACGATTTTATCGAGCTTGAATTATAATGGTATTCATGATGTCGATCGATATATGGAATCCATTCGTATTCGTGAAGCTGAACAGGAGCAAACATTATATCAACGTTTGAAAACTGTAGAACCGGGTTTCTTTTCGATTTTCAGAAAAATCGGAATTGTTATTTTCTGGTACATGCAGCCTGTTCTGAATGTAATTGGTTCAGCAACGCGCAGTTATTTTCGGTTTCTTTTGTCTGTTCTGGCAGTTTCATGGGGAGTGCTGGTTGAAAGCATCTCTCCTCTAACATGGCGCAGGACAGTAAAGTATGAATTCAAAAGAATGGTAGGGTTGGCCATTGGCGGTGGATTTTTCAGCACTTTCTTTACGGCTAGTCTTGCGGGTTTGGCTGTGGTTTCTCAAGCGATTTTATGGCTTGGCGCAGCAGGGCTAACCAAAATGACTGGACCCATCCTGGTTACAGTTCTGGTTCGAGAACTGGCCCCGGTGCTGGTGGGAATGATTTTATTAGGAAGAAATGGCATTCTGACCGTAACGGAATGCAGTTTACTAGCAATGGGCGGACAGCTTAAATTTTTTACGTCTATGGGAATAGATGCTTTTATAACCATTGTAGTGCCAAGAGCCTGGGCTTTTACTATTGCCAGTTTTACCCTGGGAATGGTTTTTGGTATTATCTCGTTATTCATGGGTTACCTGGTAACTTATTTTATGGGGACAATGCATGATTCCATTTGGATGTTCTACAGTAATATCCTCGCCGCAATGACGGGATGGGATTATATTCTGGTACCCTCAAAATTTATCGTTATGGGTTTTTTGATTGGTGTTGGTTCTTGTATCACTGGTATGAATGTCAAAGTTACAGATGATCCTGCAACGTTATTGCCCAAAGGTTTTACGCGCGGTATTTTGCTCATCATGGTGGTTAATATTTTATTTACAATAGGATTTTAGTGATGGTGGATAAAATATTATTGAATATAGATAACGCCAAACCTTCATTTGAAGAAAGCGCGTTGCCTTATGTGCCATACAATTTAAAATTGCGGGCAGGCGAATGTATCATTGTTGAAACGGGCAGTATGGAGTTATCAACTGCTTTAGCGGATTTATGTAGTGGTATTGTCAAGTTAGATGAAGGAAGTGTCAAATTTGAGGGGATGGAATGGTCCTCTCTGAATGAGCCAAGATTATCTGCCTTAAGGGGAAGAATAGGTCGTATATTTCAACAGGGTGGTTGGGTTGATATGTATCCTGTCGCAATCAATATCTTGATGCCAATGTTGCATCATTCCTCTTTAGCTATCGATAAATTGACCAAGCAGGCTTTGACACTATGTCGAATTTTTGGTTTGCCTGGTCTTCCCATGGATACGCCTCGCCATATGATGCCGGTAGATTTACATAGGGCTGCATGTGTGAGGGCCTTGTTGGGAAACCCTGATCTAATTTTATTGGAGCACCCTTTTGAAGGATTTTCAGAAGATTTGTTATTCCCACTGTTTGAAATGTTGAATACGGCACAAAATAAAGGGGCCGGTGTTATTTGCTTTACACAACAGTTTTCTTTGTGGAATTATTATAGGGAACGGGTGACGCATTGGATGCGGTTGCAGGAAAAAGGGTTAACATTGGAAAATCAATAAGAATATTTATCCTTAATTGCATGAATGATACGGTTATAAAATAAAATGTTTAACAGCAAACGATACACAAAAGCGCGACAGTTATTTCAGCTAAGATATGCCAATGAGTGGACAGGTGGTCTTGTTCTTTTATGCTTATTGGCATTTATTGGTGCAATTATTGAAGCTGGTGTATTACGGGACTGGCTTACCCCTGCGGCACAACTGAATATTATCCTGCCACAAACAGGTGTTGACAATCTATCGGTTGGAGATGATGTGGAGGTGTTCGGTATTAATGCGGGGACAATACAAAAAATCAATGTCAATTCTGATGGTGGTTTAACAGCAATCGCAATGCTGGATCCTCAGATCAGAACTTTTATCAGACGAGATAGTACAGTCACCATCAAACGTAAATTTGCCGTAGCAGGTGCCGCTTTTGTTTCTATAACAAGAGGGTATAGTACGCCGCTAAATTGGCGTTATGCTGTTTTGTCGGCGAAGACAGAACCCAATCCTGCAGACCAGATTTCACAAATGGTATTGCAAATTCATAAACGTATTGTTCCAATTATGGATAGTGCAAAAAATATGATGGCTTCACTTGAAATGACAGTTGAGGGAATTCAACAGGGGCGTGGAACAGTCGGTCGTTTGGTTAATAATGATGAATTAATCAGAAGGGCTGAAAATATGGTTCAAACAATCAACAATGTTATTGAACAATTGAAACCGATTGAAAATAATATTAATCATGTTGTTAAAAATTCTGATAAGGTCATGGTTAATTTCAAAAAGGTTTCCAGAGATTTAAGTAAGGCTTCACCTTCTTTGAAACCGATAGCTAAAAATGTTCAAGATGCAACGGCAGAGTTGCCGGATATGATGATTCAATTGCAATCAACAATGGGTGATTTACAACGATTGATTATACAATTGAAAAGTATGTGGATATTGGGTGGAAATGGAAAAGCGCCTCATAAAACAAAACGTCTACACGCAAGAGAGGTAAGACCATGATAGGAAATTTAGAAAAGATTCCGTTTTGTCTTACAGGTTTTTTATTTCTGGCAGCATGCGGCGTTACACAAAATGATCCACCTAGAGATGAGCCTTTGCAACGAACTATGGACGTTGCCAAACAGGGAGTATTTTATAATCGGTTAAAACAGGCTGAAATGAATTATCTAAAATCATATCAATTAGCTTTAACCCGTGATGATCAGAATGATATTGAAAATGCAGGTTATAATTTGGCTGTTGTTCAGTTGGATATGAATAATATGCAGAAGGCTTATGAAACTGTTCAGGCTGTCCGTAACGAATTATATATTAGAGACGAAAAAAATAGTCCTCAACTGGATTTAGTTGAAGCAGCCATTTTATATCGGTTGCATCGTCAAGACGAGGCTTTGAGACTTTTACAAAATGCGGTACAAACGTCGCAAGATGATATACGGGAACGGGCTTATTTTTTCATAGGATTGATTGCTAACGATCAAAATAATATTTCCTTGTTGGTTAAAGCTTCTCAAAAGCTTGATCAATTAATTCTAAAAGATAAAAATGCAAGAAAAGAGGATAGTTGGAAAGCGGATCAAGGTGAATTGCATGCATTGTTGAATTATAGAAATGGGAAATATGATGATGCTATTACCACGTCAAGATTTGTAGAGGTAAGCCGTCGTCAACAAATTGAATATAGAGCAATGGTTAGGGCGCTTGTTATTCAGGCTATGGCTTATGAATCAAAAGGTGATCGGATTCAGGCAGCCAATTTATATATAAGGGCTGGCAAAAGTGCCCGATTTTTAAAAGAATATACAGATGCCAAGAATTATTTGTATAAAGCTGTTGCATTACAGGCTGATCAAATAACTAATAATTTGGCATCTCATGAATTATCAACTGTGAGACAAGAAGAATTTAAAATGAAAGAAAATTCTTTAGATAAAAATTAATGGCAATAATAATAATTTTATTTAAGAAATAGAGCTAAAATCGCTAAATATAGCCAACCAAAAATAAGAAGAGTACCTCCGATTGGTGCTATGGGTAAAAATGGATGAAAACCGGTGAAACTGATGTAAAAGACACCTGAGCAAAACAAAGTTAATCCTAGCGTAAATATACATCCGATTAGAAAAAAATGTAAATTCAGTTTCCATATTTTTTGTAATATGGAAACTGATATCAAGGCTAATCCGTGAATGAATAATATATTATCCGCTATTCGACTCATATTTCTGCCATCATTAATGAAATATTGATCTGGTAAATGGGAGGTAAGTGAAGAAAATATAACTGCCAGTAAACAGTAAAGTGCCCCGAAGGCGAGAGAAATATTAATAAATAAAAATTTTCTTTGGAATTCCATTTTTCACCTTATTTATACGATTTAAAGAGTTGAAAAAAAACTATTTATGAATTAAGTATAAAAAAATAATATAAAGATTTAAGATGGCAAAGAGGTTAAAAGAATAATAAAAAAATTGTGTATTATTAATTATAAAACAAAATTATATTAAAAGTATTTTATAAATATTGCAAAATATATTAATTTTTTAGGCAATACTAAATAAAAACGTGTAAGTCAAAAAATAATAATTAAGTTTATTAATTCATTGTAAATAGCGAAATAAACTTGAATATTTGTTTAAAAAATCGAAAATATTAATTTTTCTAGAGATTTATCTCTAGAATTTATCACTTAATAACCAATATAAACCAATAAAAATATTTATACTTAATAATAAGCATGATTTTTAAAGTGGGAATTTTTTTTAATGAGAACTGATAATAAAGAAGAAAAATTTTCGAATATAACTGATATAGATGCTGTTAAAAGGGCGTTGGAAAGTATAGGGGATTCTACAAATAAAAAGACAGTGAAAGAAAAAGGAAATGATAATTTTCCTAAAAGACGGTTTATTAGGGATCAAGGAGTAATTGTTAAAAAACAGAATTTAGAAAAATTTTCTAGAAAAACATATTTTCAAGATTTTTCTGTTGATGATAAACTGTCAAAATATAATCGAAAATTATCGATAACAAATGAAAAAGATGAAAATAGTTTCAAAACCATTCTTAAACATATTGAAATGCTTGTCGAGAAAATGGCATTGATGCAAAAACAAGTCGAGAATTTGGAAAAATTGAATATTCAACTTTCAGAACAATTCAAGAGTGTGACATCCAGTTTTAATAAACCAAATGAAATTGAGACTGTTGAGATTATGGAAGATGATGATATTGTTGATGAATTGGGACAAAAACCGGTCAAATGGTGGATTAGAAAGCTTGACTAATGTCCAAACTTATTGTTAAACGTTATGAAAATTTATGGAAAGGACATTTTAAACTTGATAGAGCAGAAGCTGTTCAGAAATATTCGGATGGTAATGAAAAGTCTATCAAGCGTGAAATATTAAGAGTAAATGACAGTGTTGCGGTTTTATTATTTCGTCATGATAATGGAAACATTATTTTAACTTCACAATGGCGGGCACCTGTTCTTGCAAGAGGTGACGATAATAATCCGGTTATAGAAGTATGTGCAGGCAACATAGATTTATCAGATTATGATCCCTTAAAAAAAAATCCATTGGAAGCGGCTTATCAAGCTGCTTATCGAGAGGCAAAAGAAGAGACAGGTTGGCATATAAATCAGTTGTACCATTTATTTGCCTTGTATAGTTCGCCAGGAATCACAACAGAAAAATTATATTATTTTATCGCTTCCGTGGATAAGCAAGATCAAAAGGGTGGTGGATTACGACAGGAAGGCGAAAATATTGAAATATTGGAAATGAAATTGACGTTGGCCTTTGAATGGATCAAAGAAAATAAAATTGTTGATTTGAAAACGGTATTTTTGTTACAGTATTTCGGTAATAATATTAATCTATTTATGTAAGACCAAATATTTAGATGTAATTCAAATAATTTTTTGGCTGAAAAATCAATATAATCATATCAGTCTGCATCATGTTTTGTAGAAAAAAAGTCGTGCAGACGAAATATTTTTATATTTACCTATCTATACGGTTATATTGTTTTTAATTGTAATTAGTGTTGATTTTAACTAGTATTTACTCGTTTATAAATTTAAAACGTGTAAAGATAATTTGTAACAGAAGAATAAGGAATAAGTCGTGGTATTTCGTCGGGATCTTTTGCGTACTACAGCAGGAGCCTCCTTGGTTGGAATAGTTGGTGGAATAACAAATATTTCCCCAGTATCTCTTGCAAAAGCAGATGAACATAATTCTGTGGATCAGGGAAAACCATTTGATCAAACTACGGTAAGACAATTGGCAAAATCAATGGCGCAACGTGCGTATAAGGCACCTGATGATCATTTGCCAGATGTGATTGACAAACTAGATTTTGATGGATTTAGGGGAATTGAATTCCGCCATGAAAGAGCTTTATGGAATAATGAAAATTTAAATTTTGCTATTGAATTCTTTCCGAGAGGTTTTTTATATCGACCACGTATAGATATTTACGAGGTAATTGATGGGGTTTCCAAGCCTGTTCAATATCATTCTGACATGTTTTCCTATGCGGATCCTAAACACAAAATTGATCAGGATTTAGGATTTTCTGGCCTGAAATTGATGACCAAACTCAATCAATCGGAAACGATGGAAGAATTTGCAGTATTTTTAGGTGCATCCTATTTCAGGGCGATAGCCAAAGGTCAACAATATGGTTTGTCTGCGCGTGGTTTTGCTAAGGGAACCGCGGATCCACAAGGAGAGGAATTTCCTCTATTTCGGGCGTTCTGGATTGTCAAGCCTAAAAACGGCATTGAATCGTTGGTTATATATGCATTGCTGGACAGCCCTTCATTAACCGGGGCATATTGCTTTACAATTCGCCCAGGTAACATGACAATATTCGATGTTGAAACCCATATCTATCCCCGTAAATTAATTTCTAATGGCGGAATTGCCCCTCTGACTGGTATGTTTTATTTTGATGCCAATGATCGTAATCATATTGATGATTGGCGTCCTGCCGCCCATGACAGTGAGGGTCTTCTTATATGGACGGGTACAGGACAACAAATATGGAGACCTTTAACCAATCCCGTTGATTTACAATATTCTGTTTTTGTTGATAACGCGTTAAAGGGTTTTGGCCTAATTCAACGTAAACATGCCTTTAGCCAGTATGAAGATCTGTCTTTGCATTATGAATTAAGACCAACCGCTTGGGTTGAACCCGTGGGTGAATGGCAAGCGGGTAGTGTCAATTTGGTGGAAATACCTTCCCCCAGTGAAGTCAATGATAATATTGTGGCATTCTGGCGCCCCAAAGAAGTTTTTAGAGAAGGAAAAGAATATTCCTTTACTTACCGTTTATATTGGGGATGGGATAATCCATGGACAACATCTTTATCTCGTATTGCTGCAACCAGAATAGGGGCAGTTGTTGATAAACCGGATGTAAGATTTATTTGTATAGATTTTTTTGATGGTCCATTGAACGGCTATTCATCGGATAAACAATTGCATGTCAATGTATCCTCTTCCACGGGTCAAATTAGCAATATAAGCATGTATTCAGATACAAATTTGCATAAATGGAGAACGACTTTTGAGTTCGATCCTAAAGGAGCTAAAATGGCTGAATTGAAATGTGTTTTAATGGATGGGGATCAACCAATTTCCGAACAATGGACCTATCGTTGGACACCGTAACATATTTGTGAAATTTATTGTTTAATAACCCAAGCATGAAAAGCTTGGGATTTTTTTAGGTAGGTATAAGAAACGGTTATTATTTTCAAAAATCATTTATCCATGTATGAGTAAATTGATTTTATAATCAACTTCTTGGATGCATTTGTTTCCAGTCTATTGAAATATTTATATTTGTAAGTTAGGCTTCGGGTATTTTAAATAGGAGAAAAAAATACTTATGGTTGAATTAAAGGTCAATAATCATTGTCATCTGCAAAATGATTTGAATGAAATCAAATTTCAGGACTTAACAGCTGACAAATTTGAATTTGCTGCCCTTCCTCCAGAATCTCCTATTGAAATGCCTGTGCAAAATTTATTTTCAAGGCCAAATATTCATAATCGATCTAAAAGAATGAAAACTGAACCAAAGACAATTTTCTTTAGAAGATTGTTTGTTTTTTTATTATCTTTTTTATTAACGGCGTACGCCTCCTACGAAATGAATCTAGTGTTTAACAGCACAGGCATGAATTCCCTTGGCGTTATTATTCTGATTATTTTTACAGTATTGTTTTTATGGATTGCCTTTTCTTTTGTTTCATCACTTGGAGGATTTTTTGAGCAATTGAAACAAAAGGGAGGTCTTTCGCTAAATATCGATCCCAAAGCACAAATTCCTAATTTGCGTAATAAGACAGCAGTGCTAATGCCTACCTACAACGAGGATCCACATCGTGTTTTGGCTGGTTTGAAAGCAATCTTTAACAGTCTTCAAGCGACTGGTCAGGGTGATCACTTTGATTATTTCATTTTATCGGACACTACCGATCCGGATGTATGGGTTGAGGAAGAGGCAACTTATTTACGCCTGATTGAAGAAACAAAGGGTCTAAATAAGATTTTTTATCGACGCCGTTTTGAAAATACCGATCGTAAGGCTGGAAATTTGGGGGAATGGGTTCGACGTTTTGGTGGGGCCTATGAACATATGTTGACTCTTGATGCGGATAGCCTGATGGAAGGGGACATGATAGTAAGAATCTGTGCGGCCATGGAAGAAAACCCAGAAGTTGGATTGATTCAAACTTTACCGGTTATTGTCAATGGCACAACGTTGTTTGCGCGGTTGCAACAATTTGCCGGACGGGTTTATGGTCCTACTATCGCTTATGGTTTAGCATGGTGGCACGGGTCAGAAAGTAATTATTGGGGACATAATGCAATCATACGGATCAAGGCTTTTGCCGAGCAGGCTGGATTGCCCCATCTTCCGGCAGTGAGAAAACCTTTTGGTGGCATGATCATGAGTCATGATTTTGTTGAGGCGGCTTTGATGAGAAGGGGGAGATGGGCCATTCATATGGTTCCTGCATTACAGGGTTCCTATGAGGAAAGTCCGCCTTCCTTGACTGATATTGCTATCCGTGATCGTCGTTGGTGTCAGGGGAATTTGCAGCATGCCATGATAATTCCAACAAAAAAGTTGAGCTGGATAAGTCGTATACATATGATAACAGGTATTGGAGCGTATGTAATGTCACCATTGTGGCTGTTATTTTTGCTTGCGGGTATTCTGGTATCACTACAGGCTTTATTCATGAAACCGGAATATTTCAGTACAACGGATCGCGTATTATTTCCTCATTGGCCCCAGGTTGATCCAGTTCAGGCTGAATATGTTTTTATTTTAACTATGCTTGTTTTGTTGGCCCCTAAATTTTTAGCGTGGATTGCCCTTTTGGCCAATCCTTTTTTAAGAAAAGGATGCGGTGGAGAAATCAAGGCTTTGTTCTCCATTGTTATTGAAACGCTTGTTGGTGGATTGATTGCACCTGTTGCGATGTTGATTCAAACCGCGGCGGTAGCGTCAATATTGTTGGGATATGATTCAGGATGGAATGCCCAACGTAGAGATGTCGGTTATATTCCTTTAAAAGATGTTATTCGGGATTATTGGCCACATACAGTTATTGGTATTTTAATGGGTGCAGCTGCTTGGGCAGTTTCTTTTTCTTTATTTTTATGGATGACACCTGTATTGCTGGGATTATTATTGGCAATTCCTCTAGTATGGATGACTTCAAGTCAGAAAATCGGAATTTTATGTCGCAAATTGGGTTTGCTAATCATTCCTGAAGAAGTTAATCCGCCAAATATTTTACGACTTGATAAAAAAGAAAAAGAAAAAATTGCAAATTTGGAAGTTAAAAATGCCTTTCACAATTTAGATAACAGTAAGCTAATTCAATTTCATTTGGCTCAGCTCCCTCAGGAACGGAATAAAGGGGAAGCTATTAATGCAAATGAATTGGTCAGTATTGTTAAAATTGAGGAGGCAGACAATCGTCAGCAACTTTTGGAGAATTTAACAAAAGCGGAAAAATCGGCTGTACTAGCTTGTAAAAAAGCTCTCATCAAATTTTTTAAAGTGCCATTATAAAGATTATAAAAAATGAGCTAAAATCTTTAGAGATTGTCTTACTTCTATGCTAGGAAGTAAGACTTAAAATAAATCATATAATTTTTTATAGTTTTTCATTTTTAAAAATTAATTCAGAATGTAATTTGTTGAATAATCAACGATTTAGTTAAATAGATTAGATAATGATTATTATTTAATATTCGTTTTTCAAAAACAATAAATGGTTTTGTTTTTATCTCTATTGTTCGATAAACGCATGTTTTTTTCCAATTCAAAAATTTTTTCTGTCAAAATTTTACTGGATTGATTTGTTTTTTTTCCTTTTTTGGTTAAAATTACAAACTCTACGTTATTGGCTTTATGAGAATAACGCTGGCTGCTGACACGATAACGTTTATAAATTTTTGCAAAAATTGATACACGGCCAATTGTACAGTTTTGGCGTATCATTTCCTCCAAAGGTATAAAACCATCTGTACTATAGCTAGTCATTATCCATTGTGTAGGTAGAGTCTGAAGAAGTGTATTATAAGCATCACTTGCCTGTTTGCGAATGGTATAAGCACTTTTTCGGTCTTTTCTCCAATCCTTACGAATTGCAGATTTATCCCGGCAGGAAATTTTGTTGGATATATTAGGCTTGTCCCACAAAGTAATACTGTTCAGGACATGATAATTGGATCCGTATGGATGCTGGTTATAGGGTGGATCTAAATAGGCAATTGAGTAATCGGGTAAATTCATATTTTGTAATTTTTCAGCAAGAAGTTGCGCATCCATTTGAAAAATTAAATTTTCCTGATGATTGTTAAAAAATTGTATAGGTTGTAGCTTTAAATCTCCCGCAATACGATAAAGGGCGGTTTTTGTTTGTCCGCCCCATCCCTTATGAAAGCCTTTGAAAACGCCACTTGTATTTGCATGATAACACGCACAATAAAGTAGTGGAGCAAGCAGGCAGGCAAATTGAATTTCGCTAAGTTTATCTTTTTGTTCCCATTCGAATATTTTTTCACGTATTGCATCAATTTTTAAACCGTTTTTTCGCATGTAAAAAAGCCGGTCTTTGGATAAATCATATTGGTCATCATTTTCAGGACATAAATGAGAGGTTACCCAATTTTGTATCGGTGGCAGATTATTTAGATACAGCAAAATATCTTCATAGGATTGTTCATTGAAGAATTTGGGAGAAGATTGTATCTGTATTGAAGCAATATTGAGGATTCGGCTATAAGGTTCCCAATCATTGGAAAATACGCGATAGCCTATTTTTTTTGCAAGGCGGCTGACTACGCCGCTGCCTGAAAATAAA
Source organism: Commensalibacter sp. ESL0382 (assembly GCF_009725775.1). Lineage (NCBI taxonomy): Bacteria > Pseudomonadati > Pseudomonadota > Alphaproteobacteria > Acetobacterales > Acetobacteraceae > Commensalibacter > Commensalibacter sp. ESL0382. The sequence goes on from NZ_WNII01000009.1 coordinate 135,389, forward strand.
TCTATAAACAATCCATTTTTTGGCGAACCTTTAGTTTTAGACATACCAAGATGAATTAAATCCAATAATTTTCGTTTATTCCCTATATAGGGTATAAGTTGATTAAATAAAAAGTTATCAGTTTGATAAGCTGAATGTTTTTCTTTATTCCACTGCATTTAGTATATTAAACTTGTATGGTTTACTTGTCACGATCATGAAGGAAGAGAAATACAAAATTATCATAGAGTAAATTTGATCAAAAATTTGTTTTGTATGGAAAATGTTACATTTTATAATGACGTAAATTCATTACGTTTGTAACCTTGAACGAATAAAGCGGATAGTAACGAGGTATGCTGAATTTTATTTATAATTTTTTCAGCAACAATCGGTTTGGGATAAAAACCGATACCTAATCCTGCAGAACTCAACATGGGCAGGTCGTTGGCACCATCGCCAATTGCCATTGTTTCATCATTGGACAAGGAAAGTTCTTTTGTAAGGCGTTGAAGATGATTCAATTTAGCTTCTTTTCCAAGAATTGGAGGAATAACCTTTCCATCAAGCATATTATTCTGAAAACTTAATTGATTTGCATGATTTTCATCAAATTGACAAATCTGGCTTACTTTTTCGGTAAAATAGGTGAATCCTCCGGAAATTAAAGCTGTATGCGCATAATGGTTTTTCATTGTAGCTACAAGAATTTTTGCCCCTTCATTGAGTTTTGTTTTATTCCAGGTTTTTTCCAAAAAATTTATAGAAACGTTTTTCAACAAGGCGATTCTTTCTTTTAGGGCTGTTTCAAAATCAAGCTCACCATTCATGGCACGTTCGGTTATTGCAGAAATGCGATTGCCAATTCCTGCTTCGGCAGCCAGGTCATCAAGTGTTTCATTTTTCACGATAGTACTGTCCATATCAGCTATTAAAAGCCTTTTTTTTCTGTGCGTGGAACAGGTTATAAAAAAATCTGCCTCATCAATATCCAGCGATTTTTTTATATCTTGATAAAGTGCCAGAGCTCCGGTTAGATTATTAATGGAAGCTGGAGCGATAAAATCTATCGCTTCTTCATGAGAAAGCCATTGATAATTCAGATATGAGAATTTCTGTCTAACTCGATCTATAATTGATTGATTAAGCAATGAGGGTGGTGTTACCAAAGTAAAAATAAAGGACATAAAATTATCCGTGATAAGATTGGGGCTTTAACATAATGAATTCAGATCAATTTGATTTTGGTTAACTTTTAATGATATTTCTCATAAAAACAAGAACTTCTGAAATTTAATTATATAAAGCGGTTTTCAGGGAACTGTTTTATAACTAATTAGTGATTCAATTATTATGAATAAACCAAAACATGGATTATGCTTATGGAACAGGCGGTGCTTCAATCACGGTCTTTAAATAATGAATTGCGGCAGGGAAAAAAAAATTGGGCGGTTGTTGTTGCCGGTCCAACATGTTCAGGTAAATCTTTCCTCGCTTTACAGCTTGCACAAAGTTTAAATGGATCAATTATCAATGCGGATGCAATGCAATGTTATGCTGATTTACGTATCATAACCGCTCGTCCCTCTTTTGAGGATGAAAAACAAGTTCCACATTATTTATATGGGGTGTTGCCTTGGTATAAAACGGGTAATGTTGGTTGGTGGCGACAACAGGCACTTAATCAGTTGCAGAAAATATGGGAAAATCACAAATTGCCTGTATTATGTGGTGGAACAGGCATGTATTTTCATTCCTTAATTCATGGTATTGCCACGATACCTGAACCAGATCCGTCAATAAGGAAACAGGCACGTCAGTTAGTCAATGATGGAAAACTAGCGGATTTATATAATGAATTGGCCAAAGAAGATCCTGAATCGGTCGAGGAATTAAAATCTAATGATTCTCAAAGAATTGCTCGAGCATGGGAAGTCTGGAAATCAAGTGGGAAAGGATTGAGATATTGGCAAAAACATGCGCATTTACCTGGTGCAGATTGTAATTTTATTGTTATTCGCCTTGCACCTGAGCGTTCTGTTTTACGTCAAGCCGTAGCTAATCGTTTTGGATTGATGATTGATGAAGGTGCACTGGAAGAGGTTAAACTTTATGCGGAAAAAAAACCGTCTTTGTCATGTCCTTTGTCCAGAGCTCATGGAGTTCCAGAGTTTATGGCTTATCTTAATAACAGGATTTCTATTAAAGAGGCCGTTGAACAGGCTGTAAAGAATACACAACGATACATTAAGCGTCAGGAAACATGGTTTTCACATCGAATTTTAGCGCCAGTGCAGCAAACTTGTATTTTTAATTCAAGAATAGACAAAAATACGCAATATTTGCAAAGAATTATTAAAAAATCTGAACTTTTTATTAATAGTTTTATTGACGAATAATCATTTATTGATTAGGGTAATTTCAATAATAATTTATAAGATAAGATTAAACTGCAAATCATTTTATTTGGTTTAAATTTATAATTCTATTAATACCAAGGATTAATTGAAAATGACAGAGGCTATGCAAAAGAACGGTAATAATGCTCTTAAAGAAAAAAAAAATTATGATATGACTGGAGCAGAAGTTCTTTTACAGGTACTCGTTGATCAGGGTGTGGATATTATTTTTGGATATCCGGGTGGGGCTGTTCTGCCCATTTATGATGTTTTATTCAAGCAAAAGAAAATTCGCCATATTCTAACACGCCATGAACAGGCTGCCGTGCATGCCGCAGAAGCCTATGCCCGTTCAACGGGAAAGGTAGGTGTTGTTTTGGTTACCAGTGGACCGGGCGCAACCAATACCGTTACTGGGTTGGTGGATGCCTTAATGGACTCCGTTCCCATTGTTTGTATCAGTGGACAGGTCTTCAGAAGTTTGATTGGTAATGACGCTTTTCAAGAAGCGGACACGGTTGGGATTACTAGGGCCGCGACTAAATTTAATTATCTGGTTAAGGATACGGAAAAATTGGCTCAGAAATTGCATGAGGCATTTTATATAGCCAAAACAGGTAGGCCCGGACCTGTTCTTGTCGATATTCCAAAAGATGTCACTTTAGAAAAAGCACCCTATATTAAGAAAAACAAAGTCGAACCTTATCCATCTTATAGACCGGTTACTGAACCCGATGAAAATCAGGTTGTAAAAGCGGTAGATGCAATGAAAAAGGCAAAGCGTCCCTTATTCTATATAGGAGGTGGGGTTATTAATGCTGGAAAAAAGGCATGTGAATCGTTAAAGAAATTGGTTAATTTAACCGATTTTCCGTGTACTGCTACGTTAATGGGTCTTGGTGCATTTCCTGGTTCAGACAAGCATTTTCTCGGCATGTTAGGAATGCATGGAACTTATGAAGCAAATATGGCCACCCATGATTGTGATGTCTTGATTGCTTTGGGTGCGCGATTTGATGACCGTGTTACAGGCAGTGTAAAACATTTCTCACCGAATTCCATTAAAATACATGCTGATATTGACCCTTCTCAAATTAACAAGATTGTAATTGTTGACATACCTATTGTCGGGGACGTGGCCAAAACGATCGAGTTGATGATCAAGCTATGGGACAAAAGGGAAGATCAGAAAAAAGATTTGAAAAACTGGTGGAAACAAATTGAAGCATGGCAGTCAATAGAGTGCCTGAAATATGATCAGGATAAATCAAAGGGCAGTATTGTAAAGCCCCAGCATGCCATTCGTTCACTTTACAAAGCGGTTAAAAAAAGAAAAAAAGAGGCATATGTAACAACAGAAGTCGGTCAGCACCAAATGTGGGCAGCTCAATATTATGTTTTTGATCAGCCTAATCATTTCATGACATCTGGTGGATTGGGTACCATGGGGTATGGATTACCGGCTTCTGTAGGAACACAAATTGCGCATCCCGAGGATCTTGTTATAGATATTGCGGGCGAGGCCTCTACCATGATGAACATTCAGGAACTGGCCACAATCAAACAATATCGTCTGCCAGTGAAGATTTTTATCTTGAATAACCATTATATGGGTATGGTGCGACAATGGCAGGAATTGGTTCATGGTGGACGTTATTCTGAAAGTTACAGTGAAAGTCTACCTGATTTCGTTAAATTGGCGGAAAGTTTTGGCATTAAGGGATTGAGAATAGAAACGATTGATGACTTGGATAATGTCATTGATGAAATGCTTGATGAGCCGGGACCAGTGTTGGTTGATGTTTGTGTTCAGCAAGAGGAAAATTGTTTTCCAATGATTCCAGCGGGTGCACCCCACAATCAGATGATATTGGGACCAAATAAAAAATAAGGCTTGGCATTTTTTATTTTATTTTAATGTTGGGAATAAAAATGGGCAATCAACGTAATAATGTATCGTTATCGGAAGTCATCGAAGATAAAGATAATTTTGTTAAAGCTGTTTTTTCTTTGATTGTTGAAAATGAAAGTGGTGTTCTGTCCCGTGTTATAGGTCTGTTGTCGGGACGCGGGTATAATATTGAAAGTCTTACTGTCGCACCTGTAAATAAGGATGAAAAGAAATCCAGAATCAATATTCTGACTTCTGGCACTCCCATGGTGATTGATCAAATCAAAGAGCAGTTAAGTAGGCAGGTTCCTGTCTATCATGTTGTTAATTTATGTGAACAGAGTTCATATGTTGCACGCGAATTAGCATTAATTAAGGTTGTTTCCAAAGGAAATGAAAGAACAGAAGCGTTAAATTTGGCTGGTGCATTCCGGGCACAGGTTGTTGATGCAAGTATTGACTCCCTTGTGTTTGAACTGACTGGTAAAACCGAAAAAATAAATGCTTTTGTGGATTTATTACGTCCATTGGGTTTGGTAGAATTGTCCAGAACAGGTATTGCCGCCATTGGACGTGGTTGTCATACAATTTATTAAATTGAAAATTTGTAAGGATTATTAAGATGCGTGTTTATTATGATCGTGACGCAGATGTTAATTTGATCAAGAACAAAAAAGTTGCCGTATTGGGCTATGGCAGCCAAGGTCATGCCCATGCAAACAATATGAAAGATAGTGGGGTAAAAGATATTGTAATTGGTCTTCGTCCAGGTTCCAAGAGTGCACAAAAAGCAGAAGCGGCTGGTTTAAAGGTTATGAGTGTCGCAGATGCTGCCGCCTGGGCTGACGTTGTTATGATTTTGACTCCAGATGAAGCACAAGGGGATTTATATCGTGAAGAACTGGAAAAAAATCTTAAGCAAGGAGCCGCAATTGCTTTTGCACATGGTTTAGCCATTCATTTCAAGATTATTGAACCTCGTCCTGATCTGGATGTTTTCATGATTGCTCCTAAAGGTCCAGGCCACACTGTTCGTTCAGAATATCAGCGTGGTGGAGGGGTTCCATGCTTGGTTGCCGTTCACCAGAATCCTTCAGGTAATGCCCTAGAGATTGCGCTTTCTTATGCCGCCGCAATAGGTGGTGGCCGTTCTGGCGTTATTGAAACAACCTTTCGTGAGGAATGTGAAACAGATCTTTTTGGTGAACAGGCGGTATTATGTGGTGGATTGGTAGACTTGATCCGAAATGGGTTTGAAACGCTTGTTGAAGCAGGCTATGCACCTGAAATGGCATATTTTGAGTGTCTTCATGAGGTTAAGTTGATTGTTGACCTTATTTATGAGGGAGGGTTTGCCAATATGAACTATTCAATTTCAAATACAGCGGAATATGGAGAATATGTTTCAGGTCCTCGGGTTATTACAGAAGAATCTCGTAACGCCATGCGGAATATTTTAAAAGATATACAGGATGGAACCTTTGTTAATAAATTTATGATTGATAATAAGGTTGGACAAATAAGTTTAAAAGCACGTCGCCAGCAATTGAACAATCATCCAATTGAACAGGTTGGTGGAAAATTACGTGAAATGATGCCATGGATTACAAAAAACCGTTTGGTTGATAAAAGTAAAAACTAGTTTTTTAATTTTTTCGTTTTAAAAAGAGCTATGACTTAATAAAAAATCATAGCTTTTTTTGTGCAAAAAATAGAAAATTACCAGCTTATTGAACGATCCAGCTGTTTGTTCAAGGCATTGGTTTTATCAAGGATATTGGCAATGAATTGATCTTTTTCACTCGCTTTGAAATAATTGAAAATATCCTGTATTGTATTGAGTGCTGTATATCCCCGGTTATTCTTAAACAACTTTTCAGCATGGTCATACATACCCTGCGCAATTAGTCGTTTGATATTGATATTTTGATCGTCAATATAAAAATTAATCAGTTGATCATATGTTTGTTTAATTTCAATACCTTTATGTAACATAATTTGAAGCTTTGCTTTTTTTAAAATTGCATCGGCACCATTATAGCGGGTTTTTGGATTATTTTTATGATGGGCAACAGCGATAAATTCTGTATAAGTTGTAAGAGCCTGATCATATTGCTGTAAGTTGATTTGAAGTTCAGCCTTGGTTAGATAGGCATTGCTGATTTCATAATATAATTTTTCGTCTTGAGTATCCTTATAAAGTTTTATTACGTCGGTTAAATATTGCAAGGCGAATTTGCTCTGTTTCTGTTTTTCCAAAATAATGCTTTTATTGATATATGCCTTGATAATTATGTCATTCAAGTCATATTGTTTTGAATCATGAACTGATTTATATTTGTTCAAGATCTGATCGTAGACAGAAGAGGCCTGGTTCAAGCGGTTAAGATCAGTGAGGATATTGGCTTTGGTAAGCAGTGCCATAGCAACGATCTTCCTGATTTTAGGGTTGGTAAATTGTGAAAAATCATCATGAATTTGGTTGCATAGAGCTAACGCTGTATCTGTATCATGTTTACTGTTTAAAATCTGCGTTTTACCTAACAGGGCAATGGATTTGTAATATGGCAAATCTTCATCTTTGTTTGTAGAGGCATTGATTTTTGCCAGAATTTCATCATAGGTTTTTAATGCGGCGTTTTGTGGATCATTGCCAAATAAATCTTTTTGATTTTCAGGAATGTGAACTACGCGATGAAGTATTTCGGCTCGATATAACAAATTTTGCAAAAGAAATTTTTTGATCTGAGGATTGGGATCATCATGATATAACCGAATAAATGCATTGCTGTTATAAAGTGCTATTCCCCATTCTTTACGGTCAAGACGGTTTTTGGTTCTGGCCATAATGGATCGGGCAGTGATTAACCGAAGGGTTGGATCTTTGTCTTTGACAAATTTTTCTACAATTGATGAATGGATGTTGAGGGCTGTATCATGATGCCCAGTTTCGTTCAGAATTACAGTTTCATTATACATAACCTGAGCAATCATGCGCTTAATATCAATTTTCTGATCAGATCCATATGTGGAAACCAAATATGAAAAGGCTAGCATGGCTTCATCATATTGTTTTTGTTGAAGTAAGAGGTTACCTTGGTTAAACCGCGCTTTTGCCACATCATACCGTATTTTTTTATTGTTGCTGCCCATGTAGAGGTTGCTGAGTTGTTCATAGGTAATGACGGCTCCTTCAATATCATGAAGATTGGTAAGGATTTCGGCTTTTTTTAATAAACCCTTGGCTACAATTTTCTGAATTGTCTTATTGTGACGATTACCGTAATATTCTGACAGAAAACTAAAGTCTCCCATAGCCTGTAATGGTTTGTTATTTTTCAGATATAAATATCCAGATTGCAAGGCTGCATCCGCATGATTTTCGCTTTGCACCTCATAGCGATAATATATTCCAATACCAACACAGGTTAAGAAAATGAAAGCATATAAAATTATTTTTTTACGCATGAATATTACTTTACCCTTAATTTAAAATATTTGGGGATAATCCTGACTATTCTATCGTTTTTTTTGAATAATTACACTTTATTTAAAAATAAAATATTTTTCACTCGACAATGAAGATTCTATTTTCTGTTAGGATTAACAATTATACCATAATTGTAATCTATTTATAAGATGAATAGCCAGAAATTCATAACATATTGTAATTAATTATATGTTATTTAATTTTCAGGAAAGAATATATGAAAAAAAAGAATTTTGGCAAAACAGGGCTGCAAATTGATATTATAGATCTTTATCAATCGAATTGGATGGATGAAAATATAGCTTTAAAGAAACGCTCTTTGCCTATGAAAAGCTTTTGAAAGAAGGAAAGATCCGTGCCATAAGTGCATCAAATCCCAATTTGAAACAATTGTCAAATTCGATACGGGTTGTCCACAAAGCAGTAATTACCAATATACGCAATTTGATGATACATTACGTAATCTTGTGATCAGAAAAAAATATTGGGGTAATTATTTATTATAGTCTTAATTCAGGATTTTTAACGGGGAAATATCGAAATTATGAAGATATGATCACAGTGCGAGAAATGACAAGATTGCCACATATTTGAATGATCAGGGCATGCGGATTTTGAAAAACTTTAGATAGGATTTCAGTCAATCATCATGTTAGTCAGGCATTTATAGCTTTGGCATGGTCGCACGCATAAAAAGAAGTTGCCGGCCTCTATTGCAAGTGCGACAAGTATCAAGTCAACTAAAGGATTTAATTAATTTCTTAATGTTAAATCTATTACTTGCTGAATTATCTGAACTGGATCAGGCAAATATGAAACAGTGGCAATTAAATGGTTCAAGAGATTTTTAGACTTGGATTTTACCCTAGACCTTTTTAACTGCTAAAATAATAATCATGCTGATAATACAGGCAGTTCCTAGCCAGTCTATTAAGGTAAATTTCACATTTAAAAGGAAAACAGAGAAAAAAACAGCTGATAACGGTTCCACCGTTGCTAAAATGCTACCTTTTGTGCTGCCCAATAATTTTATTCCTATAAGATAGAAAAGAAAACCAAACATTCCTCCACCAAAAATAACTATCATCAGTTCAATCCAGTTAACAAAATTTAGATTTACCTCTAGATGCCAGAAAGGGTAGAAAAAATTGAGAATGATCCCGCCGATTAACATACCCCATCCCGCAATGGTTGAGGTATTATATTTTTGGAGAAGGGGGATTGGATATAATGTATAAATTACCGAACTAAGAATACTGATACCACCGTATAACAAAGCTTTTGGGGGAAGGGTGATTTCATAAATCGAACCGTTTGTAATGATACAGAATGTTCCTGTAATTGCTAAGATAATGGATAGGATAACATATAAAGAGGGAGGTTTTCTCAAATAGATAGTCAATATGACTGCAATGACGATTGGATATAAATATTGCAATATTGTTGCTGTTGCCGCATTGGAATATTTAACGGTTAAAAAGTAGCAGAGTTGTGAAACAAGAATGCCAAAAATTGAAAAATTCACCAGGTAGATAATGTCTTTTCTGTTTTTTAAGGGAAGAAAAATATTTTTCCCGTATTTGCGATAACAAAGTCCTAACAGGATTGTTCCAGGTAACCACATGCGTATCGCGATCATCCAGGCTGTATCAATATGAACGGTTTGCAAAAGATATTGTCCGATTACACCACTCAATCCCCATAGGCAGCCAGCAAGGATGGCAAAAAACATTCCTTTTGTTTGATCAGAGAATTTGAAACGGTATGGGGATTTATCCGGGGAAATTGTATTGTTCATGTTTGAATACTTCATGAAAATATTTAAGTGAATTAAATTCACTATTAAAAATATTTGGATGACTCAATAAATGGCTAAATGCTTATTTAATAAACTTTTTTGAAAAATAAAGTTTAATTTTGGTGAGATTGGTAGATTTTTCTTGAGCTTAACTTAAATAGTGTTTATATAACACACTACGTTTATGGGTTGGGCTTGGAAAATGGGCTGCCCTTCTTATGACGTAAGTTTCGATGTTAGCAATAACGTATCCAGAATTTTTAAGGAGTATGAAATGCCCAAGATCAAGACCAAGTCATCGGTCAAGAAAAGATTTAAGATCACGGCAACAGGTAAGGTGCTGGCTGGTCCAGGTAACAAACGTCACGGTTTGATTAATCGTACCCAAAAAGCAAAACGCAGCAATCGCGGGACACAGGTATTGGAACCACAGGATGGTCGTACAATTAAACAATGGGCCCCATACGGTCTGCCACGCTAAGGAGTACAAAGAACTATGGCAAGAGTTAAAAGAGGTGTTACCACACACGCCCGTCATAAAAAGGTATTGGATCAATCCAAGGGTTTTCGCGGTCGTTCGTCAACCAATTATCGCATTGCGCTTGAACGTTTGGAAAAATCTTTACAATATGCATATCGTGATCGCCGCGTTAAAAAACGAGATTTCCGTTCATTGTGGATTCAACGTATCAATGCCGCTGTTCGTGAACATGGATTGACCTATAGCCGTTTTATCAATGGTCTGAATAAGGCTGGTATCGAGCTGGATCGTAAAGTGTTATCTGCAATTGCTTATGATGATGCAGCAACCTTTGCAGAAATCGTTAAAAAGGTTCAGGCTGCACTTGCTTAACTTTTTATGAGATTAATCTGTTCATGAAAATGAATGGAATAGAGAGGGTTGTCTGATGACAGCCCTTTTTTGTTTATTGAGGGGTTAGATGGATAAGGATCTTGAAATCATAAAGCAGGAAACGCTTCATGCTTTAGATCAGGCACAGGATTTGCGTGCATGGGACAGTGTTCGGGTATCAGCGTTGGGGAAATCAGCCCCGTTGGTACAGAAATTGAAAGAATTGGGAAAGGTTGAACCTGAATTACGTAAAGAGCGTGGTCGTGTTTTAAATGAATTAAGAAATGAGCTGACCAAAGCAATTGAAATACGTAAGGCCATTCTTGAGGAAAAAGCGTTAAATGAAAAATTGAATGCGGAGGCAGTTGATGTCTCAATGCCTGTTTCTGTTGTAAAAGGTACATTGCATCCCTTGCAACGAACAATCGAAGAAATTGTTGCCATTTTTGCGGCAATGAACTTCAAGGTTGCAGAAGGGCCTAATATCGATACGGATTGGTTTAATTTTTCTGCGTTGAACATTGATGAAAACCATCCCGCGCGTGCTGATCATGATACGTTCTATCTCCCCTCCAAATCTACAGATGAACAGCAACTATTATTAAGGACTCAGACTTCAACAGTACAAATTCGCACGCTTTTGGAACAGGAACCTCCCATACGCATCATTGCACCAGGTCGTACCTATCGTGCAGATCATGACGCAACTCATTCACCGATGTTTCATCAGTGCGAGGGTATGGTTGTAGAGAAAAATATCACTTTGGGTCATTTAAAGGGATGTCTTGTAGATTTCCTTAGAGCTTTTTTTGGAATACCAAATTTACCCGTTCGTTTTCGTTCGTCCTATTTTCCGTTTACTGAACCTTCCATGGAAATCGATATCGGCTGGAACCGCAAAACTGGAGAATTGGGTGGTGGTTCGGATTGGCTTGAAATTCTCGGCGCAGGGATGATGCATCCACGTGTATTGGCAAATTGCGGTGTTGATCCTCGTGAATGGCAAGCTTTCGCTTTTGGTGTCGGTATCGAACGTCTGACGATGTTAAAATATGGAATTGCTGATTTGCGGTCATTTTATGAAGGTGATGTACGTTGGCTGCGTTATTACGGGTTTTCCCCTTTCAAATCCCCAAGCATTCATGAAGGGATATAGGAAATGAAATTTACACTGTCTTGGCTTCATGATCATTTGAATACAAATAGATCTCTTGAAGATATATGTGCAGCCTTGAATAAAATCGGTTTGGAAGTGGAAGGGGTCGAGGATCCTGGTAAAACACTGGCACCTTTTAGGACAGCCCAAATTATTTCTGCCGAACAGCATCCCAATGCTGACCGTCTTCGTGTTTGTCATGTTGATGCTGGTAAAGGATTTGAAGATATTCAGATTGTTTGTGGTGCACCCAATGCCCGTGCTGGGCTAATAACGGTTTTGGCACCTGTTGGTACCTATGTGCCTGGAAGTGATATTACAATCAAAGCGGGTAAAATCCGTGGAGAGCAAAGTAATGGCATGATGTGCTCTTCCCGTGAATTAAATCTGGGAGATGATCATGATGGTATTATGGAATTGCCAGTTGATACTCCAATAGGTGTATCTTATGCAGAATATGCCCAGTTGAATGATCCAGTCATTGAAATTGCTATCACTCCAAATCGTGGTGACGCATTATCAATAAGAAATATAGCCCGAGATTTGTCTGTCGCCGGTATGGGAACACTGAAACCACTGAAGGTTCCAAAAATACAAGCGCAATTTTCATCAGCTTTGAGTTGGAATAACCAATATGGAGACGCCTGTCCCTGGATTCTGGGTAGAACAATTCGAAATGTTAAAAATGGTCCAAGTCCCGAATGGTTACAGAAACGCTTAAGAGCTGTTGGAATAAGACCAATTTCATGTTTGGTTGATATAACCAATTATTTTGCCTTTGATCTTGGGCGTCCATTGCATGTTTATGATCTGGACAGGATTGCAGGCAAGCAGCTAACAATATGTCGTGGCAATGGTGAAAAATTCCTGGCCTTGGATGAGAAAGAATACCAAGTCACTGACAAAGATTGTGTCATGATAGATGAAGCCGGTGTTCAATCCTTGGCAGGATTGATGGGTGGTGAAAAAACAGGTGTCAGTGAGAATACAACAGATATCTTTCTTGAATGCGCTCTTTTCGATCCTGTTTTGATTGCCTTGAGTGGCCGACGTCATATGATCGTGACTGATGCGCGACAGAGGTTTGAACGGGGCGTTGATCAGGCTTTGTTACCAGATGCGATCGAATTGGCTACGCAAATGATTATCAAATTGTGTGGGGGGCAGGCAAGCGATGTGGTTCATGCAGGTCAAGAACCCAAATGGCAGCGTACTGCAACCTTGCATTATAATCGTTTGAAAGATTACGGGGGATTGACAGTATCGGAAAATAGGGTTTCGGAAATACTGACCAATCTTGGTTTTGTGATTGCAGAAAAAAATTCGGAATGGATAAGGGTTGATGTACCTTCATGGCGTAATGATATCGCAATGCCTATCAAAATGGCCTATAATTCCAAGTTGGATGTGGTAAAAAAAGACAAACTGCTTGATTCTGTAAGAGCCCAAGAGGGTGAAGCAGATTTGGTGGAAGAAATATTGCGTATAGAGGGATTGGATAAAATTCCTGCCTGTTCAATGCCTTTGATTCAACCCGTTCCTTCACCTGCATTGACAACAGATCAGGAGCGTTCTATTCTTTGTTCCCGTATGCTTGCTGCACAAGGTCTGATCGAAACAGTAAATTTTTCATTTGTAGATCATGAAATTGCTGCACGGTTGGGGGAAGCATCTGAATCTTTACGTTTAATGAATCCAATTTCAAATGATATGGATCAATTACGGCCGACCCCTCTGGCTTCGATCCTGCCTGTTATGCAGCGTAACATAGCACGGGGTATTGGTGATATTGGACTTTTCGAAACTGGTCCTGCCTTTACACGAAATCAGGAACGCCTTATTGCAGCCGGTGCACGGTACGGACATATGCACCGTCAATATGATGGTAAAGCACCAAAAGTTACTTTATGGGATGTAAAAAAGGATGTTTTAACGGTTCTCGATGGACTGGGCATTTCAATTGATTCTTTAAAAACGGTTGGTGAAACACCGAATTATTATCATCCCGGACGCTCTGGCAGGTTGAGTTTGGGGCCAAAAAATATATTGGCTTATTTTGGTGAGTTGCATCCTTCTTTGGTAAAAGAATTTGGTTTTGATCAGGCTCCCATGATTTTTGAAATTATGCTTGATACAGTAATTCCAAAGAAGATTATCAGGAAAAAGGCACCTGTACTTTCAATCTTTCAACCCTTAAAGCGTGATTTTGCCTTTGTTTTAAAAGACGGGATCCCTGTCGAGCAGCTTTTACAGGTCGTTAAACAGGCTGATCGCAAATATATAAATTCGGTTGAATTGTTTGATGTTTATAGAGGAGATAAAGTTCAGGCAGATCATAAATCCGTCGCTGTTCAGGTAACTATCCAGCCAAATGACCGAACATTGAAAGATGAGGAAATAGAGGCAATCTCCCAAAAAATTATCAAGGAAGTTGCACGTTTGCTTGGTGGAAATTTAAGATAAACTTAGTCTGTTTGTATTAAAGCCCATGTAAGAAGCCGTTACATGGGCTTTTTAAATTCCGCGATATATTTATATATTTACTATTTCACTCTTAATTTTGTCTGGTCTAAATATTATGCCTGTGACGAATAAATCCTTGGGGAATTTTTCTTTTAATCTGTTTGCGACCCTGTCAGGACTTTTGACGATTTTGTTATGGTCAAGTCTGGCCATCATGACAACTTTTGTAGCCTCAATACCCCGATTTGAGCTTCTATGGTTTGGTTTCGGTTTGTCTTTTGTTATTGGAACATTGATTCTGGTCCTAACGGGACGTTTAAATGAAATGAAACAGCCATTAAAACCCTGGATCACCGGATTTAGTGGAATTTTCTTTTTTCATTTGTTCTATTTTTTGGGATTGGCTTTGGCACCGCCAGCGCAGGTAACCTTGATGTCATATCTATGGCCAACAATGCTGGTTGTTTGCAGCGCTTTTTTAAGTAAGCGACAGTTTCATATAGCATATTTGATTGGCGTTCTGATGGGATTGGCCGGGACTGTTTTTTTAATGTATGGAGGAAAAAATACAGTAATTACCCCGTGGGTTTTATCAGGGTACTTTCTTGGTTTTTTATGTGCCATCGTATGGACAATCTATTCATTGGTTAATAGAAAATATGTAAATGTTCCAGCCGGCATGCTGATTGGTGTTTGCGGTGGAATTTCATTGGTAGCCATGCTGATTCATTTCAGTATTGAACCAACAGTCATCCCATCCCTGAAAGAAATGATAATCTTGATCTATATGGGTTGCGGTCCGATGGGAATTGCCTTTCTTGCCTGGGATTATGCCTCAAAAAATGCTAATATGTCGTTATTGGGAGGCTTGGCCTATTTGGCACCTTTACTATCCATGGTATGGCTGGTGGTGGCCGGTAAGGCTCCAGCAACATTTGGATTGGGAATGGCTGTTATTTTAATTGTGGGGGGGGCAATAGTTGCAACTTACCCTTTAAAACATGTAAAAGAATAGCAATCTTTGTAAAAAATCTATAGATATATAATTAAAGTTAAACTTGATTTATTGAGACAGTCTTATTGATATTGGTGCACCATGACAGATACGCCTTTGGAATCTATTCGTAATTTTTCTATTATCGCTCATATTGATCATGGGAAATCCACCCTTGCTGATCGTCTTATCCAGGCATGTGGTGCATTGACGCAAAGGGAAATGCATGCCCAGGTTTTGGATAATATGGATATTGAGCGTGAACGTGGCATTACGATCAAGGCGCAAACTGTAAGACTGCATTATAAGGCAAATGATGGAAAGACCTATATCCTTAATTTAATGGATACACCGGGTCATGTGGATTTTGCCTATGAAGTAAGCCGTTCTCTTGCCGCTTGTGAAGGATCGTTGCTGGTCGTTGATGCCTCTCAGGGGGTAGAGGCGCAAACCCTGGCAAATGTGTATCAGGCCATTGATGCAAACCATGAGATCGTTCCAGTTTTAAACAAGGTTGATTTACCAGCTGCGGATGTTGAAAAAACCAAGGAACAGATTGAGGAAATCATAGGCATTCCGGCAGATGATGCCATTGGCGTCTCGGCAAAAACAGGTTTGAATATTGATGCGGTTTTAGAAGCATTGGTGACCCGTCTACCTTCTCCCAAAGGGGATTTGGAGGCACCTTTGCAAGCTTTGTTGGTGGATAGCTGGTATGATACTTACCTTGGCGTCATTATTTTAGTGCGTATTAAAGAAGGTCGCCTTAAAAAGGGGATGCGTATTCGCATGATGTCAAACAACAGAACATATCATGTTGAACAGGTGGGTGTTTTCACGCCCCATATGCGCGAGGTTGAATCCCTGGGGGCTGGAGAGCTGGGTTTTATCAATGCCGCGATTAAAACCGTGGCAGATTGTCATGTGGGTGATACGATTACCGATGATCGCCGACCTGCGACCGAACCTTTGGCTGGATTTAAGCCATCAATTCCAGTTGTTTGGTGTGGATTATATCCAATGGATGCCGATGACTTTGAAAAGCTGAGAGAAAGTCTAGGTAAATTGCAGCTTAATGATGCATCATTTCATTATGAACCAGAAACTTCCGCTGCGTTGGGATTTGGTTTCCGCTGTGGATTTCTGGGATTGTTACATCTTGAAATTATTCAGGAACGGTTAAGTCGAGAATTTGACCTTAACCTGATAGCTACAGCACCCTCGGTTGTTTATCATTTATACAAACGGGATGGGACGATTGAGGATCTTCATAATCCTGCTGACATGCCAGATCCCACCCTGATTGAAAAAATAGAGGAACCATGGATAAAAGCCTCCATTATGGTTCCTGATGAATATCTGGGAGCTGTATTGGGTTTATGTACAGAGCGCCGTGGTCAACAGGTTGACCTGACGTATGTTGGGGCAAGGGCAATGGTTGTTTATCGCCTGCCGTTAAATGAGGTTGTCTTTGATTTCTATGATCGCCTCAAGTCCGCGACACGAGGATATGCCAGTTTTGACTATCATATGGATGGCTATGAAGAAAGTGATTTGGTTCGAATTAGCATTTTGGTAAATCAGGAACCTGTTGATGCCTTGGCCTTTGTTGCTCACCGTTCCGTAGCGGAATCACGCGGACGGGCAATCTGTGCCAAATTGAAAGACTTAATTCCGCGTCAACTGTTCAAGATTGCCATCCAGGCAGCAATAGGGGGACGTGTCATAGCTCGTGAAACCATTGGGGCCCTATCAAAGGATGTTACTGCCAAATGTTACGGAGGTGACATTTCTCGAAAACGTAAACTGCTTGAAAAACAAAAAGAAGGTAAAAAACGTATGCGACAATTTGGTAAAGTTGAGATTCCTCAATCAGCCTTTTTAGCAGCATTGAAAATTGACCGATAATTTTTGATACAAGATTTTCATTATTACTCTGACCTATTTGATTTTTTGAGAAATATCAAATAGGTTTTTTATTGTTGATTTGTCTGAATGCTAGCGTTTCTTTTAATTTGTACTTTAATCTATTTTTCTGTTTTTTTTTATTTTTTGGGTAAAAATCAAATTCCTTTAAAAAAAGGGTTTACATTTCTTTCCAGTCGTAAAAATAAAAATCATATTAATTATAAAAATTGTAAACATGAATTATTTTCCGCTGACGATTTTATTTATAAACGATATGCAGAACAAAACACTAACATTAACCGATGTAATCTATATCCTGTAATCCCCGTTAATTTCGAATCCATTTTCATATTTAATTGTCTGCAAATGTGGTTGATCGATAAGAGATTGCATTGGTATATAGGTTTTGAAGTGTCAATGGGGGCGTTCATTAAGACTGATTCTTCCTTGCCTCAGGAAATTCAAGATCAAGCTTTTTGGGCCTATAATAATAAACGTGTTGATTTTTTACTGGTTAATTGCTTCGGAACACCCAAATTGGTAATTGAATATCATGGTTCTGGTCATAACCTTTCAAGGGATGCAGAGGACCGTATGAAAATCAAACGGGCTATTTTATACAAAACAGCCATTCCTTTGCTTGAAATTAGTTATACGATGTCTAAAAATGAGATTATTTATTGGTTAAATCAGTTTTACAAGGAACATATCAAAAGTGATGAGAGGGGTTGAAATCGAACCTACAGTTAAAAATTCATAAAGTTTTCAAAACCATATTGAATTCGATATAAAAGATCAGTTTAATATCTAAATATATGAAAATTATATATGAATCATTTTTTGAAATTTATTTTAATCTTTATTGTTAAAGGGTTTAATTTCAGTTTTAAATTTTTTCAGAAATTATCTTTGTTTTTTATGAAATTTTTCTTGCCTAATATGAAAAAATTGTTATCTTTCATTTTTAGCTAACCTTTTACGGAGAGATGGCCGAGTGGCTTAAGGCGCACGCTTGGAAAGCGTGTGTACGTGAATAGCGTACCGTGGGTTCGAATCCCACTTTCTCCGCCATTAAATAAAACATTATCCCACATTACCTAACATTTCCCGCAGAAAACTGGCGTTTTTAAGTAAATTACCAAACATTATCCCACATTATAAAACATTTGAACGCATTTAATCTTGGGGTATATTCTAGGGTATATGATTTTTCATCTTGGTGTATATAAATGTTAACGGATAAAGCCATAAAAACAGCCAAATATCAGGAAAAGGGTAGAAACAAGCTTTATGAACGCGGTTTATACCTGGTTATCACAAAAGCAAACTCCAAGATATGGCGTTTCAAATACACTTTCACAAAAAGTGAAATGCTAACATTTGATTCTTATGCTTAAACACCATTTGCAAACACGAGAGTAGCAAAATATGGTTAAAGCTATCGATCTTGGAATTGCTAATTTACAATAAAAATTTTTTCAATCTATACAGCAAGAAAATATATTTAAATAATATTTTAATGATTGGTTGATTCAAATAAAGATAAGTATTTGAAGTTTATATATAATCTTTAAATGTAATATTATTTCTAAATTTGAAATTAATATCGCATGCATACTTCTAAAAGAAATAACATACAGGAAAAAAATGACAGAAAAAAATAATATTCTTGAGTCATATCTCTGAAGAAAAAGAATTGGCAATACTATTAAAAAAAAATATTAAAGAATTGCTCCTATCTTCAGTTGATGTTTTTGTATCTAGCGACGATCAAAGTATAACATTTGGCAATAAGTGGCTTGAAACAGTCAGTAACAATCTAGAAAAGTGCATTCTAATCATTGTTTTGTGTAGTCAAGAAAGCATTAAAAAACCATGGATAAATTTTGAATGTGGAGTTGGATGGTCGCGAAAAATACCAATTATACCTATCTGTCACTCTAATTTAACAGTTGCCAACTTGCCCATTCCATTAAATCTATGGCAAGGATTTGATATACAAAAACAAGGTAAATTAACAGGATTAATATCCAGAATAGCGAAAGAAATAAATATTGATACACCAAAAAAAGTAGATGAAACATCTATATTACAAGAAATAGAAAAATTTGAAAAAAATTATCAGATAAATTCTAAAATAAAAAACGAACTAAAGGAGATAGAAGAAAACACCCCATTTTTTTATAAAATCCTGAAAGATATATTCGTTAGTGGTCAAATTAATTCATCGAATTGTAATATTTCTATAAATGGATTTACTCAATCATTATTTGATGACATTAAACAAAATCTAAAAAATTTACAAAAAAATCAACTTTTAGAATTTCAATATAAATCTGGTGGAGGAATAGAAATTAATGTAGGAGAATCAACGAATATAATGGGAACACTTTATTTAAATTTTAAAGACTTTTATAACATTTACAAACAATATTTAACTTCAAATCCTACAAAATCATCCCTCTAGACTGATTTTGTTCTTTTTCTTAGTTTTCATGAGCATATTTTTGAATCTTTACTCTAAATTTTTCGATCATTCTAGATAATAAAAATTCTGAAGAAATCTCAAAAAATATAAAGATCAATTTTCATATTGCATTGGAGAAAATTATGCTACTTTAATTTTATGGAAAAAGTGCAATGAAATAAAATAATAGAATTGACAATTTTAACACTACATGTTAAATTATTATTTATAATGGAATATTTGTAATTTTTTATTAAAAGCGGTGGCTTATTTCAGTTTAATTAAAATATATCAGATTTTTAATAGGGATAGGATAGTTGTGTTTTTCACAGAATCCATATATCGAAGGTAATTCGCTAGTGCGTTTCATCGGTAGCTATTAAGATTTTTTGGTATATATATTTTTTATAAATTAATTATTTGTTGAGAAATTGAGGAATTTTACGGGTGTAAACCTGATAAATTTTAGTTTCCAGATAAAATTTAAAAAATACCAATCAAGCTGCTGTTTTTATATTTATAGGTTATACTTGGGTTCCTTTAGATTTCATTATGATTATGTTTGAATAGCAGCTGATTAATTTCACATATAATGGCAATGATTAGTATTAGTGCAGCTTCAAGGATTGCTGGGACTTGCAGTTTTTTGTCACCACGATTTTGAGTGAGATATTCGAAGATCGTGGTGAGAATGCATTGTCAGAACTCATCTTGGCAAGACGTACTGAAATATAATTTGTTGAAGTTCCAAAGTGTGTTGACCTACTAATTGACAGCTGATGAAGTATACGATGATTGTAAAGGGCTTGAAATTGTTGGTTAAAGACGTAATCAAGAACGATTGTCAATTGTTCATACTGTGATTTATGAGGATCCTTACAACCCAGCTTTATGGACAGATTCTTTTTGCCATTTTCCAGAATGTATGAAAGCTTAAATATTCTCCGTTTCTTATCCTAAAGGAACGAGTGTTGGAACGGGTGAATATAGCAAACCATTTACAGTTAATTTTCTAACAAGTTTAACTGGAAGGTTCAAATATGTTTTGAAACAAGTAAGCAGTAATATATCTTATGTTATTGCCGCAAATGATTATTAACAATAATTAACAACGTTTTGTATTTATCAATCAGAATAATGATTATTGGTTTGTGATGTAAAAATAGATTTCTTTTCTTTGGGATATTATTAATGGAAACAATGGAACAGATGGAAGGTTTTAGGATTATTAAGAATCTGTTCAAGAAATATCTATAAAAAATCAAGTTATTTCTACATTAAATGAAGATAAAGATCATGTATTAGCCATTTTTAATGAAGCAACTGCTGTCATGTGGGTTGATTTATATGAAAAAATTACAGGCTATTATTGATAGCAACGATGTCAAAAATATAAAGCCACCAATGTCGCCATAATATTATGGGTATGGGCATTGTTTTATAATATCAATTTAATAAAAACCGTTCTTGTGAACGGTTTTTTTTATTAAGGATAAATAGATGAATAATTATTTAATTAATAATAATGAACCAAAGATTTTACCGGTGAATGAAACTCAATGTAAATCGCAAAAAAATAATATTATTGAACAAAATGATCGTGAAATATTTGAGTTGCCTAGCGGATGTTTGAGTGGAACAATACTGCGTTTATCTTGCAAGGGACCAACAGAGCAAAAATTTTATAGTTTTTCTATAAAAAACCGTATGCTTGAAAATGATACAATCGCAACTGTTAGGTTTAGTCCAACAAGCGATAGTAATGTTACGGCGGATAGATATTCGCTTCAGGAACAAACTTTTACAGTTCGTTTCAATGGAGGGGAACTTAATAAAGATGTCCCCTTGAAATGTGAAGTCAAGACAGAAAAAGAGGAGATTTTAGATTTTGTCTGTATTCTTCCAATTCGTGCGGAGGGTGTGCTGTATGAGAATAATGATGGTCTTGTCGTCATTATGGGGGCTACAGGTCCAAAAGGGGAAAAAGGTGATAATAATTTAAACGATGAAACAACAGATTTACATGTTAAATCAATCAATTCCTCAGCTCTCGTTCCAACAAAAGCCGCCCCTTCAGCCTCACTTTTTTCAATAGTAAATAAGGTATATGAAACACGTTCATTTAATCTGCCAAACAGACCAATTGAAATTACAATGCATAGAGGCGGGAAAGCAAGAATTATAGAAAATACAGTATATAATGCTGTAAATTCTTATCGTGCCCATCAAGAGATATCTTTTGAATTTGATATTCAGTCAACCGCTACGGATGGAAAGTTCATTATATGGCATGATAATAAAACAAATAGACTGCTTGATTATAGTTTAGAATTACGAACATCAACCTATGAAGATCTAAAATCTTTACGTTTTTCTGACTTTAAAAATACACCTTATTATGATGTTGTCAAATTAAGTTCACTGGATGAATGGTGTCAGTTTATAGCAAAAGTCAATCGTCCATTTTATCCTGAAATCAAGAGATTTGAAACCATAGATCAAGTTACGCAAATTGTAAAAACTATTCAATCTTATGGGTTAAGTCATCTGGCGACTTTTCAAAATGGTGTTTATTCAGTATTGGAACATGTTCGTTCTTTGGATTCAAAATGTCGTGTAGGGTATTTACAATTTGGAGAAGACAACAATATCGATTCAGCTATTAAAAAAATGCAAACCTTGGGAAACGGGGTTTTGTTATGGCAAATTGACACTGTTTCGCAAGATCCCTCAATTGTACAAAAATGCATTGATGCCGATGTTGGATTGAGTGTTTGGACTGCTGAAAATGATAGAAATTTTTTGAAAGCACTTAAAACGGGGACGACTTCAGTAATGTGTAACAATTATCCTGTCCAAGCGTTTTAATTAAGGGGTTGAAAATGAAAGATATTCTAATAGCGGGTCGTGAACTGTCACAATTTCCAATAAAAATAAATGGAACATCAACAATTGACAAGAATAGTGATGGGACATGGACATTTAAATCAATAGATACGAACAGTAATGCTTATGGATATTATAATGTTCCTGCGATATTTGGTGAAACAATTAGTATTACAGTGACGGCAGTATCCTTTGAAGAAGCTGAAAACAATCAAAAATACTCTTCGATTGCTGTACGTTGGATATCAGCTAATGGAGTATGGAAACAGTCATCAGAAAATTATGTAAATTCAACAATGGTTGGAGTATATACGGCTGAGTTGACCATCAATGAACCTGTTGATCCAGGTGATATCATTCAAGTTTCATTTGGTCATTTCCGTCCGTCCATGGCATCTGGAAAATTTTTTGATGCACAAGTTAATATATCAAATAGTATGTATCCAGTTGTAAGAAAAATGTTTGCCTCGACATTAACAATCGAAGCGAGTAAAGCCGGTGAATTTCCCTATTTTTCTTATAAAACCCAATTCCAACAGTTAAATTTGAATATGATAAAGTGGGATGATAACAGCACCTTAATATTGCAGGATGATCAGCTGAAAGTGGCAAATGCAGAAAATAATCTTTGGTACGTTAATCCGAAAATATTGATGTCCTTACCAGAACTTAGTGATTATTCTACAGTTAATGTTTTTCATGGAATGTATGATTGGACTGGTGGAAGTTTCAAGTTGACTTTTGCAGATACAAAAACTGGAAAATTAATTGATTTTAAAACTGATGCTACAAAAAAATTGGTAATACAATATGAAATAAATATATGATGGAATACTTGATTATTAATTAAAATGGATAAAGGATGCATTGGAGATTATTTATAGGAATAATATATAATGCATCTTGTTAAAGAAATTTTTTTATATTTTCATAAATATTGAATTTTACTGCATTATAATTGTAGTGCTCTTGGAGAGTAATAATTATGGCTGTATGCCCATATCTTGTTGGGACATAGATATTTCATTTGATATGCGTATTGAAGAAAGAGTTGGCTTATATGGTGGTTATTATTATGGATTGGTTGGAGTTTATAATTATTCAGAATTATGTCAAAGCAGCATCCAAGGGTTAAACTTGGACCAGCGGCAGTTTAAATATTATATGTAGCTTGAATATTTTTATTTATTACGTATTAAAAATAATATTAGTTCAAGAAACTAATATTGATGGATAAATTCGTTTTATTGTTATAAAATATCACGTAATGTTGTAATGACATCCAATGTTATTTACTGTCAGTAAAATTATACCTATCCAAATTATTAATTTAATTCATTTTTAAATAAAGATGTGGATTTATGGTACATTCTGCAGTTTCAGTTGAGAATGAATTTTTCTGTCTCGCAAAAGATGAAGATAAGTCAATTACAAATATGAAATTTCAGAAATTGCCTTACATTGCATATAATTGGAGTTTAGCTTTACTAAATCAACCTTTAATTTCTTCACGTGTATGGGTAACATTTTGTAAGTTTCCTTTTAGAATTTTATCAGAAAAAGGAGCGTCATTATTTGATTGTATATTGATGTTGTATTTTGAAATAATGGTTTGTAAAAGTTTGTTTATGGTGCCTCTTTTTTTGGTCTTCATTTAAATCAGATTTGAAAATCTTGTTAATTTATCCTATTAGGAACTGATTATTCCGTAAAAGTTGCCGCCTTGCATCAAGCTTATGTTTGGTTTTTAAAATAGATGAAGAAATTTCTTTTCTTTTGGTCAAGGTAAAATTCTTTATTCAAATATGGTCTTTCATGCCAGCTATGTGATTGTCAGGATTTGGCGAAAAACTCTTGATGTGTCAAGAAAACGGTTTAAAGGAAAGCAAACCTAAATTATTGAATAAAGTCTTAAACTTTTATATGAATAAATTAGGTTATGAAAAAAATGAATTAGCCAAAGTAATACAATGCAATATCGACGACCTGGATCAATTGATAAGGTTGAATTCATATAATTAAAATTATTATTTTACAACAGTAAAACTTCAGTCACCCACCCATTGCGGTGGGTTTTTTATTATCCGCTTCTCGTTTTAAAAAGGAAAAACCAGTATGACAAAAACCACAGGTGGAATTTATCTTAATCATTTGAAACATGAGGTGATAACACCAGCACTGAACTATATAAATCTTGGTGGACAGAGGGCGATCAATCAGGTAACGGGAACTTTTCTGGTGGAGGGATATGCATGCAACTATACATATCTCAGGCAGCTTGGCAAGGGGCCCGCGTTGGGGCCATGTCAGATGGAACCCGCGACCTATCACGATATCTGGGACAATTATCTCAACAATGCGAGAAGGCAACCTCTAAGAAGTCTTTTAATGCATATCGCGGGTGATTTTAACCTGGACAACAGGGGGATACCGAAACCCGAGACATTGACAGGAAACCTTTTCTTTGCCGCGGCCATGTGCCGCGTTTTCTATATCCGGATCAGGGAGATACTGCCAGATTCCAAGAATGCAACAGCGATGGCCCAGTATCACAAGAAGTACTACAATACGGCGTTGGGAAAGGCGGATTGGCAAAAGAATATCGACCGTTTCCAGCAGGCCATTGATTGTTAGGAATTATATGTTTTATTCTTCAAATAAAGAAGCATTTATAGGCTTCTAAAATATCTTTAAAATAAAAAAACAAGCTTTTTCATTTCGCGGTATAATGTTGGGTATAAATAAGATAAAAATATTAAATTTATTTTATTTATCAAATTGTTATTTGTTTAATTCGTCGGACACCTTCTCCGCCATTCAATAAGTTATTCTGTATAATTTACATTTCCCAAAAATATTGAGTTTTTTTGTAATTTTATCATGTTTTGATATTATGAAAAAATTATCAGTTAATAAAAAAGAAATTTATATCTTTTGTTTTATTTTGTTACAATTCTTTAGATTAGCGAGTTTTTATTATTATTGCTTCAATTTCAAACAAAGTATCATCCCAAAAAATTTACAAACCACTTTTGTTGATCCATCTAAAACTATCTAATTCATTAATTTGTTTTTCTATCTTTTTTTATTTGTCAACCTTGTCATATTAATGGGTGGTTTTTAAGGATTATTTAAAAAAACAAATAAATTTTTTAAATTTACAATATATTATCAATGTTCTGCTTAGTATAAGACTTGGTGATGTTATCATGATTATTGATGCCATTTTTAAAATAGCCAAGGTTTTGCAGGGAAGTTATTGACGCTTTTATTTTTGAATATTTTATGACATAATGTCAATATTATTTCCAAATAAAATAATGTTGGATTAAAATGTTACGTACAGAATTCGCACAATTACGAGAACAGGCTGGGATTTCCATTAAAGATTTGGCTAATGAGGCAGGTTTTACACAAAGAACATTATATAGATGGGAAAAGGGTGAAGCCGTTCCGCGTAAGGCTGTTATGACATTATTACAAAACAAGATAGCCATTGCGGGAAATGGGCAATGCAAATTCAGGTTCATTGATCTGTTTGCGGGCATAGGGGGGTTGAGACGTGGATTTGACCGGATTGGCGGTCAATGTGTGTTTACAAGCGAATGGAATATGTATTCGCAAAAAACCTATAGGGCCAATTACGCATGCAATCATGAAATTGCGGGTGACATAACCAGGATAAGTGAGCGGGATATACCTGATCACGATATCCTGCTGGCGGGTTTTCCATGTCAGCCATTTTCAATTGCCGGCGTGTCAAAAAAAATATCCCTGGGATTGAAGCACGGGTTTGCATGTGAGACACAGGGCAACCTGTTTTTCGATGTCGCGCGTATTATCAGATATCATCGTCCAAGGTGTTTCCTGTTGGAGAATGTGAAAAATCTTGTCAGTCATGACAAAGGAAGAACCTTTTCAATCATTCGCAATGTGTTGGAACATGAGCTTGGGTATTGCCTGCACTGGCGTATCATTGATGGAAAAGGGTTTGTTCCCCAGCATCGTGAGCGTATTTTTATCGTCGGGTTTCTGGATAAAAACGATTTCAGTTTTGACACATTATCCTTGCCCGATCCGTTGTCAGGGCCCCGCCTCTCGGCAATCCTGCACCCTGAAAACGGTAGTGAAAAACCGGAAAGCCACTATACCGTGGGAAAAAAGGCCGCTGTTTCCGAAAAATACACGTTATCCGACAAATTATGGAAATATCTGCAAAACTATGCTGACAAGCATAAAAAGGCGGGAAACGGTTTTGGTTTTGGACTGTGCGATCATGACAGTGTGGCCAGAACATTGTCGGCACGCTATTACAAGGACGGATCTGAAATCCTTGTCTCACAGGGATGCGATAAAAACCCGAGACGGTTGACCCCGAGAGAATGTGCGCGGCTGATGGGGTTTGACAGGCCTGGGCAGTCAGATTTTAAAATTCCCGTTTCGGATACCCAGGCATACAGGCAATTCGGAAATGCGGTCGTGGTTCCTGTTGTTGAGGCTATTGCCAGTCATATACTTCCCCATTTGCTAAATTGATGGATGTTTCATTATTAAAATGATCGATATTGTTGATCAGAAAACCAGAAGTAGAATAATGTCGTGTATTCGTTGTAAAAATACAGCTCCTGAAATGTTTATACGCAGAATATTGCATTCACGAGGTTATCGTTACAGGTTGCATGATCATAAACTGCCCGGCAAGCCAGATATGGTTTTTCGAAAATATAATGCTGTAATTTTTATTCATGGCTGTTTTTGGCATGGGCATGACTGCCATTTGTTTAGGATGCCTTCATCAAGAGTAGAATTCTGGAAAAATAAGATAGAGACAAATAAGAAAAGGGATATGACTGCCATTTGTAATCTTAGGGAACTTGGTTGGAGGTCGATGATTATATGGGAGTGTGCCATTAAGGGGAAAAAAAAGGTTTCTGTAGAAGACCTGGTGTCTATTACCGATTACTGGTTTCGTAAATGTAATGATAATATGCAAGTTAGAGGAAAGTAAATGGCCTCATTAAATGAACTTTCTTATTGGCTGAATGAACAGAGAAGAATGGATAGGGTCTGGTATGTAAAACGTCTTTCAGCCAATGATACTTTGGCATCAGGATCTCATCAGGCTGGTCCTTACATGCCTAAAAAGCTGCTTATGGAT
Source organism: Commensalibacter sp. ESL0382 (assembly GCF_009725775.1). Taxonomy (NCBI): domain Bacteria; kingdom Pseudomonadati; phylum Pseudomonadota; class Alphaproteobacteria; order Acetobacterales; family Acetobacteraceae; genus Commensalibacter; species Commensalibacter sp. ESL0382. Next base: position 162,831 of record NZ_WNII01000009.1, read on the forward strand.
CTTTTTCCATCATTGCAATATAGTGGTAAAAAAAATCCAAGGGTTACATTCGAACTGCGACTTGACAGTTGTCATGATATCAGGGATGTAACGGCAATATGGTATAATAACAAATGGCATGATGGTGGAACTCGAGATGAAGTGCGTATAACAAACTGGGGAGGTCAGCATTCGGCTTTGCTTGAACCTGAAAATACGGGTTCTTTGGTCATTTTTTCTTTTCAAAGACAACAGGGACGGGATGTTTCTCTTTGTAATGTGTGGGTGTGTGATCATGTAACAGAGGAAGATTTGATTGAAAATCTTATAGGAGTTATTATTCCCGGGAAACATATTATTCGATCTTGGGATAGGAATTGCTTTGAAGAAAAGAACAAAAACAATTCTTGTTGCTTGTCACCAGAGAATATACCAGAAGATTGGAGAAACAACTTTCCGACAACTATAGATATTTTAAAAAAAGTGATTGAGTTAATACCTGATATTGGTGATACTGTCGATGAGCGTCTTATTAGACGTAGAAATTGTGAATTTGAGCTTTTTAGAAATATTGAAAAAAATATAGAGTTTTCTTTTATTCGGCAGGGATTTAGTACGATTGACGCATTTCTTGAAACAGCAAAAAAAATTTTGCAAAGAAGAAAAGCACGGTCAGGTCGTTCGTTAGAGCTTCATCTTAGAGAGATTTTTTTAGAAGAGAAATTAAAGGAAGGATTAAATTTTTCATATCAACCAGAGACGGAAAATGGTAAAAGACCAGATTTTGTTTTTCCATGTGAAAATGCCTATAAAAATAAACATTTTTTATCAAAACAATTGAGAATGCTGGCTGTTAAAACAACATGTAAGGATAGGTGGAGACAAATATTAAATGAAGCGGATCGTATCCCAGTTAAACATTTGTTCACATTGCAAGAAGGGGTTTCGGTAAATCAGTTTCAGGAAATGTGTGAATCAAATGTTAGATTGGTGGTGCCAAAACCTTTAATAAATAAATATCCTTTGGAAATTCAAGGATATCTTCAAACCCTAGAATCTTTTGTGGGAGATGTGCGTTTATTGTCCAATTAATATAGATGCGAAAATTTATCGTGGTAGTTTTCTGGTAAACTTATATCTTTTAAAGATAACTTATCAAAAGCGGGTGTAATTTATATATTGTGATTGCCATCTTCTCCGTTATTTAATAAATTTTTCAAGATAGAATAATAATTATTCTCAGAATCAATTTACTCAATAAGAATTTTAAATTCGTAATTTCAATATTTCATCCCATCGTGTTGTATAGCGTTGGCTCAACTGTTCCCGTTTAAGGTGCCATCTTGCCTTTTTTCTCTGTCCACCTATAAGAATTGTATGGGATCCCATTTGTTGATTAATCCTGTCGATCACTTGCATAAGACTATTATTGCGCTTGATTGATTGGTCATTTTGGGTATGGGTGAAAAAATCGAGCTGTCTTTGATTTTTATGGATGATATCCAAAAGCATTATGCCTGCTTTATGATAATGGTATTCAGCCCTGAAAATATTACGAAGCCCTTTTTGAGCAGCCCTGATGATTTCTCGGCTATCATCTGTAGGATATGGCATGGATATGGCAAAGGAAGGGTTGTATTGTAACGATTGATCGTGAAAACGGTTGGTTCTTAAAAAAACCAGAACAGCATGGGTAATGGAATGCTGTTTTCTTAATTTTTCGGCAGCTCGGCAAGTATGCAAGCGAATGGCTTCCTCAATATCAAACAGGTTGTTGGTACTTTGACCAAAACTTCGAGAAGCGACTATATTTTTTTTTGGTGTACGAAAATCTGTCAGTTCAATACAGGAAATTCCTTTTAATTCCAGAACAGTACGTTCCAAAACAACTGAAAAATGCTGTTGCATAAATTTGGGGCTGCAATTTTTTAATTGCCAGGCATTTTCAATACCCATTGCGATCAGTTTGGCATTTAAGCGACGGCCGATGCCCCATATTTCAGAAATTGGTAAATTTTCAAGAATATGTCTAAAATCAGGACCATGAATATCTAGGCAGAAAATACCTTCATGTTTTTTATCTTTTTTAGCGATATGGTTGGCTATTTTTGCAAGAGTTTTGGTGGTTGACAGACCAATGGAAACAGGGATTCCAGTGTTTTTTTTAATGATTTTTTGAACATGGCGACAATAATTATTGGTTTTCTGATCCCCATTTAAATGAATAAATGCTTCGTCAATAGAATAAGGCTCAACATGATAAAAATAATTCTGAACTGTTTCAAAGACACGTTGGCTCATATCACCATAAAGTTCGTAATTGGAACTTAATAAAGTGATTTTCTCTTGTAAATCCGAAGGAATTTTAAATGCCGGCATTCCCATGGGGATGAAAGGTTTAAGCTCGTTAGAGCGGGCAACAACACATCCATCGTTATTTGAAAGAATACCAACCGGACGATTTTCCAATTTTGGATTAAAAACACGTTCACATGAAACGTAAAAATTATTACAGTCAATTAATCCAATCATTATTTTATTTATTATGGTTGAACAGTTTTTAACGATTGCGGTTTCTGAAAGAATGGATTGTATGAATGACCACTCCCCAGATCATGGTTTCTTTGTCCTTGATTTCTATAGGGGGGTAATTGGGATTGCCAGATTTCAAATAAGGGATATTGTTTTTAATTGCCAAAGCTTTACAGGTTAACTCTCCATCAACAGAAACAATGACAATATCACCCTGACGGGGATCTAGCGATCGGTCAACCACCAAAAGGTCATGATCGAAAATACCGTAATCAATCATGGAATCTCCAGAAACCCGTATGTAATAAGTTGCAGAAGGATGATCAACCAAATGTTCTGTGAGCTCCAGTTTCCCTTCAAGATAGTCATCTGCAGGAGAGGGGAAACCCGCTTTCACCAGCATTTCAATGTGAGGTAAAAAATATCTGCGTGTGTCAGGATGGACAGGGTGAATAGAAACTATTTCTGTCTCAACCATAATTTGATCTCCATAAATAATTTTTTGGCCGACTATAAAAGTTAATTTTCTATTAATCAATGAAAGAATAAAAATTTTTATAGTTCTTTGAATGACTTATTTGGTTGTGTTATCAAATTTGAGATATGGGATCATTTAGGATAAACGAATTAATTATTTAATTAGTCGGAATAAATTTTAAAGTCCGAAAAATTGCAATCTAGATATTGAGTAATTATGACCGATATAAATCGTTAAAGTAATGAATATGTTATTTATACCATGAATTATATATAAATCATATGGTTATCTTTTGAGGTTGGAGTATATTCAGTAATTTATTTTAGTTTTTATTAGGTTAAATTACGAAATTTAGATTTATACAGACAATTTTTATGGGTATATAATTATAATCTTGTTATATCGCTTGTATATGTTGCAGGTTCTTAAATGAAACCTATCATCGATATGACGAAATCATTATCAAAAAGGAATTATAACATATTGACAGATTCTTCCATTGAGGTATCTCAATGGAAAATCAATGACCAAATATCAAGCTTTAGATGGATCAATTGTAAAGTGTCCATTAATCAGGTTTGTTTCAGATAGTCAATCTATGTTTACATTGGGACAGCAAATATTACAGCTTGGTGGTGATATGGAAAATTCCCATTGGTGCGAATATACATGATATTAATGGATATTATGAGAAGTTAGTAATTTTGCCTGATTAAATTACGACACCAAAAATTATGGAGCATCAAATAATTAGGTCATTCTTCCGCTTCTTATTCTTTCACTGCACCATATATGTTAGGTGAATTTAAAAGATGATATAAATTATCATCATGTTTGTGTAGTGGCCAATCACTGGAAAAAATTTATATTATCATATTTTTAACTAAAAGTAATAATGTTGAAACAAATGGTAATAAAGATGGTAAATAATCCTAATATTAGTAAATTGAAAATGAAGAAATTTTTTCTTTGAAGATGCGGTAAAACATTACTAAATATAATGTTTAGAATTATAGCCACCCTACGGGGTGGTTTTTTTATTAATGTATTTATATATTCAAAAAATCAATTATTCGTTTTATTATATATATTTAATGAATTATTTTAAATATTAAAATAATATTTTTTAAATGCAAAAAAAATTATTAATTTTTAAAATTGAAAACTAATATGTAATGATATATAATAAATATGTTTTAAAAAGCCGAAAAATAGAATGAGAACAAAAGGTGCTTAAACAAGTTTTCAATTCTATTTTCCGGAAGCGAAATGTATTATATGGAATGATATGAAGATATTCAATACTTATTATTAAAAAATTAACTGTTTTTTTATATTTTAATTATAAAATTATTAAAAAGCATTGAAATTCAAATAAAAATTGAACTAATAAATTTTTGTTGATTTGTATAAAAATCAAAGTGATTTTGATTTTGTTTTCAGCGACAGTTTTTTGGCAAATTGTTGCAATAATTCGTGATGCAACAAGGCAACTTGAACTGAACTTGCCAATTGTCGGGCTGAAACAGTATAAGAAGCATTGGAAACAACGGCGGCATAATCAGCGTAATAAAATTCTTTTGCTGATAAAACTTCTTGCACTGCTTTGTTGCCAACCGGTTTGGTATACAATTTGCATTGTAAAATTAATGTCTTGTTGTTTTTATAGGCAATGACATCGGCTCCCTGATCGCCACTAGCGTTTGTCACCTTAGCATCCCACCCAATCTGTTGCAGTAAATTTGCACAAAATGCTTCATATTCCAGAGGTTTTAGAGAATTGGCGTTATTAATATTTTGTTTTTTTTCTAAATTTGTTTGTTCAACAATTATATGAATATGTTTGACTAGTTGTTTTTTGATTGATGGTAACAAATCAACAAGATTTTTTTTTGTCAGACGCGGACGAATTCTAGTCTTAATAAATCGTTGTATTTCTTTGAACCATCTATCTTCGATAATGGAGCCATAATCATCTTTATAACAAAGTTGTTCTCTTTTAAGTGTTAATATTTTCCGATGACGTTTTATTTCATTGATTGCCAATTTCATAGCTCTTTTTTTACGGTAAAAGCTTGTAAATTTCAGGAATGAATTTCTAAGTGTAAATTTCTTGCGGATAGTAAAGATAGTTATAAAAACAATAATAAATATGAAAATCCATTGATATGGATATGTAAATATTAAATTTTTAAAATTATATAAAATAAAAAAAGTTGTATTATTTGTATAAGAATTTTTTTCCTCGGAAATAATTTTCAAAGCCGTATTGAACATCGATGTTGTTCCTTGTAAGGAAAGTTCGATAGTTTGATTGGGAAATGTAATGTATGCGTTTTTTTTTGTAATAATTTCTTTTACAAATATATTGCTTTGGTCCGTATTCAATGAGGTTTCATATATGAATGGATGTGTATTTTGCTTTTTTTTTAAATAGTAAGAGTGATGATCGGTTTTGAAAACAATTGAGGGTTGCTTATTAAATTGATTATCGAATTGAATAAGGGCTAGCTTGATCAATATGGGTTGATTGGTCTTTAAATTGATAAAAAAATTAAATTTTTTTTCTTTTTTTTTAATAATTATTTGATTGTTGGTTACAGATTCTATTTGCCAATTATTGGTTGCAGCTTGTGATGCAAAAGGATAAAAAAGATAAAAACTGAAAAATAATAAGTTAAAAGCAAATTTAGATAGCATAAACAAATGAATAGGGGTTTCGTGAGATATTTTTTTAATAATTTATAAGAAAATTGACAAAGATTTATATTATTTTATACAATTCAATAGTGCCAAATATCATTTTTATGGTGCCCAAAAGAAGACTCGAACTTCCACAGCCTTGCGGCTACAGGTACCTGAAACCTGCGCGTCTACCAATTCCGCCATTTGGGCTCTTAAATATATTGATACTTCTTACTGATGTTCTTATAGTTGGTCAATGGAATTTTTGATTTTTTTAATTTTTCAAATGAGAATAAACACTATTCGATAAATTTGATTATGAAGCTGGGAAAGTTTGATGCGTAAAATAGCAACGATTATTGGTGGTAATGGATTAATTGAAAATTACCTTGTTGAGCGGTTGGTTAAGCAGGGATATGTGATAAGATTGGCAGTACCTTTTCCTGCACATACGAGAGAACAGAAAATATTTGGTAATGTTGGACAGGTTACTCCATTGTTTTGTTCATTTGATCAAGAAAATACTATTGTTCGATCCATTGAAGGTGCAAGTGTCGTTATTAATCTGGCAGAAGCTTTTGTTGGAAAAAGCAAGGGTAATCTTGAAAAAATAAATGTAAAAATCGCTGAAAAAATAGCAAAAATCGCAAGTGCAGCAGGTGTCAAAAATTTATTGCATTTTTCTGCTTTGGGTGCTGATTCCACAAGTCCTTCCTCTTATCTGGTCAGCAAGAAAAAGGGGGAGGAAACCGTATTGAAAACATATCCTTCTTCAACGATTGTAAGGGTTGGAATCAGTTTTGGTCCAGAAGATCAGTTTTTGAATAAGTTAGGATTTCTATCAACTTTTTTCCCTATTATGCCAGTTTATAATGTTAATACACGTTTACAACCTGTCTATGCAGGGGACATTGCTGATGCTGTTATTAAGATTGTTGAAAATGAAGAAAATAATGGGGAAATTTACGAGTTGGCGGGTCCTGAAATACTTACTAATCGTGAGTTGATTTCCAAGGTTTTAGAAATAGTTCATCGAAAAAATGATGTAAGCGGGTTATGTCTAGGTTTTATAAAATTAATGGCTTATTTCCTGGAATATATGCCAGGTTCCTTAATGACCGCACGATTGGTTAATTTAATGAAATATGATTCTGTTGCTGGTCACAAGGGTAAAAATTTTGAATTTCTAGGTATTGTTCCATCTTCAATTGAAATGATCGCTCCCGCTTATCTATATTGTTACAGGCCTGCTTGCGACTTTGAAGAATTAAAAAAATTACAAAAAGAAGTCTATATTTGAAAAAAAGTTATGAAAGGTCAGTAGTACTGTCTTTTTATTAAAAACGGAATAGGATAGAAAGTTTAGGTGTAATCTGCCTTAAATATTAAGGAATTTAATTATGCCTAACCTAATGCTTAAATTTGTTAATTTAGATCAGCAGCAGCCTGAAAAACGTAATGCTGTTGAACGCAAACATGATTTTAACGAGATTTATCGACGCTTTTCAGAGGAACAAGCCAGAATTCAGGCCAGTCGCTGTTCACAATGTGGTATTCCATTTTGTACAACGAAATGTCCATTATCAAATTATATTCCTGACTGGTTGAAACTTACGGCTGAAAATCGTTTGGCAGAAGCTTATGCACTTTCAACTGCAACCAACAGTTTTCCTGAAATCTGTGGGCGCATCTGTCCACAAGATCGTTTGTGTGAAGGCAGTTGCGTAATTGAGGAGGATTACAAAAGTGTTACGATTGGAGCGGTGGAAGCATTTATAACCGATCATGCATTTGATCAGAATTGGGTCACACCTATTATGCCTTTGGAAGAACTATCGCAATCTGTGGGAATTATTGGTGCCGGACCTTGCGGTTTGGCTGCAGCGGTTGTTTTACGAAAAAAAGGATATCAAGTCCATGTATATGATCGCTATGATCGGGCTGGTGGTTTAATGGCTTATGGTATACCTACCTTTAAACTTGAAAAAAATATTGTAACTCGTCGTCAGGAATGGTTAGAGAAATCAAATGTGATTTTCCATTTCAATACAAGTGTCTCAGATAAAACAGCTGAGTATTCCATCGCTTTTGAGGATCTAAGAAATAAACATGATGCGGTATTGATTTCAACGGGAGTTTATAAAAAGAAAGAAGTAAGCCTTTTTGGTTCAAATCTTAATGGAATTGTGCAGGCACTGGATTATCTGATTGATTCTCAAACGCAAAATAACGATAAAAATGAAATGAATGCAAAGGGTAAAAGAGTTGTCGTTATTGGCGGTGGTGATACTGCCATGGATTGCCTAAGAACTGCAATTCGTCAGGGGGCGACCTCGGTTCAATGTTTGTATCGTCGAGATAGGGCAAATATGCCTGGCTCTATGCGAGAGGTAAAAAATGCAGAAGAAGAAGGTGTGGAATTCATTTGGCAGGCAGCTCCAGACGCTTTTGTAGGTGAAGAAAAAGTGGAGGCAATTCGCGCATTAAGAACCGAATTGGGTTTGCCAGATGCTGGTGGTAGACAAAAAATCAGAATTATACCTAACAGTCATTTCACCCTGCAAGCGGATATGGTTATCAAAGCACTTGGATTTGATCCTGAACCATTGACCACCCTGTGGGATAATGACCAATTGGATACAAATGAATCTGGTACCATAAAATTGAATCATCATAGTCGTATGACTTCTTTACCTGGCGTTTTTGCAGGCGGCGATATTGTACGCGGGGCAAGTCTTGTTGTATGGGCTGTCAAGGATGGGCAGGATGTGGCGGAAAAAATTGCCCATTGGCTTGAACAACAAAATAATAAACAGAATGTTTCTGCTGCTTGAAAACAGATATCCAGAATTGAATGTATTCATTACGGTAGGTTAAGAAAATGAATAATTATTCCTTTGTTGAACAAAGAAAAAAGAATGAAGCGATCCTAAAAGATGTTTATTCCACCGAACAAGAACATGATGCTTGTGGTGTAGGATTTGTTGTGGCTCTTGATGGTCAAAAACGCCGAGATGTGGTTGAGGCCGGTTTGGCAGCTTTAAAAGCCCTATGGCATCGTGGCGCTGTTGATGCTGATGGTAAAACAGGAGATGGTGCCGGTATTCATGTTGAAATACCACAGGATTTTTTCTTGCAATCCATTCGTAGTGGTCATCATGCGGTAAAACAGGGGCAGCTGGCTGTAGGAATGATCTTTCTTCCTAAGAATGATTTAGCCAGTCAGGAGCGCTGTCGACAAATTATCGAAACCGAAATTATGGGGTTTGGCTATTCAATTTATGGTTGGCGTCAGGTGCCAATTGATACGAACTGTATCGGTGAAAAAGCGAATGCCACACGTCCTGATATTGAACAGATTCTTGTCATCAATACACATCATCATTCAGAGGATGTTTTTGAACGCAATCTTTATATTATTCGACGGAAAATAGAGAAAAAGGCTGTTGAAAGTCATGTTGATCTTTATATTTGTTCAATGTCCTGCCGTTCGATAATTTATAAGGGCATGTTTTTGGCGGAAAATCTGTCCGATTTTTATCCGGATCTGTTGGATGAACGATTTGTCAGCCGTTTTGTGATTTACCATCAACGTTATTCAACCAATACCTTTCCGACATGGAAACTTGCGCAGCCGTTTAGACGCATTGCCCACAATGGTGAGATAAATACATTATCAGGTAATATAAACTGGATGAAAAGTCACGAAACAAGACTTTCCCATCCGGATTTGGATGCCTATATGACAGATTTGAAACCGGTCATTCAATTCAATGGATCTGATACCGCGGCGTTGGACAATGTATTTGAGCTATTAACGTTTGCGGGTAGGGATGCCCCTACGGTAAAGGCCTTGATGATTCCACCGGCCCTGGGATTGCTGCAGGATATTACCCAGGATGTGAAAGATATGTACAGCTATTCCAACGCGGTAATGGAACCTTGGGATGGACCTGCCGCTTTATGTGGAACCGATGGTAAATGGATTATTGCCGGATTGGATAGAAACGGGTTACGTCCTTTACGTTATACGATAACAGCTAATGATTTGATGATTTTGGGATCAGAAACAGGAATGGTGCATATTCCTGAAGACCAAATTCTTGAAAAAGGCAGATTAGGACCAGGAGAAACAATAGGTTTTGATATGGATAATTGTCTTTTTTATCGCCCTGAAGATATAACACAGCTTCTAGTTAAACGTCATAATTATAGTGATTGGATTACGAATACGCAGCAAATTACTTCCATAGTAAAAGATCAGGATAATGAGCCTGTCTTATTCGCAGAGGATGAATTACGTAAAAGACAGCTTGCTGTTGGAATGAGTATTGAAGATCTTGAAACAGTATTGCAGCCTATGGTTGAAAATTCTGCGGAAGCGATCGGTTCAATGGGCGATGATACGCCCTTGGCGGTACTTAGTGAGCATTATAGAGGATTATCGCATTATTTCCGTCAACGTTTCAGCCAGGTTACCAATCCACCGATTGATAGTCTGCGAGAAACCCAAGTTATGACGTTGAGCACTCGTTTGGGAAATTTGGGTAATGTCTTGGATCAGTCTTCCGAACAGTGTCAGTTATTACGTCTAAGCAGTCCGGTTTTGACGAGCAGTGAATTTATAGCATTGAAACAATATTGCGGTAAAACCGGGTGCAGTATTGATTGTAACTATAAGGTCAATGATGGTGAAAAAGGGCTTCGTCAAGCATTGGCAAGAATTTGCAGTGAAGCTGAAGAGGCTGTTCGATGTGGGTGTACACATATATTCCTTAGTGATGACAAGCAAGATAGGGATTATGCCAATATTCCAATGATTTTGGCAACGGCTGCCGTACATACTCATCTTGTTCGTCAATCCCTGAGAACCTTCACTTCTGTTAACGTGCAGGCGGCAGATTGTCTTGATGTGCACTCTATTGCGGTCTTAATCGGGGTTGGAGCTACGACAGTCAATGCTTATCTTGCTCAGGAATGTATAGCGGATCGTCATAAAAAAGGGCTTTTTGGAAATATTACATTAAGACAGGCTGTTCAAAACTATTGTAAAGCCGTAGATAAAGGCTTGTTGAAAATTATGTCCAAGATGGGAATTTCTGTGGTTTCTTCTTATCGAGGTGGATATAATTTTGAAGCGATTGGCCTGTCCCGGGCATTGGTTGCTGAATTTTTTCCGGGAATGTCTTCCAGAATTTCAGGGATAGGTTTATCAGGAATTGCACAAAATATAAAAAAGTCCCATCAATTGGCTTGGGATCCCAATGTGAAATTGTTGCCGATCGGTGGGTTTTACAAATGGCGTCAACAAGGTGAGAAACATGCTTTAAGCAGTTCTGTCATTAAACTGATTCAGCAGGCTGTGGAAAAAGACAGTTGGCCATTGTACCAACAATATGTCCATGAAATTCACAGACAACCTCCAATGGCTCTAAGGGATTTATTCGATTTTCAATCGACAAATAAACCGGTCCCTGTTGAATCGGTTGAGAATATTACAAAATTGAGAAAAAGATTGATTTCCCCCGGAATTTCTCTCGGTGCGTTAAGCCCCGAAGCACATGAAACTCTTGCGATTGCCATGAACCGGATTGGAGCCCGTTCAGATTCCGGGGAGGGAGGAGAAGACGCGGTTCGGTACAAACCCCGTGAAAATGGGGATAATGCATCGTCGGCAATTAAACAGGTTGCATCTGGAAGATTTGGGGTAACCGCTGAGTATTTGAATAATTGTCGTGAAATTGAAATCAAGATTGCCCAAGGTGCAAAACCGGGTGAGGGTGGACAATTACCAGGATTTAAGGTTACGGAATTAATTGGTCGTCTTAGACATGCCGTCCCAGGAGTTACTTTAATTTCTCCGCCTCCTCATCATGATATATATTCGATCGAAGATTTGGCGCAACTTATTTATGACCTCAAACAAATTAATCCAGAGGCAACTGTGGGTGTTAAGCTGGTTGCGGCTTCAGGAATTGGAACAATTGCTGCCGGTGTAGCTAAAGCCAAGGCTGATACAATATTGATTTCAGGTCATAATGGCGGAACGGGTGCCTCTCCATTGACTTCCATTAAATATGGTGGAATTCCTTGGGAAATGGGGTTGGCGGAAGCGCATCAGGTGTTGATGTTAAATGGTTTGCGTGACCGGGTGGTTTTACGTGTTGATGGTGGTATCAAGACTGGTCGGGATGTTGTTATTGCTGCCATGCTAGGAGCGGAGGAATTCGGTATTGGTACACTCAGTCTTATAGCAATGGGTTGTATCATGGTTCGTCAATGTCATTCCAATACCTGCCCCGTTGGGGTTTGTACCCAGGATGAAAAATTGCGTGCAAACTTTGTTCAGGATGGGGCTGAACGTGTGATCAATCTGTTTTCTTTCATTGCTGAAGATGTAAGAAACATTCTCGCCACACTTGGATTTACATCTTTGACAGACATAATCGGGCGAACAGATCTGTTACGTCAGGTTTTACGTGGTGCATCTTATCTGGATGATTTGGATCTGAATCCATTATTGGCACGAGTGGATCCGGGGATGCATGCTGGTTATTGTGTTCGTGAAGGGCGTAATGAGGTGCCTGAAACATTGGATGCACAAATGATTGTTGATGCTCAGCCATTATTCGAACATGGTGAAAAAATGCAATTGCGATATAATGTTTATAATACATATCGAGCAATTGGAACAAAAATTTCATCAATGATAACCCGTCGGTTTGGTATGAAAGGATTGGCGCCGGATCATCTGACTGTTCGTCTTAATGGATCAGCAGGCCAATCGTTGGGTGCGTTTGCAGTTCAGGGTTTAAAACTTGAGGTTTTTGGGGATTCCAATGATTATGTCGGGAAAGGGTTGTCAGGAGCCACCATTATTGTGCGTCCTGTACCAGAAACAAAACTTGTTTCAAATCATAATGTGATTGTTGGCAATACAGTCTTATATGGTGCAACGGCCGGATATCTGTTTGCGGCCGGAAAGGCAGGTGAGCGTTTTGCGGTTCGCAATTCGGGTGCCACGGCTGTGGTTGAGGGATGCGGTGCCAACGGATGTGAATATATGACTGGGGGAACAGTGATCATTCTGGGTGAAACAGGTCCTAATTTCGGGGCCGGTTTCACAGGCGGAATGGCCTTTGTCTACGATCCCCACCAACAGTTTGAACGTCGTGTCAATGCGTCAACTTTGCGATGGCAGCGTGTGATTGATAAAAAATGGGAAGACAGGGTCAAAAACCTTATTGAAAAGCATATTGAAGAAACAAAAAGCCGATATGCTGCGCATCTTTTACATGAATGGCAGAATACAATAAAACATTTCTGGCATATTGTTCCCACAGAATATGCTCGCGTTATAAATTTTGAATTTAATGAAGATATTTTGAAAGAAACTGCATAATTTAGAACGGTATTACATCAAATTATGGATGGGCAATAGGATCAATTTCATAAAAATTTATCCTATTTTCAAAGATTTTATCATTTTATTTTAATGAAAATATGTTAATTATAATGCAGTAAAGCTTTCATAACGGTCTAAGATGAATTCTATATTTTTTTACGAGGAATTTTTTTAGTTATATTGACTTAAGTTGATATCCCATCCGTATTAGGCTTGATATATAAAATAATTCTAATTTTGTTTATAGCGGAGAGACATCAATATGCCAGTTACAGGCCTGGCCACTGTTTTATTAGCGACAGCTATATTATTGGTCATTGTAAGCGCCGTTCAGCCATTGGCAAAACGGCTGGAATTATCTGAAACTGTAATACTGGCTATTGTTGGGGTTGTTCTTGGTGGAACAGCTGATTTGATTTTACACAGCTCCCACATACATGTTTTTGATACAGCCGCTGAAATATTACTTGATTTTCCAATAAACAGCGAAGGTTTTTTGTTAATATTTCTGCCCATATTGGTTTTTCAGGCGGCATTGGCTATTGATGTGCGTCGTTTGGCCCATGAAATCGGCACGGTTCTTTTATTGGCCATTGTTGCGGTCATTGTCTCTACTGCCACTATAGGTCTGGCCTTATATCCCTTTTCGGGAATGCCTCTGACAGTTTGTCTGCTGGTTGGAGCGATCGTTGCAACGACGGATCCCTCTGCTGTTGCTGGCATATTCAGAGAAATTGGGGCGGCAACTCGTCTTACCCGTTTGGTTGAAGGCGAAGCTTTATTGAATGATGCTGCAGCAATTTCCATTTTTTCGACTTTGGTTGCCGCTATTATTGCGCATAAAGAGGTACATTTATTTAGTTCAGCTCTAGCAATTTTTCTTTCTTTTGTCGGGGCATTGATTGCAGGATTTTTCTTTGCACGTTGCGCTTTGTGGATGATTGTAAGTTTGGGTTCAAATACAGGTCGATCTGCGGAAATTACTTTAACGGTTGCCTTACCATATATTTCCTATATTGTTTGTGATGACTTGTTGCACTGTTCCGGTGTTGTGGCAGCGGCAGCGGCAGGATTGACCTTATCCGCTTATGGTCCCTCGACATTTAGACCTCAAACATGGCGATTTTTGAATGAGTTATGGCAACAAATAATATTTTGGGCAGGATCGCTATTATTTGTGTTGGCTTCTATGCTTGTCCCCCGTTTATTGATTGGTATGACAAAATGGGATTTTATTCTTATTTTATTGGCGACAATTGCCGGGTTGCTGGCACGCGCAATGGTTATTTTTGGGATGTTGCCTTTACTTGCAGCTACAAAACTTTCACCTCCAGTGCCGACGCCATTTAAAGCGACAATGGTATGGGGTGGATTAAGAGGTGCCATTACACTGGCCCTTGCATTGGCGGTAACGGAAAATGAATTGATACCAACACCGATTTCCCAGTTTGTAGGTATTGTTGCAACGGGTTTTGTATTGTTTACCTTGTTGGTTAACGGAACAACGTTAAGAGCGGTGGTAATTTATTTTCGGCTAAATGAACTTACACCCATTGACCAGGCTGTGCGCCACCAGATCCTAGGAATTGGATTGGGTAATGTTAAGGACAAGGCTCGTCGCGTGGCAAATGAATTTGGATTTTCAAATGTCATTACCAATTATACGCTTGAAGAGATTGACCGTCGTATTAATGAGGAAAGAGAAGCAAATAGTTTTGATACAATGTTGACTGATCGTCAACGTATTTCACTGGCTTTGATTACAATAGCTGCACAAGAGCGGTCAATTTTACTGGATCTTTTCCGTATGCAGGGTTTGCCACGAAGAGTGATGGAAACTCTTTTGCGCTCAGCGGAAGCTACGCTGGATGGTGCATGGACCGAGGGAAGGTATGGATACGTAAAAGCGATGCAGAAAAGATTGCATCCTCCTTTTCGATTTCGTGTTGCGCAATATATACATCGAAAATTGCATATCGATCGTCCCTTGATGTACTGCATGATGGAACGGTTTGAAATATTGCTGGTATCCCGATTTGTATCGATTTCCTTAACACGTTTTATGAAAAGGCGTATAGAACCGACATTGGGTGTACGAATTGCCGAAATTGTTTCAGAAGTTCTGGATAGGCAAAATCGTATGTTGGATGATGCGCTGGAAATTATGCGCATTCATTACCAGGGATATATTGAAGCTCTTGAATCAAGGTTTTTGAAATTGGTCACTCTCAGATTAGAAAGTGATGAATATAACAGTCTTTGGGCTGAATCCCTGGTTAGTGATGAGCTTTATTCCGAACTGGAAAAAAATGTTGAAAAGCGTTTTGAACGTTATAATCGTCGTCTAAAATTCAATCTCAAAAGTGGATTGGAAGAGCGCGTGAAGGAATTGCCATGTTTACGCGGTGTGCCACAGGCTGTTTTATATGATATAAGTATGTCTATGTCGGTCTATTTTGTATTTCCGAGTGAAAAAATCCTTCATCGTAAACAGAAGGTTAAAAATGTCTATTTTGTCAGTAGCGGATTATTTGAAACCCATTCTGCAAGTAAAAGTCTAACATATGGGATTGGTGATATTCTTGGTGCATCAGAACTTATTGCGGGTAAAAGAATTTATGCAAATTATCGTGCATTGAGGTTTGGATATTTATTGGTGATGCCAGCCGATGTATTTAAACGGTTAATTCAAGATTATCCTATTGTGGCCTATAATCTTTCAAAAATTGACGAGGCAAAAGATCGCCCTAATTCTCAGGATGACGATTTCATGATGTTGGGATATACACGACGTATAGCCAATAAGGAAAAACAGTTGATGTTGGGGTATGAGTCCAAGGAAATCAATAATTTAAAAAATGAGGGTAACATTGAAAATAATGATAAACAAAATAAAAACTGATAATTTATTCTTTTTGAATTAAAAATAGAACAGCAATCAGAACCAGATATGATTTCCATCACAGTTAATAAAAAGAAAATAGAACTGGATGTTCCATTAGATATGCCATTACTTTGGGTTTTGCGGGATATTGTTGGATTAACGGGTACGAAATATGGATGTGGTATTGGTTTATGCGGATCATGCACCGTTCATCTAGATGGTAAAGCTGTAAGATCTTGCTCCATTCCTGTTGGTGATATCGGGAATAGGGAGATAGTTACTATCGAGGGGGTTGGGGAAGACTCAATATTTCAAAAATTATTGGCGGCCTGGAAAGAGACGGAACCAACGCAGTGTGGTTATTGTCAACCTGGTCAGATCATGACGGCTTTAGCCTTGTTAAAAGAAAATGATAAACCTGATAAAAACGAGATTATAGAAGCTATGACAGGTCATATCTGTCGATGTGGAACATATCAACGTATTTATAAAGCTATTCAAATTGCTGCAGGTATAATGGATGAAGCATAAAAAAATTTCCCGTCGTGTTTTTTTGGGAAAAACGGGTGCTTTGCTTTTTGGGTTCATGTTACCTGTAGGGGGCAATGCACAAAATGATCAGTTAGAGAAAGATTCAGATTTTTCCGAGCGAAAAAACAGAAAAAAACAATATTTAAATGCTTTCATAAAAATAAAAGCAAATAATGAAATCACTTTTTTCATACCCGATATTGAAATAGGGCAAGGGATTTTAACGGCTGCCTCAATGATTTTGGCCGAGGAATTGGATGTTGATTTAAAATCGGTTTCAATTGAAACCAAAATGATTGAAAATGAACAAATAAAAAATATGAAACCAAATGAGGATTTAAATCTGACCTATGGTTCAGGTTCTGTTGCGAAAGATTGGTTCCCTCTCAGACAGGGTGCGGCCGAATTACGAATGATGCTTTTACAAACAGCAGCTGCGGAATTGAATATAGATAAAGGACGATGTCATACTGAAAATGGATATGTTATTTGCCCTGATAATCAAACATTCTCGTACGGAATGCTAATTTCAAAAATTATGACACTTGATATTCCAGAATCTGTTCAATTTAAAAATAGATTAGATTATAAAATTATTGGCAAACCACAACCAAGGATTGATACGGATAAAAAAATTAAAGGTCAGTCTGTTTATGGTATGGATATTAAACTTTCCGGGATGAAAACGGGTTATATTATCAGCTCTCCTATTGAAGGGGATCAAATCCATCAAATTGATGATAGACAGGCCAAAAATGTTCCTGGAATTCAGGATATTTTAAAAAATGAAAAGTCAATATGTATTATTGCTGATAATTTTTGGCGTGCCCTGAAAGCGGCTGAATGTCTTGTAATAAAATGGCAGGGTGATAAAAATATTCAACTGAATACATCAATGATTTATGAGAATTTAAAAAAGGGTATATCAAAACCTTCCACTATGCTTTTTTATAATAAAACTGCTTCAGTATCAGTTGAAATGGAAAATGAAAAAAAACTGTTTCAATGGGATTTTTTTCAGCCTATGCTTTTGCATGCGGCATTGGAACCTATAAATTGCACAATATATTTTCACGACAATCAATGTGAGTTATGGATAGGTTCCCAAGCTCCATCAATGTTAAAGGGGCATATTGCTGAAA
Organism: Commensalibacter sp. ESL0382; assembly: GCF_009725775.1. NCBI lineage: Bacteria > Pseudomonadati > Pseudomonadota > Alphaproteobacteria > Acetobacterales > Acetobacteraceae > Commensalibacter > Commensalibacter sp. ESL0382. The sequence continues at coordinate 180,467 of NZ_WNII01000009.1, forward strand.
AATTTCATCTTTGTAAAGAAAATGTAATTCTTCATTATAATGAAATTGGCGGTAGCTTTGGTCGTAGATTGGACCAAAAATACATTCTTGATGCAGCTGAATTCGCACGACAGGTTTCATATCCGGTAAATTTTATATGGTCAAGGGAAGCCGACTTTCAAAATGATGCGTTACGTCCTCCATATTATGACCAGTTAAAGATAGGCGTAAATAACAAATTGGCGATTACCTCTGTTCATCATAAAATGATGACTTTTATTGACGATACAGACAAGAGGAATCCATCCAGTCCGAATTACCTTTTGGGGTTGGATACAATGCCTTATCATATTCATGACTATAAGTTTGAATATTCTGTATGTGATGCTCCAAAATTGAATTTCGGATCTGGACAGGGTAGAGAGGCAACTCGTAATGTTTTTGTATTGGAAAACATGATTAACAATCTGGCATTATATACACGTATGGATCCGATCGAATACCGTAAAACTTTGGGTCTTGATGATCGTGCAAAAGCAGTTGTTGATTTGTTATTGCAAAATGTCGAATGGAATAAATTCAAATCTGGAGACATTCGGCAAGGTTTCGCCATGGCACATGTATTTGGCAGTTATATCGCTCTAATTATAGAAGCTGAAATTACAACCAGTTCAGTCATTCTTATACATCGTGCTGATGTGGCGGTTGATTGTGGTTTGATTGTAAATCCAGAACAAGTTTGCGCTCAAATTGAGGGTTCAGTTGTTTTTGGATTAAGTGACGCTTTGTATGGTGAAGTGCAAATAGAAAACGGACAAATTAAACAGCGGAATTATAATCAATATCGAGTATTGAGAATGAATGATATGCCTAATGTCAAGGTTCATATGGTTAACAGTAATGAATCGCCGTCAGGGGTAGGTGAATTGGGAACAATAGTGGCAGCACCAGCACTGAGCCATGCCTTGGGATTGATTCAGGGTAAATTTTTTCATTCATTGCCTTTGGCGAAGCAGGTATTTCAGCATAAATAAGAATTTTCATGATTAAATTCATCAATTCCTTAATTTTTTTTAAGAAAAATTATCGTTTATTCATAATTTTATGTATTAATTTTTCCAGCTCATCATTTGGCATATTGATCGGTCAGGCAACTGATGTGAAGAAGGACCAAATGGATAAAGGAGAGTATCTTTTTCACGCATCAGGTTGTGAAAGTTGTCATACAGCTGATCATGGACCAAGACTGGCAGGGGGAAAACCTTTTTATATATCCAAACAGGGAACTGTTTATTCTTCAAATATTACCTCAGATGTGAAAACAGGAATTCAGCGTTATACAGATGATGAATTTATAAGTGCATTACAAAAAGGAATTGGTCATAAAGGAAAATATTTGTATCCCATAATGCCCTATACTGCCTATCGTGCCATGAGTCGTGATGAAATATTGGCAATCAGACGCTATCTTGAAAAACAACCTGCCATTGAAAATAAAGTTCCTGATAAAGAAATGGCTTTTCCCTACAATATGCGATGGGCCATTCGTTTTTGGCAGATCATAAATTATACGGGCAAGCATTTCGAGTATAACAATCAGAAATCACAATCATGGAACCGGGGAAAATTTTTGACTGAAGGACCAGGTCATTGTTCATATTGTCATACTCCTGAAAATTGGTCCAATGGTCGCTTTGTTGTAAAAGATTATGCAGGGGGCGGTCATAAGGGATGGACAGCATATAATATTACCGCTGATGAGGATACGGGAATTGGTTCATGGAGTGACACTGATTTGGAAAAATATTTATCCCGGGGATATGTTTCAAGTCATGGAGCTGCATCCGGTCCCATGGCAGATGTTATAAATACGCAACTATCTTATTTAACACCCCAAGACATTCATGCAATTGTAATTTATCTACGTTCTTTACGTCCCGTGGAAAAGCAACAAGGGGCAGCCAAGATATCTGTTGAAGAATTGGAGGTTACTGAACAAAGTCATAGTCATGGAAGCCATCTTTATTCTTCTGTTTGTTCAAATTGCCATCTGGAAAATGGTCAAGGAAGACAAGGGGAATATGAAAGCCTTTGGGGTTCGAGAACAGCAACGATAACGGGTGGTAATAACCTTGTTAAGGTTATTTTAAAAGGATCAAACCTTAAAGATCCTAAGCTGGGTAATTATATGATGCCTTCTTTCAAGGATATTTTCAATGATCAGGATATTGCAGATATTGCCAATTATGTTATTTCCCGTTTCGGAGGAAGAAACGGGCATGTAACCGCTGAACAGGTTAGAAAAGAAAGGGCACTGTTAAATAAAGAATAAATAGTGTAAACTAAAATATTATTCATTTTTATTCATTAATTCTAATATCTCTTTAGCTGCTTCATAAGAGGGTGGTTGATGATGTGGTGCTTTTAAAGCGTTTAGAATTTGAATAAAAGCTTCTTTTTGTTTTTGAACCATATTTTTATCATCTAAAAATTCGATAACCTTTTCAGCCAATTTTACGGGATTACAGTTTTCTTGCAAGAGTTCAGGTACAACCTCTTTTTGGGCTAGAAGATTAACCATTGCTACAAAAGGAACCTGAATCATGTGTCTGGCAATCATTGCCGTGATGGGATGGACCCTATAGGTTACGATCATGGGTATATGGGCCAATGCAAGTTCCAAGGTTGTGGTTCCGGATTTTGTCAGGGCGATTTGTGCTGCTGCATAGGCATTATATTTATCCTTTTTTTCATGAATAACCAGTGCTTTTACAGGCCAGTCTTCAATGATTCTTTCAACATAATGTCTGGCGAGCGGAGAGGTGGGTAACACGGCAATGAGTTCTGGTTTTGTTTGTTTTAATAAAATTAAAGTTTTTTTGAATACGGGCATAAGCTTCGGCAATTCTGACCGACGACTGCCAGGCATTAAAAGTAAAATCGGTTGAAGTGGATCTATATGATGTTCAGAGCGAAAATCATCGGCATTTGCATGATGAATTTCTGTCTCGATAATGGGATTGCCAACAAATTGGGCTTTTATTCCATGTTTTAAAAAAAAGTTTTCTTCGAAAGGAAAAAGGCAAAGAAGTTTTTCCCATAGTCCAGGAAATTTTTTTACTCTATTTTCATGCCATGCCCAAACCTGGGGCGCAACATAATGAACTCTGGGAATTGATAAAGATTGGACTTTTTTTAATAATCGTAAAGAAAAACCGGGACTGTCAATTGTTACAATGATATCTGGATGAATTGTTTCAATATGTTTGACAGCTTGGTTAAGGCGTTTTGACAAGGTCCATATTTTGGGAAGGACTTCAACCAATCCCATCACGGCAAGATCCTGCATGGGAAAAAGGATTTTCATTCCCTGTTCTTGCATTCTTGGCCCCCCAACACCTAAAAACTGCAGATCGGGGTTAAAATGACGCAAAGCTTTAATTAGTTTTGCTCCCAATTCATCACCACTGGTTTCACCAGCCAAGATCCATATTATTGGTGGATTTTCTGATTTGTTCATTATTTATGATTATTTTGATATAATTTTTCAGGATTAATCAGGGGACGGCTTATTTCATTGATAGATCCGTTTTGCCACGCATTATAAAAGCAACTTTTACGACCGGTATGGCATGCCACGCCTTTCTGATCGACAAAAAGCAGCAGTGTGTCGCCATCACAATCAAAAAGGAAATTCACCAATTTTTGTGTCTGACCTGAAGTCTCACCTTTATGCCATAATTTTTTACGGCTGCGAGAATAATAACAGACCTGACCAGTGGAAATAGTTTCAATAATTGCTTCCTGATTCATCCATGCCATCATTAAAACTTCCTTACTATCAAATTGTTGGGCAATAGCTGGAACCAAACCATCCTGATTGAATTTTATCTTGGCCAATAATTCATTGAAATTGGAACTGTGCATTATAATTTTTTTTCGTTGTTAAAACCATATTGTTAGAATACAGTTTGTTCATTGAGAATATCCATCTTAATTATCATTTAATTAATTAAATGATAAATAGCTTTGAATTAAACTGTTTTAAATTGCCAACTTATATATTATTTAATTTGGATTGAAAGAATAAGGGTTTGCATGACGGTATCTTCAATCAGGAAAATTCTGTTTATTACCTCTACCCGATTGGGAGACGCCGTAATTTCAACGGGAATACTTGATTATTTGTTACAAACCTATCCACAAGCAAAGTTTACAATCGCTTGCGGACCAGTGGCAGCTGGTCTTTTCGATGCAATGCCAAGGCGTGACAAGACATTGGTTATGAATAAATACCGCTTTGATTTTCATTGGTTATTATTATGGTCACAATGTGTGATGCAATCCTGGGATTTGGTAATTGACCTTCGTGGTTCAGGAATAGGCTATTTTTTAAGAACAAGAAAAAAATGCATTGTACGTGGTGGAAGGATTAAGGAACATCGCGTGCATTATTTGGCCAGGTCATTATCATTGTCCTATACACCTTTACCAGTAGTATGGATTGATGAAAAAAATAAAAAAATGGCTGCAGAAAAATTGCCCGCCGACCATTATATTGCCTTGGCACCAACCGCAAATTGGATTGGCAAGATTTGGCCAATTGAACGGTTTATTCAAGTGGCAAAAAAACTTTTGGTTTTTAATAAGGATTATGAATTTGTTCTTTTTTATGGGCCAGGAAGTCAAGAGTTTAATCTTGTGGATCCATTGAAAAGGACCAGTCTGCCAGTTATAGATAGTGGTGGTCAAAATACTTTAACAGAAGTTGCAGCTTTATTATCACGTTGTAAAGGTTTTATAGGTAATGATTCAGGTTTGATGCATTTGGCCGCCGCTTGTCAAATTCCAGTACTTGGTTTGTTTGGACCAAGTAAATTGTCAGAATATGAGCCAGCCGGGAACCATGCTCAAGGGTTGTCAGCGTCAGGCGGAAATGGAATGGCAAATATGGAAAACTTAACGGTTGATGAAGTTTATAATGCTTTTCAGAATCTTTTGGAAACCTATAATAAACAAGATAGGCAAAATGATTAAAATGTAATTTAGGAATAAGTTTTGTAAATATGAGCAATCCATCAAATTTCCGTATTGCACACATTATGGCGGGAGCGGTTAATGGTGGGGCAGAATTGTTTTTCGAGCGATTATGTATTGCCCAGCATCTTCAAAAATTGTCTGTATTACCTATTATACGGAAAAATTCCGATCGTAAACGGAAATTTACCGAGGTTGGTTTATTCTCCCATGAATTACGATTCGGTGGGTTGTTGGATCTTTCAACGAAGTATGAACTAAAAAGAATTCTAAAGGATTTTTCACCAAGAGTAGCGGTGGCTTGGATGAACAGGGCGGCCTCTTTTATGCCAAGGGGTGATTGGATAAACGTGGGACGTTTAGGCGGGTTTTATGATTTAAAATATTACAGGCAATGTGATCATCTGGTTGGAAATACCAAAGGAATTGTAGAATGGATCAAAAACCAAGGATGGCCGGAAAATCGCGTTCATCATGTTCCCAATTTTGCAAGAACATTTCCCGATGCATGTGCAAGACGCCCCTCTTATATTCCCAATAACGCACCGTTTTTACTGGCGTTGGGTAGACTGCACGTTAATAAAGGATTTGATATCCTTATAAAGGCGATGCCTAATCTTGCAAATACCCATTTGCTTATAGCTGGGGAAGGTGAGGAGCGTCAGAAGCTTGAAAATTTGGCAAGATTCTTAAAGGTTCAAGATCGTGTCCATATGCCGGGTTGGATTGCGGATATATCAGGTATTATCCAGGCTTGCGATATTCTGGTTTGCTCCTCTCGTCATGAACCTTTGGGTAATATAGTTCTAGAAGGTTTTTCCGCGACTAAACCGGTGGTTGCATTGGCTGCGCAAGGACCTGTGGAATTGATAGACAATGGGAAAAATGGTCTCCTAACCCCTCTGGAAGATGAAACAGCCTTATCAAAGGCTATCGCGTCCTTGACAAATGATGCGGCATTATCTCAAAGAATTGCAATTGCAGGACGTCAAAAATTCGAAAGGGAATTTAGTCAGGCGACTGTTTTACAAAAATGGTATGAATTTTTAACGAGAATTGAGAAAATCTGATGTGCGGAATAGCAGGAATTGCCTTGAAAGATGGTCACAGCATTTCTGAACATCAAAAAAAGATCTTATTGGAGGCTTTGCATCACCGGGGTCCTGATGGAAACGGATCATGGGAAAATAGTCATGTTGTTTTGTTGCATTCGCGTCTTTCTATTATTGATATAGAAGGGGGAAAACAACCTCTATCCAATGACAGTCAACAGGTTTTGATTGCAAATGGTGAAATATATAACAGTCTTGAATTACGCCATCTTTTTAAGAATTATATTTTTAAAACGGGAAGCGATTGTGAGGTAATCCTTCCCTTATGGCAGAAATTTCATGCCGATTATGTGAATTCCCTACGTGGCATGTATGGAGTTGCCATGGTTGACATAGATGAAAAAACGCTTGTTTTAAGCCGTGATCCCTTTGGTATAAAACCTTTATACTATGCTAGTGTAGAACAGGGTGTTGTATTTGCTTCTGAAGCGCAAGCAATTATCAAGGCAGGTTTTGTTAGGCATGATGATATAAATCAGTCTGCAGTCGATACATTGTTGCAATTGCAATTCATACCGGGCCATAAAACAATCTATAATAATATTTATCGGATTTTACCTGGTGAAACCCTGATAATCCGAAATGGTGAAATTATTCATCGGCAAACACAGTCTTGTTTTCCAAAAACAAGGTCTATGATTACAGATGAGAAAAAAGCTTTAAATCAGCTTGATAGTCTTTTGGAAGATTCGATTCGTATTCATGAACGTTCTGATGTGCCATTCGGACTTTTTCTATCAAGTGGTGTCGATAGCTCAATTATATTGAAAATGATGCAGCGTCTGGGACGAATTAATCGTCTTCATGCCTGGACAGCCCGTTTTGAGATAAATAATGATTCTGGCTATGTTAAGGATGAAGCATTGCAGGCGGCATTATTGGCAAAGGAAATAGGTATTCAACATCATTGCGTCACCATAAATCAGCAGGATGTTTTCAGACATTTACCTAAAATTATTGCTTGTATGGATGATCCTGTTGCCGATTATGCAATTATCCCAACATGGTTTCTTGCAAATGAGGCCAGATCCATAGTTAAGGTTATTTTATCTGGTGAGGGTGGTGATGAATTATTTGCAGGTTATGGACGATATCGTAAAGCGGCAAAATCTGTTTGGCTAGGCGGTAAAAGACTTTATCGCAAGGGTATTTTTGAACGAGACAATTTTTTCCTTCATTCCGTTTCCAGCGAATGGCAAGATTATTTCAGATTACAATATAAATTGCAGGATAAAAATGATTCACGCCTGAAAAATGCTCAAAAAATTGATATGAATGATTGGTTACCCAATGATCTTCTAATCAAGCTTGATCGTTGTCTCATGGCTCATTCTATTGAGGGAAGAGTCCCATTTCTGGATAAAAAAATTGCAGCATTCGCCTTCAATCTTGAAGATCATTTGAAAATAAGAAATGGCCAAGGGAAATGGATATTACGCAAATGGCTTGAATGGCAGTTTCCTCTAGCACAACCTTTTGCCAAAAAATCTGGATTTAGTGTTCCAATTGGTTTGTGGATCGAACAGCACGCCAATGAATTGGCCCAGGCGGTTTTTTGTCAGACAGATATTGGTAACAAAATTTCCTTATCAAATGTGAGATCTTTATTTGAAAAGGCATCTGGACGCAAGGAACGATTTATGGCTTGGAATATTCTATTTTATGCAATATGGCATCAGGTGCATATTGTTGGGAAAAATCCGCTGGGAAATGTTTTAGAAGTTTTAATGGATTGATAAAGGATTTTGCTTGTGCATTACGATCTGATAATTAAAAATGGTAATTGTGTTTTACCATGGGGACAATATGAAACCGGTATTGGTGTAATCAAAGGGCGTATTCAATCCCTGTCTGTTCAATCAAGTGATGCTGCTGAAAAGATTATTGATGCGAAGGGTCTTTATGTTCTTCCAGGTTTGATGGATTGTCATGTGCATTTTCGCGAACCGGGAAATGCCATGGTTGAAACAATTGAAACCGGGACAAAAGCGGCAGCGATGGGTGGATTGACCACTGTTTTTGATATGCCCAATACAAATCCTCCCACAGCGGATAAGGAAATGATCATATGGAAACAAGAAAGGGCAAGGGAGACAAGCTGGGTTAATTTTGGATTTTACGTTGGTGCCACACGGGAAAATACGCAAAACCTATCCAAGCTCGAAACGATGAGAGGGGTGTGTGGTATCAAGGTTTACGCCGGCTCTTCAACCGGTTCCTTAATGGTGGAAGATGATGAAAGCCTTGAAAATATCATGCGGTATGGTCATCGTCGAGTATGTTATCATGCCGAGGATGAATATCGTTTACAGACTAGGAAAAAGTTATTCTGTGAAGGTATGCCTTACGAAAATCATCGTTTGTGGCGTGATGAGGAATGTGCATTTCTTGGAACACGACGTATCATAAAATTAGCCCGTAAAACAGGTCGACCCGCGCATATCTTGCATACAACGACACAGGAAGAACTTGAATGGTTGGTTGATTATAAAGATATCGCAACCGTTGAAGTGCTAGGAAATCATCTAACCCAAATCGCACCGGAATGTTATGAACGGTTAGGAGGTTTGGCGGTGATGAATCCTCCTATCCGTGATAAAAGACACTATGATGCGTGCTGGAGAGGGATTGAGAATGGTGTGGTTGATATCGTTTCCTCGGATCATGCGCCCCATGATCCAGAAGCCAAGGCAAAACCATGGCTATGCTGTCCATCAGGAATGCTGGGTGTACAGACTCTCGTGCCACTCATGTTGAATCATGTAAATGAGGGACGATTATCGCTTGGTCGTTTGGTCGATTTAATGGCATCTAATCCGGCAAGAATATATGGCATGCCTACAAAAGGACGAATTCAGGTCGGTTATGATGCGGATTTCACCCTGGTTGATATGAAAACAAATCGTCGTATCACCAATGACTGGATCGTTTCACCTGCAGGTTGGACACCTTATGATCAAATGGAAGTGACAGGATGGCCTGTTGCAACAATCGTAAAAGGTAAAATCGTGATGCAGGATAATGAAATTTGTGGGAAACCTGACGGAGATTTGGTAGATTTTCTACCATGAGTCTGCATCATATCTAACTTTATCATCGAAAGGAAATATCCGATGAAAAAATTCATTTTGACCGCTATGATTGGATTTTCTCCAATACCCGGCGTGGCTGCTTTTGCACAGGATTGGACTGCATCCTGTGGCAATGAACCCAAGTCACCAGTGATAAACGTAAGCAATGTTACCAAATACAATGCCAGTGTTGAGCAGTTTAATAATTATAACAAGGCTGTTCATGTGTATTATGCATGTATTTCAAAACAGGCGCATGCAAAACAGGTTGCCATTAGCCAAAAAGCAAAAAATGAAATGGAATCGATCCAAAAAGTTAGCGCTGAAATGAATGCTAGAATTACTGCCAACCTTACTAAAATGCGTGCCACGATTGTCGATGGAAGTAAAAAATTAAAAAATGCAACAGGTGGAAAATAAAAAAACTGCCAAATTCAAGTAATAATAAACGCACAAAGGAGAAACTGTAAGTGTCAGAAGACCTGTTTAAAGAAATAGATGAAGAATTACGGACAGAAAAACTGCATTATTTTATGAGACGTTATGCTAAATTGGCAATAGTTGTTATTATTGCTGGTCTGGCCGTATTTGGTCTTTTACAGTTTAATCATTGGCAAAAGCATAAGAAAATTGTAAATGCATCAAATTCTTATATGCAGGTCATGCAAAAAACAGTACAGTTATCTCCTCAATCCAAAGATGATAAGATGGTTGACCAGATCATTGGTGAATTCAACCATATATCCAATCATTCTCCCCAATCTATACGGGCATTGGCACAATTAAAACAAGCATCATTACTACTGGATCAGGGAAAGCTTAAAGAGGCATCCGCAATTTGGGAAGCTTTGAGATTTGATAAAACTGCATCGCCTGATTTTCGTAATCTGGCTAATTTATTGTGGATTGAAAACCATCTTGATAATGTAGATCCAGGTGAATTACATAATCGTATCAGAGAATTGTTGGATCACAAGACTCCCTGGTATGCTTTGGCACGAGAGTGTGAGGCGATTTTGGATCTTAAAACTGGTAAAGTTATAGAGGCGAAACAGGTTTTTGGACGTTTATCTACGGATATGAATGCCAGTCCAGAACTACGGAAAAGGGCAAATGTGATGTTGCAGGTTATTGCAGCGAATAAAAGGGTTTAACGATGCAAGATATTCTACCTATAAAAAAGAAATTTTCACGTCGATCGATTCTTGCGACAACCGCAACTGGAATGGCCTTGGCAGCTTGCGGGCATAAGGATAATAAACCTGTTATTATTGGTAAACGAATAGACGTTTTTAGTACTGGTGCCGGACTGATGGTCGATCATAGTGACAAAACTCCAATCACTATTCCATCACCAGTTATCGACGAGAAATGGATGCTTGAGGGAAGAACGGCTGATCATGCCTCAATTCACAGTGCGATGGGTGGCGTGCGTAGAATGTGGAGTTGCAGTATCGGATCAGGAAATTCCGAACCAAGCCCTTTATCCTATATTGCGCTGGGATCAAAAGGCCAGGGCATCATCAATACAACTCCGGTTATAGATGGCAATCATTTTTTCACAATGGATGCTGTGGGTAAGGTAACTGCGTTTGATTGGCAATCACGTAAGTTGCTATGGCGGCTAAATCCCAAAAAGAAAAAGTCAAGATCAAGTAATTTGGGAGGTGGTATTGGATTAACCGAGGATGCTTTATATATTGTGGATGGCGTGGCCGAAACTTTGAGGGTGGATCGGGAAACGGGAAAGGTTGTATGGCGTGTGGATGTTGGTACACCTGGTCGTTCCGCACCAACAATCGTAAACCAGTTATTGTTTTTTGGCACCATTGATGGACGGTTATTTTGTTTGGATACAAAAACGGGAAATCAGTTATGGTCCTATAGTACAGGCAGTGTTCAAACAAAATTATTTGGTCAGCCAGCACCAGCCTATTCAGAAGGCATTCTTGTCGCAGGCTTTGGATCAGGAGATTTGATTGCGTTGCGGGCAAATACCGGGGAGCAGATTTGGACTGATACGCTGGGTCGAAATGGCCGTAATGCTTTTGTGGATTTTGCGGCAATCAGTGCGCTTCCTGTAATTGTTGATGGTACGGTATATGCTATAAGTATCGGCTCAATCTTGGTGGCACTGGATTTAAGGTCTGGTCGACGTATTTGGGAACGTGAAGTTTCAGGTCAAAATTCAATGGTTGTTATTGGCGATTGGTTATTTGTTCTTTCCCTTGATCAGCAACTGGCTTGTCTTGACCGTGTAACGGGTCGGGTTCGTTGGGTCACTCAACTGAGACGTTTCAAGAATATGGAAAAATATAAAGATTCCATTGCTTGGTATGGTCCTGTATTGGCAGGCGGACAACTTATCTGTATCAGTGATTTTAACGATATTGGACTGGTAACCTTCAGTCCGGCATCAGGTAAAATAACCAATATTGTTAAAACAGGTATAACTCCCGCTCTAGCTCCGGTGGTTGTAAATGAGCGTTTGCTGATTCTGGGGCAAGATGGTAAGTTAACTGCTTTTGGTTAGGAAATAAAATACGTGACATTGGCTAAACACAAATTGCCTGTTATTGTGATCGCGGGTCGTCCTAATGTCGGTAAATCGACATTATTCAATCGGCTGGCGGGAAGACGCTTTGCAATTGTAAGCGATCAGCCGGGGGTGACACGAGATCGGAAATCAGTTGACATTCTTCTAAACGATCGCCCCGTTACCTTAATTGATACGGCTGGATGGGAAGAGGATGATCCCGAAACTGTTCATGGTCGTATGCGTATATCCTCCGAACGGGCGGTTGATATGGCAGATGTGATTCTTTTTTGTGTTGATGCCAGAATGGGCATAACACCTGTTGATGAACATTTTGCTCAATGGTTGAGAAAACAGGGGCGTAAAATTCTTTTGGTTGTGAATAAGGCCGAAGGTCATTCCGGAAATGTAGCCGCCTTGGAAATGTATAAATTTGGTTTGGGGGAACCCATTCCTGTTTCTGCAGAGCATGGTGAAGGTATCATGGATCTTGTAGACCGGATTGAGGTGGAGCTTCCAATTGAACAGTTCCAGGATAATTCGGCATTAAATATATCATTGGAAAACTCTGAAGATAAACCATTGAGATTGGCAATTGTGGGACGTCCCAATGCCGGCAAATCAACTCTGATCAATCAATTGATAGGGGAGCAGCGTGTAATTACCGGGCCGGAAGCTGGATTAACGCGGGATTCAATTTCAGTATCCTTTCATGATGAAAAAGGGGAAATTGAATTGGTTGATACCGCCGGATTGAGGAGAAAAGCCAGAATTGATGAGACACTTGAAAAAATGTCTGTCTCTGCCAGTATTGAAGCCCTTAAAATGGCCGAAGTGGTTGTCTTGGTTATTGATGCTGAATTGGGCATTCATGAACAGGATTTACAAATTGCCCGTCTAATTGAAAGAGAAGGACGCTGTTGCGTTATTGCGCTTAATAAGTGGGATATTTTAAAGGATAGCGTGGCCACCCGCCAGAGTATAAGAGATAGAATTGAGATGTCGCTTTCACAAATGCATGGCATTCCTATCATTGCTTTTTCAGCTCTTACAGGTCGAGGGGTTCATAAATTAATACCCGCGGTTCGAAAAGCCTATGATGTTTGGAACAAACGTATTCCGACAGGGGAATTGAACCGTTGGTTTGAAGAGGCTATTTTGAGGCATGCCCCTCCCATGATTGATGGACGCAGATTAAAATTACGTTACATCACGCAAGCCAAGGCCCGACCACCAACCTTCATATTATTTGGAACTAGAACTTCAAAACTTCCCCTGGATTATCAGAGATATTTGATGAACGGTTTGCGTGAAATTTTTGATATGCCTGGAACGCCAATCCGTTTGCAATTCAGAGATAGCAAGAATCCATATATTCATGAAAAACAATGAAACTCAAAAAACACATTTTTAAAATTATTTTGTAATAAATATAAAAAATCTTCATACTTTTGCCTAAAACTTTGATAAAATTGAACTAAGTGATAAAAGAGTCCAAACCTTTTATTGCTTTTCAATAAAGAAAGGATGGCTTTTTATGTTTAATAAGAAAATGTTAACCTCTTTGGCTGTTGCCGGCGGTCTAAGCCTTGGCAGTATGGTATCCGCAATGGCCCAACCTGTTGGAATGGCACCTCCACCTCCCGGTGGCATATTTGGGCCTGCGGTTGGTCCATTGGGATACATGTTCGAAAATCTTAATCTTAGCGCCGAACAACAGGCAAAAGCCAAGGTAATCGTCGATAGTGCTCGATTAAAGGAAGAAACCACTCGTCAGCAAGTTGAGGCTGTACATAGAGATATGGCAAATGCTTTATTGGCACCTGGTAAAGTAACAAAAGGAAATCTTGATCCATTTGTGGATAAATTGGAAAAACTTCACAGAGAAACTGCTGAAAATCATACCAAGACATTACTTGCCCTTCGTAACATTTTGACGCCAGACCAGTTGGTTCAGTTAAAAGCGCGTATCATCAAGATGAAGGACATTCATGGTCAAATGCAGTTATTGCGTGGACAGATGCGTCAAACAGCAACAAATGGAACCGCAGCACCAATGGTTGCGCCTAACCAAGCTCAATAATAATCAATAATTAGCTGAAGCTTTTTATAAGAAGCATGGTGACAGATAGAATTGAACAACATGCTTCTTATTAAACAATTATTCAATTGACAACTAATTAAAAATCAGGTTAATTCTATTTTCTAGATTAAGAAACGTTACCTCACGAAGGCTCGTGCAGTAACGCGTTATTTATTGTGTAAATGTAGGAAAAAAACGTGTTTAACCGTTTATCTGGTAAACTTTCTGGTGTATTTGACGGACTTTCGAAACGGGGGGCATTGTCTCAGGAAGACGTTAATGAGGCCATGCGTGAGATCCGTTTGGCAATGCTTGATGCTGACGTTGCTTTGCCTGTCGTCAAGGAATTTGTTAAAAAGGTTCAGGAAAAATCTGTTGGTCAGGAAGTCTTGCACAATATTTCACCTGGTCAGGCAATTGCCAAAATTGTAAATGATGCATTGATTGATGCATTGGGTGGATCAGGTGCTGTACCTCTTGCATTGAATGCTGCGCCACCTGTTCCTTATTTGATGGTGGGTTTGCAAGGATCTGGTAAAACCACGACTTCGGCAAAGATTGCATATTTCCTAAATCGTCGTGAACGCAAGAAAATATTGCTTGCCAGTTTGGATACCTATCGTCCTGCCGCCCAATTGCAATTGCAGCAATTGGCCAATCAGATACGCGTAACTGCATTACCAATTATCGAGGGACAAAATCCATTGCAAATTGCCAAACGGGCCATGGAGATCGGTCGTTTAGAGGGATATGATATTGTTATCCTGGATACAGCTGGACGTTTGGCGATTGATGATGTTTTGATGCAGGAGGTTCAAAATATCAGAGATGCGGTTCAGCCTGTTGAAACCCTTCTTGTCGTTGATGCTATGACAGGGCAAGATGCGGTTAACACAGCCAAGCATTTCAATGAGAAAGTTGGGATTACGGGTGTTGTTATGACCCGTATGGATGGGGATGCACGAGGTGGTGCCGCATTATCAATGCGGGCAATTACTGGCGCCCCAATCAAGCTGGTTGGTATGGGTGAAAAGGTTGATGCGTTACAGGAATTCTATCCCGAACGTGTCGCCAGCCGTATTCTGGGATTGGGAGATATAGCGGGGCTGGTTGAAAAAGCTTCTGAAACTCTCGATACAGAGGAAAATGAACGTCTTGCCAAGAAGATGCTCAAGGGAAAATTTGATTTGAATGATTATTCGACTCAAATTTCACAGATAAATAAAATGGGATCAATTTCCAACATTATGGACATGATCCCAGGTATGGGAAAAGTTAAAGAAAAACTTGGCAATAAAGAGATAGACACCTCGATTCTTAAACGTCATCAGGCCATTATTTCATCAATGACTAAGGCCGAACGTAAAAAGCCTGATATTATTAAGGCATCTCGTAAAAAAAGGATTGCGGCAGGATCGGGGACAACAGTTCAGGAAGTCAATCGGTTGTTAAAACAATATGATCAGATGGCTTCCATGATGAAGCGGTTTAACAAGCTGGGCGTTAAAGGTTTAATGCGACAGGGGTTATCTGCTCTTTTACCTAAAGGAATGACGCCTCCACCTGGTGGTGGGATGATGCGTTAGTTTCTTTCATTAATGGCTAGAATCTGGAGAAAAAGAATCAATGAGCCTTAAAATCCGTTTATCCCGTTCAGGGTCAAAAAAACGTCCATACTATCACATAGTTATTGCTGATAGCCGTTCACCTCGGGATGGACGTTTTATTGAAAAAGTGGGTTCTTATAACCCCATGCTTCCTTCCGATCATGCTGAAAGAGTTCGTTTGTTTAATGAACGGATTAGTTATTGGTTGACAAAAGGGGCACAGGCAACCGATCGTGTTGCACGTTTTTTGGCAAATGCTGGTTTGGCGGAAAAATTTGTCTATAACGAACAGCCTCAGAAGTCTGCGCCGAAGAAAAAGGCCCGGGAACGTGCTGAAGCCGCAGCTAAGAAAAAAGAAGAAGCTGAAGCTGAGGCTTAATTGTTGATTATTGAATAAGGTTGCCCCTTTGATGAAAAAACAGTTGGTTCATGTTGCAACGATCGGGAAACCCCATGGCGTTAACGGGCTGGTAAGGGTTTATTCGTATCTGGAAAAGGCAGCAGATCTACAAAATTACAAGGAACTGATTGATAATCATGGGGAGCGCTGGTCTTTAATCTGGAAAAATGAACCAATTGCCATCCTTTATGATGGAAATAAAAATCCTGTTGATTCCAGAACAAATGCCGAACATCTGACAAACCGTAAGTTATACGTAACAAGAGATTCTTTTTCAGATTTGGAAGAAGAGGAATTCTATTTGGTAGATTTAATTGGTTTGCAGGCTCGTGTTCAGAAAATCAATCAGCAAAAGGAAGCGTTTGGTATCATTGATCATGTCCATGATTATGGTGCGGGTACCAGTCTTGAAATCAAACTGGATTCCAAAGAAATCATTATTGTTCCTTTTACAAAGCAATGTGTACCGGTAATTGATCTTGAAGCGGGATGGGTAAAAATCTGTTTACCTCATTTTATTGAGGTTTCACCTAATGAAGGTAATAAGGGAAATGTGTTGGCAGATTGAATTGTTGACTTTATTTCCTGAGATGTTTCCCGGCTTTTTGGAATTTTCCCTGGCGGGCAAAGCATTAAAAGAGGAAAAATGGACTTTGAAAACGCATGATTTGCGTCAGTTTGGTCATGGCAAACATAAGGCTGTTGATGATACGCCGTTTGGTGGTGGGGCAGGAATGGTTATTCGAGTGGATATACTTGATGCTGCCTTACAGGCTACTTTACCGCAGGATGATCGTCCAGTTGTTTATTTTTCGCCGCGAGGACGTGTATTGCAACAAAAAGATATTCTGCGGTTTGTATCAGGGAGTGGTTTATATTGTATTTGTGGTCGCTATGAGGGGATTGATGATCGGATATTTCAAAAATATTCAATAGAGGAGATTTCTATTGGAGACTACATTCTTTCTGGTGGTGAGCCTGCCGCACTTGTTTTAATGGATGCCTGCATACGTCTGTTACCTGGTGTTATGGGATCTGATACCAGTGGGGAAGAAGAAAGTTTTTCTGAAGGTCTTTTGGAATATCCGCATTATACGAAACCTGCCAAGTGGCAGGGATATGACGTGCCCGAGATTTTACTTTCAGGACATCATGGGGCAATTGCTGCATGGCGTCAAGAACAGGCTGAAATGGTGACCAGAATGCGCAGACCAGATTTGTGGGACAGTTACCAGCGTAACAGTAACCTTAAAAATAATGACTGAATTTATATATTGTTAAAGGAAAAGATGATGGATATTATTCAAAAATATGAGGTTGACGAAATTGCTCGTTTAACAGCAGATCGTGCCATTCCTGAATTTTTCCCTGGGGATACAGTACGAGTTGATGTTCGTGTTGTTGAAGGGGAACGTAAACGTGTTCAGGCTTATGAGGGTGTCGTAATTGCACGTTCAAATAAGGGACTAAATAGTAATTTTACCGTTCGTAAAATTTCAAATGGTGAAGGAGTGGAACGTGTGTTTCCTCTTTATTCTCCAACAATTTCTGCGATTACGGTTGTCCGTCATGGTCATGTTCGTCGCGCAAAACTATATTATTTGCGTGGTCGTAGCGGTAAGTCAGCCCGTATTGCAGAACGTAATCGCGATGTTAATAAAAAAACAGAATCTGTTTAACAGGTTGAACTGATTTTTTATTTTATATTCTGATAATTTATAAAAATTATCAGAATAAATTATTTTAGTTTCTTGATATTTTGGATATATAAACTTATTGAATATAAAATTTTAAAAGGATAAAAAAATGAAAGCTCGTACTTTGTTTGATAAGTTGTGGGATAGTCACGTGGTAAAACAACTTCCAAATGGTACGGCACTCCTTTATATTGACCGTCACTTAATTCATGAGGTTACTAGCCCGCAGGCATTTGAAGGGTTACGGTTGGCTGGACGTAAAATTCACAGTCCGGAAGCGATGATGGCAGTTATTGATCATAATGTTCCCACAACAGATCGGGATAAACCGATGGAGGAAGGAGAAAGTCGTCATCAGATAGAAGTTTTAGAGAAAAATGTTAGGGAATTTGGTGTCCCATTCATTCCATTAAAATCTGCCCGTCAGGGGATCGTCCATGTTGTTGGACCCGAGGAAGGGATAACATTACCAGGTATGACTATTGTTTGTGGTGACAGTCATACTTCTACCCATGGTGCATTTGGTTCGCTGGCTTTTGGTATCGGAACTTCAGAAGTTGAACATGTGATGGCAACTCAAACCTTGCTACAGAAACCAGCCAAGAATTTTAAGATTAATATTGAAGGTAAATTAAAACCAGGTGTAAGTGCGAAAGATATTATTCTTGCTGTTATAGGAAGAATTGGTACAGCTGGTGGAACAGAACATGTAATAGAATTTACTGGTTCAGCGGTCAGAAATCTTGATATGGCAGGGCGGATGACCTTGTGCAACATGGCTATTGAAGCTGGTGCCAGAGCCGGGATTATAGCACCTGATAAAGTTACTTTTGAATATATTAAGGGGCGTCCATTTGCACCAAAAGGGAAAAATTTTGATGACGCTGTAGCTTACTGGAAAAGTTTGGCTTCTGATGATGGGGCGCATTATGATAAAGTTGTAGATATAGACGTCAACAATCTTGATCCTATGGTAACATGGGGAACAAGTCCAGAAGATGTGATATCTATTAAAGATAAAGTGCCAGATCCAGAAAAATTGAAGGATGAATCTCAACGTAAAAGAAAAAAACGCATGTTGAACTATATGGATCTGAAAGTTGGTCAACCGATTGCCGGTACAAAAATTGACGCTGTTTTTATTGGCTCTTGTACAAATAGTCGTATAGAAGATTTTCGGGCTGCGGCATATATTCTTAAAGGGCATAAAATTGCAGATCATGTCTGGGCATTGGCTGTACCCGGATCTGGATTAATTAAGAAACAAGCTGAATCCGAAGGATTGGATAAAATATTCAAAGAGGCAGGTTTTGAATGGCGTGAAGCTGGTTGTTCCATGTGTTTGGCAATGAATCCAGATCGTTTGGAACCAGGACAAAGATGTGCTTCCACATCCAATCGTAATTTTGAAGGTCGTCAAGGTCCTGGCAGTAGAACACATTTAGTATCTCCAGCCATGGCTGCCGCTGCTGCAATCAAAGGTGAATTAACGGATGTAAGGGATATGATGTGATGGAAAAATTTGACAGTTTGACAGCAATTGCAGCTCCATTACCCGAAGAAAATATTGATACTGATAAAATAATACCGGCTCGTTTTCTCAAAACGACCAAAAGAAGTGGTTTGGGTAAATTCGCTTTTTATTCTTGGCGTTATGATGATAATGGAAATGAACGAAAAGATTTTATACTTAATCGTGACCCGTATCGTCAGGCGAAAATTTTAATCAGTTATGAAAATTTTGGTTGTGGTTCGTCCAGGGAACATGCGCCATGGGCTTTGCTTGATTTTGGAATACGATGTGTAATTGCACCTTCCTTTGCGGATATTTTTTTTAATAATGCATTTAAAAACGGAATATTGCCGATAAAGGTGCCTAGGGAAATTTGTGAACAATTGGTTGAGGATACCAAAATGGGAGCAAATGCTCGTATATCGGTTGATTTGGTACATCAAGAAATTATACGACCTGATGGTGAAAAAATTAAATTTGAAATTGATCCATTACGCCGTCAATTGCTTTTGGAAGGTTTGGATGATATTGGTCAAACCATGCAACATGTTGAATCAATTAAAAATTTTGAAAACAACAGAAAAGAAAAGCAACCCTGGTTTCCTGAGATAGTAATTGATGAACATAATATATAATTAATTCTATTCATAAATGGTTCATTTATTTAACTGAGCCATTTTTCATATGTAATTAATTTCAAAAATAGGTATTAGTTTTTAGATTGAATTATTTTTATTATTGCGAGAATTTTTATGACAAAAGAAAAAAAAATTTTGGTATTGCCAGGGGACGGGATTGGTCCAGAAATCATGGAACAGGCTGTAAAAGTACTTGAATGGGCAGATAAAAACTCGACGTTATCTTTCAAGCTTGAATATGAAGTGGTTGGAGGTGCATCCATAGATCAAAATGGAATACCATTAACTCAAGAGGTTATTGAAAAAGCAAAAAAAGCTGATGCGGTTCTTTTTGGAGCTGTTGGTGGACCGAAGTGGAATAATATTGATTTTAATAATCGACCTGAATTAGGGATTATTGGTTTACGTAAAGAACTTGGTTTATTTGCCAATTTACGTTCAGCGATTGTTTTTGATTCTCTGATTGAGGCCAGTTCAGTTAAACCTGAGATCATTAAGGGTTTGGATTTAATGATTGTTCGCGAAAGCACAGGAGGCGTTTATTTTGGTTCTCCCAGAGGAATTGAAACATTACCTGACGGAACTCGTAAGGGAATCAATACAGAAGTTTATACAAGTAAAGAAATCGAAAGAATTGCCCGTGTAGCTTTTGAGTTGGCTCGTCAACGCCAAAATCATGTTTGTTCTGTTGATAAATGTAATGTGATGGAAAGCGGTCTTTTATGGAAGGAAGTGGTGACAGAGATTCACCAAAAAGAGTATCCAGATGTCAATTTATCTCATATGTTAGCAGATAATTGTGCAATGCAATTGGTCCGTCAACCCTCACAATTTGATGTTATTCTGACCAGCAATCTTTTTGGGGATATTCTGTCAGATTTGGCTGCAATGCTGACGGGAAGTTTGGGTATGTTGCCTTCAGCTACACTAGGGGAGAAACAGTCAAATGGGGTTATTCCAGCATTGTATGAACCAATTCATGGCAGTGCTCCAGACATAGCTGGACAAGGAAAAGCCAACCCCTTGGCACAAATTCTTTCTTTGGCGATGATGTTGAAATATTCATTTAATGAACAACAAAATTCACGGAAAATCGTAAATGCATGTAAATTGGTATTAAACCAAAATTATCGTACACCGGATATTATGAGTATGGGAAAAAAAGAGGTTAACACGCAAGAGATGGGAAAACTTATTCTTGATCATTTAAATGGAAAAAATTAAAAATATTGAATATAAAGTTTTTAACATAACTTTTGATAAATTATTATTCATTAAATGAATAAGATCAATTACAACGATATGTAAGGTTATGTTCAGCATAGGAAATGCTGGTAATCAACATTATCAATATAATATTTTGGGCAAATTTAATTCGTATCTAATATTATTTGCTCAATTTAGATTAATGGATTTTTGGTGATAAGAACTGATATTGTAAAATGTAAATTTACTTTAGAATATATCTTATAAAAGAAATATCATTTAATTTCTTTTATAAGAATAAAACTTTTGCGGTTTAAAAACCTTCACGTTCCAAACGTTTACGTTCCATTTTACGTGCACGTCTTACAGCTTCTGCAGCCTCACGGGCACGTCGCTCAGAGGGTTTTTCATAATGGCGACGAAGTTTCATTTCACGGAAAATTCCCTCGCGTTGCATTTTCTTTTTTAAAGCTTTCAAAGCTTGATCAACATTATTGTCTCTAACCAAAACCTGCACTTGGTCATCATCTCCTGTTAAAGTTAAAAGTTAAGTAATAAGGTATATAGTGTATATCAATGTTTATAATTGTTATAAGTTTACCGCAAACATACTCTATTTTATTTAAAAAGAAAATAGATTATTATTGTCTCACGGTTTTCAACTTATATAAAGTTTTTTATTTGTCTCGTTCTATAAATTTTGATTTACCTTTATACAAAGCTGGTGAAGAGTTATTATTTCTGCATGAAGATAAAATTCGATTTATGCAGGATATATTTTTTTTTATCCATCATGAAGCCATGTCTATCGTTGAACCAATATTAGATGAATATAGAATTGGGTTGGCTCATTTTCGATTGATGCAATTTATCTGTCATTATCCTGGGATTTCGGTAGGTGAGCTATGTTCAATGCTTGGAATTACAAAACAAAGTTTGAATCGCGTATTAAGAGAGACGCTTGAACAAGATTTTGTCTATTTTCAGCAAACTCCAACAGATCGCAGGAAAAAAGTGTTATTCTTGACAAAAAAAGGGAAAAAACTAGAGGAGGAACTTTTTAGTCTTCAACGCAAACAATTTGTTCGCGCTTTTAGAGAGGTTTCCAATAATACATATATAGAAGGATTCCAGCGTATATTATATGGTATGATCAGTAAAAAATCCAAAAAAATGCTAGAAAATCTTACCATTCGTAAAATTAAAGATAAAAATAATGTCGGAAAATAACAAATCACCAAACGAAAAAGATATTTTACATATTTTAGTTATTGATGATGATCCGCGTTTACGCCGGTTGTTACAGCGTTATTTAAGTGAAAATGGTTTCCGGATCAGTGGAGCGGAATCAGCATATGAAGCGCGTCAAATGTTAAAGTTTTTGCAACCTGATGCATTGGTACTGGATGTTACAATGCCAGGTGAGGATGGTTTGCAATTGACACATTCCCTTCGGGAGGAAGGCAAGGATATGCCGATCATCCTTTTGACAGCCAGGGGAGAACCGGAAGATCGCATAGCTGGATTGGAAGCTGGTGCAGATGATTATTTGGGAAAACCTTTCGAACCCAAAGAGTTGTTGCTTCGGCTGAAAATTCAGTTTCGCCGATTGACGCAACCCATTGCAGCGGAAAATATACGTTTAATTCGTCTTGGAAATATGGAGTTTGACCCTGTTCGAAATTTGTTATGCGATAAAAATGGCATTATTCATTTAACAGGGGGGGAGATAGCCTTGTTAAGGGTATTGGCGGCGCAACCTAATGAGATTTTATCCCGTGAGGAAATCGTTCAAAAAATTGGAATGGAGGAAATTGGTGAGCGTGCCGTTGATGTTCAAGTAACAAGGTTACGAAGACGTATTGAGACGGACCCTCGACAACCGCAATTTTTACATACCGTAAGGGGTAAAGGGTATGTTTTAAAACCTGGATATTGAAAAATTAATTAATAACAGAAAATATAATTGTGAAAAATTCATATACGAATTTAAAAATTCCAAATTATTTTATAAATCGTAAATTTATTGTTGAACGCACTGTACGACGAATTTTGCCGCGCTCTTTATTTAGTCGTTCACTTTTGATGATTTTAATTCCATTGATTGTTACGCAAACAATTTCACTGGAATTGTTTTATGGTAATTATCTTAGTACTGTTTCTCGTCGTTTGACAGATACTGTTGGCAGTGAGGTTGAGTTCATCGTCAATCAGTTTAACCAAACTAATTCGAGAGTAAAATGCAATCAAATTATTGAGGATGCACAAAAATATTTTCAATACTCGATTACCTGGCGCAAAGGTCAAATATTCCTTGGAAACTCAAGAAAAAAATCGAATATTATCGGACCTGTTGATGAGCTTCTCAATCAAACCCTGACGGATCGACTTGATGAACGGTTTGTTGTTGACTGGTTCAGTATAAAAGATCAGGTCAAGATATCCATAGAATTAAAACAAAGTGTAGTGGACATTCTAATACCCAAAAAAAAATTAACGGCTGGTAGTGTTTGGCTTTTTATTTTCTGGATTGTGGGAAGTGCCTTGGTTTTGTTTATAATGACTTCTGTTTTTGCGTGGATACAGTTCAGGGCCATTCGAAGATTATCCAGATCTGTTGAAAAATTTGGTAAAGGGATTGATCCAGGTAATTTACATCCTGATGGTTCAAGAGAACTAAGGAATGCAGCAATTGCCTTTAATGTCATGCGTGAAAGAATTTTAAGATATGTCAAACAACGTACTGTTATATTGGCAAGCGTTTCTCATGATTTGAGAACGCCTTTGACTCGATTAAGGCTGAGTTTAGCCATGCTCCCTCAAAAAGGAATGTTTAATGCTGAGGAACAGGTTCAAGATATCTTGGAAATGATTACCGACATTGAGGAAATGGAACAAATGATTTCTGCTTACCTTTCCTTTGCAAGGGGTGAAGGAACGGAAGAACCGGTTCTAACAGATGTTTCTCAGTTAATTAAAGATTGTGTTGCAGCAGCATCTCGGGCTGATACACGATTTTTGTCAGTTGAAATTGATCATGACCTGCCAGATTTGATTATTAGACCTCATAGCATACGCCGAGTTTTTTCCAATATTTTAGATAATGCTAAAAGATATGGGGGGGATGTAAAACTAAGGGTTCATATGAAAGGAAAAGGAATACAGTTCATCATCGATGATGACGGTCCAGGAATTGAAATCGAAAGAAGGGAAAGTGTATTCACGCCATTTGAGACAGGTAATAGACAAAAAGGGACCGGATTGGGATTGTCTATTGCGAAAAATATAATTCAGGGACATGGTGGTGATATAAAATTAGAAACCAGCCCATTGGGAGGGCTGAGAGTAATCATATTTATACCCAGATAGTTTTATGGCAATGTATTTCCTGAGCTGCCAGGTCCACCCGTTGTAAGTGGATTGCTTGAGAAAGGACCACCGTTACTGTTCGGTCCGAAGGTACTTCCAAGTCCCATTGCACTTAGTGGAGAGTATTTGCCAATATTTCCTAATAATTGCTGGAAAAAATTAGTTTTTGTTCCAGGAGTTGGAGTTACCTCTGATACCATGCTGACATTTTTAGCGTCTCTTTTACCCAATTCTTGAATTTTTGTTAATGTCCCACTTTCATTAAAATATAAGGAGAGCACTTTTTGTTTTTTTATTCCTGGATAGGAAAGCGGGACAAGATGAGTCATCATCGATATGTAAATCCAGTTATTATTATTAAATGTCGCGTAGGTTGTAGGAGATCCCAAAATGTCGATAACATCTGATTTACTGGTACTGTTAACTTTTAATGCAGAAAGGTCATTTTTTTCAATTATTGTTCCTCTTGGCATTGGAGGGGGGGAGAGAACTGAGCAGGCGGAAAATAATAGGCTGCAAGAGATTAAGGAACCTAAAATAATATTCTTGCTTGTTTTTTGCTTAAATTGAGGACAGGATTTATCTTTAAGAAGGGATACAAGAGGTTTTTTGTTGAAGCTGGAAGGCATAATGAATACATGATCCTCAAGTTAAACGAAAAATTAATCTTATAATTAAAGAGGTATTGTAGTTTAAATTAAACTGCAACAAAAAAAAACATTAGAAAGAAAAAAATGAATAACTGTTGCGAGTTTTCAAAAAAAATATTTATCAATCAAATACAAAAAAAAGAATTCAGGGTTACCATTGAAGCAAATAAATCAGAAAGAAAGGCTTTGGCTGAGCGGTTTTCAATTCCTGAAATTCTTTCTTTGTCATGTTTTTATAAATTGGCTTATTTTCATGGTGGGCATATAAGGGCGCAGGGAATACTGAAAAGCAGCATAATACAAAATTGTGTTGTTTCCCTAGAGGATTTTCCGGTTGATATCGAAGATGGATTTGAGTTGATTTTTATACCTTTGTCTCAAGTTTCAAGTGAACTGGAGGAGCTGGATGATCCAGATATCATTCCTTATGATAATGACTATATTGACATTGGAGAAGTAACCGCACAGCAACTAGCATTATTACTGGATCCTTATCCTCATAAGCCAAATGTTGAAAAAAAACTGATAATCAAAGAGAAAGATTTGGAAATACAAGGGACTAAATGTAAAAAAGACAGTCCATTTAAAATTTTGGAAAAATTGAAAAAGGATTAAAAATTATTTTTTTATAATATATTTGTATATTAATATTCTTGTTATTTTAATCAATTAAAGTATATTGTTTTTCAAAAGTGTTAGGGAAACCTTGATACGCTTTTTCAAGCTTGCTTAAAAGCCGATATTCTGTTAGACAGGTTGCTTCAATTTGAAAGTTCAATCATGTCGAATGAAATTGGTTATACTGGTTAAATTATTAGATAAATTAGGATAGGAGGGATCCCATGGCTGTTCCAAAGAAGAAAACGTCACCATCACGTCGTGGAATGCGTCGTAGTCATCATGCTTTACGCACTGAGGCTTATGGTGAATGTGCAAATTGTGGTGAACTGAAACGTCCACATCATGTATGTAGCCACTGTGGCTATTATGATGGTCGTGAAGTCGTCGCTGCCGGAGATGCTTTGAAGACCGCAGTACATCAATAAGACTGGAAAGCGTATTATAAATACCGATAACAACATTTTGATGTTAAGTTTAATGGTTTTTATAAATTGTAACTGTATTTATGACTGCAGAATCAGATATTCAAACGAAGCCTCAATATGATCTTGCGATTGATGCAATGGGGGGGGATCATGCCCCTGAAATTGTTATCAAGGGTCTTGAGATTACAGCCGTTAGACATCCAGAAGCAAAAATACTGTTAATCGGAGATAAAGAAAAATTGTCTCCGTTACTGAAAACATATTCCAAGGCAGCCAAAATATGCGATGTTCAGCATACAGACGTGGCTGTTCCAATGGAAATGAAACCTACTTCCGCTTTGAAATTACGAAATTCATCTATGCGTCTTGCCATGCAAAGTGTTGCATCGCAACAAGCCAAAGGGGTTGTTTCTGCCGGAAACAGTGGTGCAATGTTAGCACTGGCACAGGTTATCGTTAAAACGATGCCTGGTATTGCACGCCCGGCAATGGCTGCGATTACTCCAACAGCTAAAGGTGATATTGTAATGTTAGATCTGGGGGCGAATGTTTCCTGTGACAGTCGAAACTTGGTTGATTTTGCCATAATGGGTAACGCTTTTGCAAAAGCTGTGCTTGGTTTGCCTAAACCCACAATTGGACTTTTAAATGTTGGTTCAGAAGAATTGAAGGGTGATGATCGTCTTAGAAATGCAGCCGAAGTGTTGCGGAATAGCCCTTTGTCCGGACAATTTTATGGATTTGTAGAGGGACACGATATAACGGCAGGTACAACAGATGTTGTTGTTACAGATGGATTCACTGGAAATATTGCATTAAAAACAGGTGAGGGTGCCCTCAAACTCGTTTTTCACCTTTTAAAACAAGTTTACAGTTCTGGCTTGCGAGGAAAGTTGGGCTATCTGTTTGTTCGACCCGGATTGGAACGTATGCGTGAATGGCTGGATCCCAAACGTTACAATGGGGCAATTTTCGTAGGTCTAAACGGGGTTGTTGTGAAATCTCATGGAGGTACGGATGAAGAAGGTTTTGCATATGCCGTGGATGTTGCGATGGATATGATCAAGCACGGATTTTATGAAGAAATCCTTACGGGTTTATCACAGGTAAATCCACAGTAATAGCGGTTATATTAAATTAAAGGGTTTCTATAGGAATGATTTATCGTTCACAACTTGTTGGATTTGGTGGATATTTACCTAAGCGTATCTTAACAAATGATGATTTGACATTGATGGTAGATACATCTGATGAGTGGATTCGTGAACGTACAGGTATTCGCGAACGTCATATTGTCTCGGAAGGTGAGACATGTGTTTCCATGGCTGTTGAGGCCGCAAGGCAGGCAATTGAATATGCAGGGATGAGTGTGCAGGATATTGATGCAATTGTTGTCGCGACTTGTACACCTGACAAAATATTTCCAAGTACTGCGGTTGAAATTCAAAAAGCGCTTGGAATAAAAAAGGCTTTTGGATTTGATGTTTCATCTGCCTGTGCTGGATTTGTATTTGGATTATCAGTTGCAGACAATTTTATTCGTTGTGGACAGGCAAAAAATGTATTGCTGATAGGTAGTGAGGTGTATTCTCGAATTCTTGATTGGAAGGATAGAAGGACCTGCGTTTTGTTTGGTGATGGTGCGGGTGCTGTTGTTTTAAGTGCTGTTAACACGGAGACCGAGAGAGGAATTCTTGGATGCTATCTTCATACGGATGGTCAATATGCGGATTTATTATATGTGGAAGGCACACCAGCAAAATTTCAAGATCAATGCTTTTTACGTATGAAAGGACAGGAAGTTTTTCGTCATGCAATAACAAAACTATCCGAGGTTATTGAAGAAGCGCTAAATGATCACAATCTAATATATCGTGATATTGATTGGTTGGTTCCACATCAAGCAAATTTACGGATTATTTCACGTATGGGTGCAAAAATCAAATTACCCTCTGAAAGGGTGATTGTAACTGTTGATCGGCATGCCAATACGTCTGCGGCATCCATACCGTTGGCCTTGAATGAAGCAGTGAGAGATAATCGTATGAAAAAAGGTGATTTAATCGTAATTGAAGCAATAGGAGGCGGTTTAAGTTGGGGGTCTGCATTGGTAAGATTGTAAATATATTTTTAAAAAATTAATTTAAAAATAATTCAGAATTTATTTGGTAACACTATTGAATAAATGGTGTTAGACTTGTCATTTCAGTAACGGATTGTAATTATTTTAGACTATGCAAACTTTAACTCGTGCAGGATTAATTGAAAAACTTTATAGTCATATTGGCTTATCCCGTAGTGAATCAGCTCAATTGCTAGAAACGGTTTTGGAAAAAATCGTTACAACCTTGGAAAAGGGTGATTCGGTTAAAATCAGTGGATTTGGTACTTTTTCTGTCCGAAGAAAAGGAAACAGAATTGGGCGTAATCCTAAAACAGGTGTCGAGGTTGAAATTGAACCCAGATATGTTTTGAGTTTTCGCTCCAGTCAGAAATTGAAAAAAAATGTTAATGAGGGTATGATTAAAAAATCTTCTTGAAAGGATAAATAATGACCCAAGGTAACTCTGCTCAGATTATTAGTCAATCGAATGAAAAAGTAGATCCTGATTCAGAAGATAATGGAGTTACCAAAAAGGAACCTGGGGCTTTCCGTACTATTAGTGAAGTGGCTGATGAAATTCATGTACCCCAACATGTTCTGCGTTTTTGGGAAACGCGTTTTCCTCAGGTACAACCAATAAAACGAAGTGGTGGTCGTCGTTATTATCGTGTTGAAGATATAACGCTTCTAAAGTATATATCTGAACTTTTATATATCCAAGGATATACGATAAAAGGTGTTCAGCGTCTTTTACAAGAAGAATTATTGAATAATAAAGTTTCGGATAATGAACAATTAAATTTTAAATCGGAATCTGATATATCGATAACAAATGAATCTCAATCCCCAAATGATGATCTGACAAATACAGCTGAAAATAATCAGCAAGATTTACGTAAGGAATTGGAAAAATTGAAAAATGAAAAATCAGTGCTGATTGATTCATTAAAAAATGTTTTGGTTGAGTTGCAAGAATTAAGAAAAATAATAGCTAAGGCTTAATTTTATATTGATCCAAATAAAATTGACTGCTATATGGCTGTATAGATTTGACGGGCAGTAGCGCAGTCTGGTAGCGCATCAGTCTGGGGGACTGGGGGTCGTGGGTTCGAATCCCGCCTGCCCGATATTCGTTAATATTTTCTTTTTTCAGCTGTCCAATTATTCCATAACATAATTATGGCGGCCATTATCGCTGGACCGATAAATAAACCAATCATTCCCCAAGATTCCAGCCCTCCCAAAATACCGATTAATACCCATATAAATGGTAATTTTGTTGAGCCACCAATCAAAGCTGGTCTGATAAAATGATCTGCAATAAAAATAATGATGCAGCCAACAATCAGTATAGTTAAAGCGATCAAATAGGAAACTTGAAAAAAAGCGATAAACGCAACTATACCAATGGCAATCAGGGGGCAAAAGGGGATCATTGCAGCCAAGGCTGTCAATATGCCCAACAATGCCGCATGCGGTATATGCAGAAAATAGTATAGGGTTCCGAGAATGATACCCTGTCCTAGCCCGACCAGAACTAGTCCCGAAACTGTTCCATGAACTGATGAGATCATTTGTTGAGCAATTGTTTCCCCTTGTTTGCCAAACAATCGTCTCGAACCTGATTTGCATTGATGAATAATTGATTCTCCATCTTTAAAAATAAAAAATAAGGTTAAAATTGAAAAGAAAAACAGTAAACCTCTATGAAGGATTTGTGATCCTATTTTTTGTGTAACATATACTCCATGACTTAGATGCAAATTGGAAATTAGTGTCGAGGCAGAAGATGGATCTTCAAGGTTTTCTTTCCACCAGTGAATGATATTATTGTTTATAACTGGGATTTTATTAAGCCACTCGGGTGGTGGTAAACCCTCACGACTAATTTTTATGACCCAACTTATGCCTGTTTGCAAATCTTTTGTCGCCTCAAGTGCTATAAAACCCAGGGGAAGAAGAAAAACCAGGGTAATAAAACAGGAAAAAATAAAGGGTAGTATAAAATTAAATCGTTCATAGGGCCATTTTTGCTTGACAGTTTTGTAAAAT
Organism: Commensalibacter sp. ESL0382; assembly: GCF_009725775.1. Lineage (NCBI taxonomy): Bacteria > Pseudomonadati > Pseudomonadota > Alphaproteobacteria > Acetobacterales > Acetobacteraceae > Commensalibacter > Commensalibacter sp. ESL0382. The sequence goes on from NZ_WNII01000009.1 coordinate 210,567, forward strand.
GGCCAGCATGCTATGGCAAAGATAATTCCCCAAATCAGGGAAAACAAAAAGGCTTTGATGGTATATAGACCAAATAGTATCAATACGATACTTAAACAACTGTGAGCGATAGTTTGATTATGGATTTGCTCTGCCAGTGACAATTGGCGCGAAATTTTTCTATTGATTATATGATCATCTTGGGACACGTTAATTATTCCCCAATATCCGTTATAATTCTTTTTTGATAATGGAAATGGCGAAGGCCTGAATGAAGGCGGCCTCTTTTAAGGCTGTATATCGACCTGCAGCTCCCCCGTGCCCTGAATCCATATTTATTTTCAAAAGCAAGGGATTGGACGATATATTGTGATCTCTTAGTTTTGCAATCCATTTTGATGGTTCCCAATAGGTAACACGGGGATCAGTCAGGCCTCCCATTGCAAGTATGGCAGGATAGTCTTGTTCTTTTATATTATCATAAGGTGAATAACTGGCTATATATTGATATGCTTTTGAATCTTTGAGAGGATTGCCCCATTCTGGCCATTCTGGAGGTGTGAGTGGTAAAGTAATGTCTGACATTGTGTTTAATATGTCTACAAAAGGAACAACGGCAATGATTGCCGCAAAAAGATCAGGGCGTTCATTGGCTATATATCCCATTACCATACCGCCTGCTGATCTTCCGTCAGCAACGATTTTTTTTGGCTGTGTATAATTTTGTTCAACAAGATAATCGGCACAGCAAATAAAATCGGTAAAAGTGTTTATTTTGTTGAAGCGACGCCCCTCCATAAACCAATTCCAACCTTTTTCTGATCCGCCACGAATATGGGCTATGGCATAAATCCACCCTTGTTCGATATAATTCAGTGCTGTTATGGAAAAAACAGGGTCAATGGCATATCCGTATGATCCGTAACCATAAAGAAGGGTTGGGTTTTTACCGTTTAATTCAATATCTTTACGATAGGTCAAGGTCATGGGAATTTTTTCACCGTCGTTTGCAATAGCCCATATCCTTTTTGATTCGTAAAGGCTTGAATTATAACCGCAAGGAATTTTCTGCTGTTTAATGATTTCTTTTTTACCAGTTGGAATATGAAAACGATTCCAGCAACGTGGAGTTGTAGGGGACTGATAACTGTATCGTAACCATTCTGTATCATATTCAAGCGTTTCATCCAGGGAAAGAAGGTATGCATCTTCATCACCTGAGATAATTTCATTTTCATCGTTTGTATTGGTGATGATTATTTTTGCATTAACCTCATGACGTTCCAATCTTATAAAATAATTTTTAAACGCCTTGAATTCCATTAGGTAAATATCAGGATTATGATTAATCCAATTTTGCCAATTTTTTCTTTCTATTTTATCCTGTATAAAATTATTCGGTATGGGCAATCGCATGAGTTTAAAATTGTATGCATTATCTTCATTTGTATAGATTATAAAATGATTGTTCCAATCTGTTATTTTGTAAAAAACACCTGTTCGTCTTTTTTTAAAACATATTGCTGCATGTGTGGGGTGTTGTCCCGATATGATCCAGACCTCGCTGGTATCATGATTATTGGCTGTTATATAAATCCATTGGTTGGAAAGACTACGCTCAATATTAATAAAAAAGCCTGAATTTTTCTCTTTATAAACTAGAGTATCTTGAGAAGTGGCTATATGATGTCTGTAAATTGCAGTAGGTCTGCCTTGATCATCGCGATAGACCCAAAATATATACTGACTGCATGGTGAAAAACAGTAAGATCCAGAACAGGGTGAAATGGATTGTGGTAATATATCACCTGTCTCCAGATTTTTAATTTTTAAATGCCAAATTTCTGAGCCTTGGGTATCTTCAATATAGGCAAAGTATTTATGGTTGGGGCTGTGTGAAACCGAGCCTATTTTATAATAGTCAATAGTACTTGCCTGAATATTTGGATCAATAAGCAATTGTTCTTCAAAATCATGAATTGATTTTCGATAAAAACACTTATGCTCTTTTCCCTCTTCAAATCGTGAATAATATATCCAGCTACCGTCAGGAAGTTCAGGGCTGCTTTCTTTATCAGCCAATTTTGATTTCAAGGAAAGAAAAAGTTTGTTTTGTAACGGTTTAGTCTGCTGCATTATTTTATTAGCATAATTATTTTCCTGTTCAAGATATTGTTTTATCTCTTTTTTTAGTTTTGAAGGATTGGACAAGACTTCCTGCCAATTATCATCTTTTAACCAGGCATAAGGATCAGTTCTTGTAAATCCCAGTTGTTTTATGATTTTCTCTTTTTTAGGTGCTTTTGGCGGAAGAATTGATGACATAAGCTAGAACATTTCCTCTTTTTCAAATAATTTGCATAAGAGTTAAGACTATCATATTTTATCTGGATTAATGAAAAAATTAATTATTAGAAAATTGATAATTTCAGATTGATAATGTAAATTCTGTATATTTTGATAAATAGTTTTGAAGGTGGTATGAATGTCAGAAAAAAGAGTTTTAATTGTTGGTGCCGGTTTTTCCGGTGCTGTGATTGGCCGTATTCTTGCAGAAAATGACTGGAATGTGCATATTATTGATGAACGATCCCATACTGCTGGAAACTCATACTCTAAACGGGACAAAGATACAGGAGTCATGGTACATATTTACGGTCCCCATATATTTCATACAGATAATGAAGACGTATGGAATTTTGTAAATAAATATTCAGAAATGATGCCCTATGTCAATCGTGTGAAGACCACAGTTAAGGGACAGGTTTTTTCATTACCGATTAATCTGCACACGATTAACCAATTTTTCCAGAAAGCATTATCTCCTGATCAAGCAAAAGAACTTATTGCCGAAAAAGGTGATAAGTCAATTAAAGAGCCTGAGACATTTGAAGAACAGGCTTTGAAATTTGTTGGTAAGGAATTATATGAGGCTTTTTTCAAGGGTTATACCCTTAAGCAATGGGGACTGCATCCCTCTGAATTGCCAGCATCTATCTTAAAGCGTTTACCTGTTCGTTTCAATTATGACGATAATTATTTCAGTCACAAATTTCAGGGAATGCCAAAAAGGGGCTATACAGATTTGGTCGATAATATTCTTGATCATCCTGGAATTAAAATTTCTTTGAATACAGTTTTTGATAAGGAAAAAGCAAAAAATTATAAACATGTATTTTATAGTGGTCCATTGGATGGTTATTTTCATCATCAATATGGTCGTTTAGCATACCGCACCCTGGATTTCGAAAGATTCACATATCAGGGTGATTTCCAGGGAACTGCTGTAATGAATTATGGAGAGGAAAGCGTTCCATATACCCGTATAACAGAGCATAAATATTTTGCTCCTTGGGAAAGTCATGAAGGCTCGGTTTGTTATAGAGAGTATAGCCGTTTATGTACAGAAAAAGATTTGCCTTACTATCCAATACGTCTTGTAGGTGAAATGAATCAGTTGGATCAATATATAGAATTGGCCGAAAAGGAACCTGATATTACATTTGTTGGACGACTGGGAACCTATCGTTATCTTGATATGGATGTAACCATTGCAGAAGCAATGAAAACAGCAAGATTATTTTTGAAATCCATTGAAAATAATGAAAAAATGCCAGTATTTACAGTCAGTATGAAGTAATTCATATTCATATTGCCTAAATCTATCTAAAAAATAATCGCTATTTCAATGTTAAATCGACTTGCTTTAATTTTAGCGATTATAAATTATTCTAATCAAAAATATTTATAGTAAATGGCAATAGTTTATCAAATTTTTTATAATAATTCGTAATTTACCTTATCTTTCGTTATTTATAAAATTTACGTAAAATTGTCTAGATTTATAATTTTTTAGAATTTAAAAAATTTTGAAGAATTCGTAACAGCTTTTGTTTGATTTTTTAAAGTGCTCTATATAGGTTCTTTTGAAGACATACATTAACTATATAGTTTTAAAATCGATGAGTGATTCAATAAAATCAAAACAAAATCAATATGTTTTAACACTTTCTTGCCCTGATAAACCAGGTATTGTTTCCGCAATTTCCACAGGATTATTTGAAGCTCAAGCCAATATTGTTGAGTCGCAGCAGCATGATGCTCTTTCGGGTTATTTTTTTATGCGTGTTGTGTTCACCCTAGAGAGCAATAAAAAAAATTATCAATGGTTATATTCCAGATTGGAGGCTATTGCTGCCCAATTTAAAATGACATGGTTCTTGCATGATCGGGAACGTAAAAAACGTGTGTTGTTGATGGTATCAAGATTTGATCATTGTCTGGTTGATCTTTTATATCGATGGAGAATAGGGGAACTGGCAATAGAACCCAGTGCAATTGTTGCAAATTATCCATATGAAGATTATGGTCATATTGATATGCAAGATGTACCATTTTATTATCTTCCTATTCTTAAGGATACCAAAAGGGAACAAGAAACGAAATTGTGGGATATTATTAAGGAAACCCGGACAGAGCTTGTTGTTCTTGCGCGCTATATGCAAATTCTGTCTCCTGAAATGGTAAAAAAATTGGCGGGTCAATGTATAAATATACATCATTCCTTTTTACCCGGCTTTAAGGGTGCAAAAGCCTATCATCAGGCTTATGAACGAGGGGTTAAATTGATTGGTGCAACAGCACATTATGTAACCGAGGATCTTGATGAAGGTCCAATTATAGAACAGGACGTTGAACGGGTCAGTCACAATGACACCCCTCATGACCTTATCCGTAAAGGAAGGGATATTGAAAGACGAGTTCTGGCAAAAGCCGTGCGTTATCATATTGAAGACCGTGTTCTTTTAAATGGTCACAAAACCGTTGTATTTTCGGATTGATCAGGGAAATAATTTCCCTCTCAATCCAGTTTTTATGCGATGGGCATACTGAGAATTCTTTGCGATGATGCCCATGCGAATAAAAAGATCGATTAATACAAGATTGACATTAAATTTGAAATCATCTGTTTCGCACACTTGATGGTAAACATCTTCTAATTTTTTTAATTGGAAAGATTCAACCTCTCCATCATTAGGAACCGGTTGAAACTCTTCCGGCAACCATAGATCATAGCAATACAACACATCTCGCCGTAACCCTTCAGGTCTGATCATGCTATAAGTAATCAGTGATTTATATTCCGCATTTATCATGAGGGCGTTCGGAATGCTTGCTTCTTCACGTGCTTCTTTTTCTAGAGTGTTGTTATGGGTAAATCCTGCTGGTATACCTCCCGCGACGATATGATCCAGTTTTTCAGGATCAAGCCGTTTATACTTTGCCCGTTTCGCGATCCACAAATAAATTTGATTTCTTTTCTTAACCAAACCATTGAGATGAACTCCAGTTCCAATCAGTCCAAGATCAGGAATAACGGCACGATCAATTTTTCCAACCGGTTTAGCATATGGTGAGGGATAGACATCAAAAAGTTCATTCATGGAGCGAACCATATTATTTTCAATTAGTTGATTACCCAGCATCTCGATTGAATATTGTGCTGGTAAAGTACAAATATTATTTTCTTCCATAACAACATGATGTTTTTGGAGAGTATCCATAAATGAAGGTCGAACCCATCCTATGATCTGATTATGCGCCTTGAAAGGTAAAAAATCTTTTTGTAACTTGGCGGTGTTACAATTTTTTATATGACGAAATAAATTTTTAAATTCAATATGTTGCATTAAAAATCTCTTATATTGCTTTAATAGTTTTTTTATTTCAAAGTTATCTATTTTTGTATTTTTTCATTTTTAGGGTAAACACTTCATGTATATTGATAAAACAATTACAATCTTTTGAAAATAACATGTCACGATATTCCAAATTTTCCTATGTCGACAAAGAAAGCACTCGTTCAGGATGGTCAACTTTACTAGAGCTCTTGACCTATTTGTGGCCTCGTCAGCATATGACGTTGAAAATTCGCTTTATCTTTGCGATGTTTTTGATGATTGTTGCCAAAATCATAGCCTTGGGCGTTCCTTATCTTTATAGCAAGATTGTGGATTATTTTTCCCAGAATAATCATGAAATAATTTATGTACCGATTTATCTTATTGTTGGATATGGATTGGTTAGGATTTTTTCCAGCTTATGTTCGGAATTGAAAGACACGGTTTTTGCGCCATTGCGATTTCGGGTGATGCGTATAATAACCCTACAATGCTTCGAGCATGTTCAAAAACTTTCACTAAAATTTCATTTAAATCGACGAACCGGAGCAATTACACGGGCTATTGAGCGAGGTGGTGAGGGAATTGAAACAATTTTGAGAGTGGGTATATTCAGTATCGTTCCAACAGTGATTGAAACCTTGATGGTTCTCGGTGTGATTGCTCATTTGTATAATGGATATTATACACTTGTTGTCTGTCTTGCAATATTAGCCTATTTTTTCTTTACGATTTGGTTTACATCTCGGCGTATCAAGATTCGTCGAAAAATGAATGAAATTAATAATGAAGCCAATAATCGTGCCTTGGACAGTTTGCTGAATTACGAAACTGTTAAATATTTTTGTAATGAAGCCCATGAAATAAGACGATATGATGAAGCATTGGCACATTATGAAAAAGCTTCCATTAAAACACAAATAACGCTCAATATCCTGAATTTTGGTCAATCTTTCATTATAGCCATTGCATTGACATTTATTATGTTAATGGCAGCACGTGACATTGTCAGTTATCATTTTACTGTCGGAAAATTTGTCTTGATTAACACCTATTTGATGCAGCTTTATCAGCCCTTGAATTTTCTTGGCAGTATCTATTCTAATTTGCGAAAATCAATTGTTGATTTGGAAAATATGTTTTCTCTTTTGGCACAGCCAATGGATATCAATAATCAAGAATGCGCCAAATCACTTCCAACTGAATTGGTGAATGCGGGGCCTGCCAAAATTGAATTTAAAGATGTTTTTTTTGGTTATGATCCCTCTCGGGAAATTTTGCATCATGTAAGCTTCCTGGCGGAACCAGCCCAGCAAATTGCCATTGTTGGTCCAACAGGGGCCGGGAAATCAACAATTAGCCGTTTGCTGTTCCGTTTTTATGATGTTACATCCGGTGCTGTATTAATCGATAATGAAGATATACGGTCTTATAAACAGGATGATTTGAGAAAGGCCATTGGAGTTGTACCTCAAGATACGGTTTTGTTTAATGATTCAATCGGTTACAATATTGCTTATGGTAAATTAGGAAGCTTACAAGCAGAAATTGAAAAAGCAGCAAGGCTGGCTCAAATCCATGATTTTATTGTTGGTTTGCCCGAGGGATATAATACTCAGGTGGGAGAAAGAGGGTTAAAACTTTCCGGTGGCGAAAAACAAAGGATAGCTATTGCAAGAACGATATTGAAAAATCCAAGGATTTTAATCCTGGATGAGGCAACAAGCGCGTTGGATAGTCAGACAGAAAAAGAAATACAGCAGGCTCTTTTCCAGGTTTCTCAGGGTAGAACCGTGATTACAATAGCTCATCGTTTATCAACAATTATTCATTCGGACATGATTCTGGTTATGATGGATGGGAAAATATGCGAACAGGGAACTCATGAATTCCTGCTTGCAAAAAATGGTTTTTATGCCAATATGTGGTCTATACAGAGTCAACATTCTGATAAATAGGCTAGAAATAGTGAAAATTTTTAATTTTGAGGTTTAAAATTTGGATTTTTACTTGACTATTTCGTGAATTTTAGTCATAGGGCTAAACTAAGTATTTTTTATTTGCCAAACATTAAGTCTTGGCTTTCACAATCCGAGGATGAAAACAAATGTCTCGCCGTTGCCAAATCACAGGCAAAGGTGTGTTGACAGGAAATAATGTCAGTCACGCCAATAACAAAAACCGTCGCCGTTTCCTGCCTAATCTGCAGGATTATTCCTTAAGGTCCGATATTTTGGGTCAACAAATACATTTACGCGTCACAACGCATGGTCTCCGTACCATTGAACATAATGGCGGTTTAGACAATTTCCTGCTAAATACACCGAATCGTAAGCTTACAGAAGAGGCTTTAGTGATTAAACGCCGTATTCTTCAGGCTCAGGAAAAAAAATCAGCAGTAGCTGCTTAAATTTTTAAAAAATTGATTATCTAGTAATTAAATAACTTCCTTGATTTAATCTTAAGGGAGTTATTTTGAGTTAAAAAAGGAAATTATTCTTTTAATCTTATGATTTGATGAATATATTTTCTGAATATTTTTCTATCGTTTGTGGAGGTTTTACTTTTGTCCGACCATTCTGATCTTTCTAAAATCCGTAATATAGGTATTACCGCGCATATCGATGCGGGTAAAACAACGACAACTGAACGTATTCTATATTATACAGGTGTCTCCCATAAGATTGGTGAGGTCCACGAAGGGAACACCACTACTGACTATATGGCACAGGAACGCGAAAGAGGGATTACCATTACTTCCGCTGCCGTTACCTGTGAATGGAACAAGCATCGTATCAATATTATTGATACTCCGGGCCATATTGACTTTAACATTGAAGTTAACCGTTCATTGCGCGTACTTGATGGTGCGGTTTTCATTATCGAGGGTGTTGCTGGTGTCCAACCTCAGTCTGAAACGAATTGGCGTTTGGCTGACCGTTACAATGTCCCTCGCATTATTTTCATTAACAAGTTGGATCGTACAGGTGCAAATTTTGAATATGCTTTCAGCACTTTAAAAGATAAGCTGGATATTGTCGCTATCCCTCTACAGCTTCCGATTGGTGCGGAAGAAAATTTAAAGGGTGTTATCGACCTTGTTAATATGAATGCCATTGTATGGGAAGGTGATGATCTTGGTGCCAAATACAATATTGTTGAAATCCCTGCTGAATTAAAGGAAAAAGCAGAAGAGGCACGTCAAAATCTTCTGGACACCGTTTTGGCTGTTGATGATGCGGCTATGGAAGAATATTTTGAAAAAGGTGATGTTTCTGTCGAGGTTTTAAAGAAATGTATTAAAAAAGGTACCATTTCTGGAGAGTTTCGTCCGGTTCTTTGCGGTTCTTCTTTCAAGAACAAAGGTGTTCAGCCTTTGTTGGATGCAATTGTTGATTACCTTCCTGCTCCTGACGATGTGGAAGGAATTCGTATTGCACCTCCTGAAGATGAAGAGGTTGATGAAAATAAATTACCAATCATTCCCGTTGATCCAAATGGCAAATTTGCCGGTTTGGCTTTCAAAATCATCAATGATAAATATGGTTCTCTAACTTTTGTACGTGTTTATCGTGGTATCTTACGTTCTGGTGACACGGTTTTGAACACAACCCATGGTCATAAAGAGCGTATTGGACGTATTTTCCAAATGCACGCTGATAAACGTATAGAAATCAAGGAAGTGCATGCTGGTGATATTGCCGCTTTTGTTGGATTGAAGGATACGAAAACAGGGGATACTTTGGCAGATCCGGCAGATCCGGTTGTCTTGGAACGTATGCAATTTCCAGTACCTGTTATCGATATTTCTGTCGAACCAAAAACCAAGGAAGCGGTCGAAAAAATGACCCTTGCGCTTCAGAAATTGGCGGCAGAAGATCCATCTCTACAGTTAAAGACAGATCAGGAAACGGGGCAAACAATTCTTTCAGGTATGGGTGAGTTACATCTTGATATCATCATTGACCGTTTACGTCGTGAATATGGTGTTGATGCGAATATTGGCGCACCACAGGTTGCATATCGTGAAACCATTACTCAGTCTCATACAGAAACCTACACCCATAAAAAACAGTCTGGTGGTGCGGGTCAGTTTGCTGAAGTCAAAATTATTTTCGAACCAACTGAACGAAATGAGGGAATTATATTCGAAAATAAAATTGTTGGTGGTGCGGTTCCCAAGGAATATATCCCAGCTGTTGACAAGGGTATCAGAAACCAGGCATCTACCGGTGTATTAGCGGGATTTCCAACTGTAGACTTTAAATTTACGCTTGTTGATGGTAAATATCATGACGTTGACTCTTCTGCATTGGCGTTCGAGATTGCCGGTAAAGCCTGTTTCCGTGAAGGAATGAAAAAAGCTGGTCCAGTCATTCTTGAACCTATCATGGATGTCGAAATCACCACACCCAATGATCATGTTGGTGATGTTGTTGGTGACTTGAACCGTCGTCGCGGAATGATTCAAAGTCAAGAAACTTCTGGAAGCACTGTCATGGTTCGCGCTTTCGTTCCATTGAAAGAAATGTTTGGCTATATTTCTGATCTTCGTTCAATGACCAAAGGTCGTGCATCCTTTACAATGCAATTCCATCATTATGATCCAGTTCCCCGTAATGTTGCGGATGAAATTATTAGTCAATCTGCCTGATTTTAAATAACAATTTGATACGATTCAAAACAGCCTTTTATATAAAAGGCTGTTTTTTTATGAAATGTATGTAATGAAATAAATATCTTCGGTTTTATTTGTATAATTTAAAAAATTATATCATGATTGATTTCTATCAAATAATTTTTGAAATTTTATGGGAATTTATCAAAGTGAATTTTCTTTCTCTTTTTTCAAATCAAGATATCAAAATTGGTCAAAATGGGATTCGATTAGAACCGTTGACTTATTTTCATACAAAAGGATTGCAGGCGGCAAGTCAAGAAGGTGATTTATGGAAACTTCGTGTTACTGTTATTCCTCATCCTTCTAAAGTTAAAAATTATATTAATGAAGCTTTGGAGGCAAAGGAACGTCAAGAGCGTTACCCTTTTGCCGTTATTGATGAAAATACAGGGAAAGTTTTGGGTACAACTAGCTTTTTTGAAATTGTCCCCGATGTGCGACGTTTGGAAATTGGCTATACATGGTATGCAAAATCATTTCAAAGAACTCATGTAAACACAAATTGTAAATATTTATTGCTAGAATATGCTTTTGAAAAATTGCAAGCCAACACCGTCGTTTTACGAACTGATATTTTTAATTTCAAAAGCCAAAGAGCAATTGAACGACTTGGTGCAAAAAAAGATGGAATTCTACGTGGTCATATTCTTAGACAGGATGGTACTTTGCGCGATACCATTATTTACACCATAATTTCAAGTGAATGGACAAACGTCAAAGTACATATATCCGCTTTGTTAAATAAGTTATATTAATGAATATTCACATATTAGAAGTATTTTAAATCAGATAAAAATAAGTGAGAGGCAATATTGATATGAGAGTTAAATATTGCCTCATGTCAAATAATATTTTTAATAACTGGTATTCCCTTTATGTTCCATAATTCTTTTATAAATAAAAAGAATGATAACAGCTCCTACAATTGAAAATAATATTCCAGCTTTTTCTCCATCACGATAGAAGTGAAGAAGCTCACCTAACCAAGTTGCCAAAGCGGAACCGGCAATTCCTAAAAGAACGGTGATAATAAATCCGCCTGGCTGTTTTCCAGGCATAAGTAATTTTGCAATACCACCAATAATAAACCCAACAATAATAGCGCCAATTAAAGAAAACATAAGTTACTCCCTTGAACAAAACTATCTTGTTGTATAGTGTAAACGATTTTTTACTAAAACAATAGATTTATTATTATCTTTTATTTATCCGAATGCATGTAATCGATGAATGAGAGCGATTGAAATTTCCCTGACCAAATCGAAATTATATTGCATGGGTTTAAATATTTGACGGTCATCCATTGCATATGCACCTTCATTTCTTGGACCTTTTGGTTCATAAAAATATAGATCGGATACATGTTCAGATGCTTGTGGAAAGATATGATTGACGAGCATATGCAAAACCGAGGGTATTTCCAAACACAAGATTTTAATATCCAAATGTTCTCTGTTATAACCGTTAAATGGAGAGAAATATGGAATCTTGGTTGATAACATCCAGATTTTTTCAATTAATGCCAATCGGATAGCATGTAACAGGATTTCCTTATCATCCATGATTGGCGTATTTTTCCAAATTGACAGAAGAATAATATGATCTTTCTGTATGCGATGAAAAGTTGCCTGGGTACTCGACCAGCAATCTAGTCGTTGCAATCCGTTTGCCAGCGCCATATAGGATTCCTGTATCACAGGATTTTTTTCAGTTGCAGCCCGATCTAGCCAGATGCCGGGATCAAGCATATAGATTCCGGCTCTCAAGACAGATGCATCGGAGTGCTTAAGGGCATGAAAGGCAAAATCGAGGGATTGCCTGAACCGTTTGCTGTTTGTCAACATTTCTTCAAATGTATCGGGGTTGGCCGACATTGCGGTCCCCAAACCTTGAAGTACATTAGCACACCAACCCAATTGTTGTAGAATTGCATTGTTAGGAATAGCACGCAATTCCCTAGGATGTTTTATGTAACTTCTTCCCGCTGCTGTATCATTTTGGCGAACTGCCGGTCTTGACCCCGTTTGATCAATGAGGGAGGGACCAAATGTGCTTAACAAGGTTCCATATCCCTTGTCATTAATCAATTCATTCATGGATGCGTTGATTGTTGAAAAAAAATCTGCATTAAAATCTTTTTCATCATAGATGGGATCATGGTCAACCTTATCAAAATCGTAGATATGCTCTGCTATGATACTGATTGTGGCATTGGCCAGCAATTGTGTGCCAAAAAGTAAATATCCGTCTCCACCTTGAAAAGCCGTTTCTTGTCTGCTTCGTATACCAAGTTTATGAAAATATTGCTCAGTAATTTTTGGGGATAGATATTCCAGACGATCTTGCATGCTGAATGGATGACCACCACGACCGATACTTTCGCCATGTGTATCGAATAGAATAAGTTGAATATTTGATAATTGATATTTAGCCAAAAGTTTTGCAATTTTTTTTCGTAATTTTTCAATCTGATATGTGGCTGCAATTTGACCAATAAATCTGCCGGAATCAGAATACCCAAATTGCAGGCATAACTTGCCCGTTTTTTTCAAGTAATTACGCCAATGCGGTGATCGCAGGGCTTGTTCAATAATCTTGTCGCCATGATTGAGGGCATAATCTGTTTCAAATAATGGCGAAATCTCGATATTTTTCTCAATCCCAAATAATCTTGCAAGCCAAAGGGCCATAAGTAATGTAAAACCGCTTTCTGTTTCGGCAATTAAAAAGCGAATAGGGGTTTTGCTATCAATATGTTTGAATATCTGGGTTAACAGCATCATTAATATGCTTGCCGAGGCTTTTTCTGTTAGCAAAGCACCGAAATCCACAGGAACAGGGTCAATTTTATCCAAGGCTGTATTTATCGTATTAAAAAGCGTTCTTGTATGAGAAGGATTTTCAGGATTACTGGTTATTCCCAATCGTTGACGGGCCATATTGTGAATTTGGGTGGAATTAAGTCTAACATGGGAATGTGAAAGACTTAAACCATGAGTGACAAAACCCGCCTTCGCGATCAATAAATCAATAATGAAATTATCATCAACATCGTTTATGGCTTGATCAAAAAGAGGAAGAAGCTGATCGTGTGAAAGAATTGATTCATGACGGTTTTCAATCAATAATCGGGAAAAATTTGAAAACTGATCAGGGTCAGGCTTTAAAGGACAGTTATGAATTTGATCCTTGACATGGTTTAGGGCAATTGCAACAGTATTTTTTAATTGGTCGACACCATTTGGGATGTTGTCTAATTGCTGATATAGACGTTCCAATTGTAGTTTTTTCATCTGTAGGCGTATGAGTAAACTATCCCACCAGCCTATGTCGCTTCGGCCATCCGTATCATATCCTACCCAACTGCTCAGTAAAATTGGACTGGGATTCAGATTGGTCCAATGGTCAGGCCAATATTCCTTCGCTGTCTCAAAAAGTGTATAATTGAACAGATCTAAAGCGTTTCGTCCCCTAATAATAGCATTATTTGCAAGTTGAAGTTCCTCTTTCAAATCAGGGGGGGCAGATCGTCTGTGAGTCGTAAAAAAGGGAATATCTGTGTCATCATCTATAGGATGACTGGCCATATCTGCCAAGGCTGTGTAAACTGGATTTGCAAGGGAAAAGGTTGGATGTGCCGTAAAAATTGCGGCGAATTTGGTAGTTTCAACTAATTTCTTGAAATTTTCAAAACTTGTTTCCTTATTTTTTTCGTTTGCGTAATCGGATTGCTGGATCAATTTTTTTATGACGGTTTCGATACGTTGCCGAATATTATCTTTAGTGGGATTGTAAAGGTATTTTTGCAGATGTTTGGCATGTGACAAAAAAGCGGAATCTCTTAATTTCTGGATTATTTCTTTGAGATTTTCTGTAGTGAGATCATTTGACTCTAATTTTTGGTTAATTTTCTGTGCTAAGGTCAGGACAGGATTTTCTGTTGGTTGGTGATCTTTTTTTGATCTCAATTGATTGGTTAACTGCAGCAGCTCATCAAGTATCTGGGAAGAGGAGTTCGTTGATTCCGTCATGATCCAAAATTATCCATTACTAGTTTCATATAATTAAATCTGTTTTAATATGATTAATTATTATAAAGAGAAATAAAAGGTATAAATTCACGATAACAATAATTACACGAAAAAATGTTGAAGGCGATGAATAAAGTTTCAAGTTCGGATGACCACGTAAAAATAATTTTCCTACGCTATCATCGATTGGCAACTTTTTTGCTGTTAATCATGGGATGTATAACTTTATTAGGCTATTATCTGACGACTTATACAGAAATCAAACATAATTTCTGGGTTGAATTGATTTTGGCTGGTAGCCAGGCTGGATTTATTGGTGGATGTGCTGATTGGTTTGCGGTGACAGCATTATTTCGACATCCCATGGGTTTGCCCATTCCTCATACCGCAATTCTACCAAAACAAAAAAAACGTCTAGGATACGGGTTGGGATGGTTTATAGCTCAGTATATTTTTACTGAAAAAGACATCACACTTATTTTGAAAAAAATGGATCTTCCAAGTTTTTTGGGAAAATATTTGGACAAAACAGAGAATATTGAATATCTGAGCAGTATTTTGTTGAAATCTCTTCCTGATTTTCTTGATCGGATTGAAGATGGTCGGATCAGCAACTTAATAACAAAAATTATAAATCGTCTTTTGAGTGGAGAATCAATCTCACCTTTTATCGGTAGAATCATAAGAACAATGCTTGATATTGATCAGCATCAAGACATAATTTCATTCATTTTGGAAATTCTTAAAAAAACGCTTAAAGAAAAGGAATCAAGTCTCAGGGAAATGATTCATAGTCGAGTGGAAGAACAGGGTGGTCGTTTTCTGGGATGGATGATCGGTGATTCAATTGCGACAAAAGTTTTGGTCGCTGTAAATAAGGAAATGGATCGGATAGATCCACATAATGATGCTGTAAGAGAAAAAATCGGCCAGTGGATAAAGGATGAAATTGATAAAATTGAGAATGACCCTGAACGTATCAAAAATATATCTGAAGCTTTTAGACAAATTGTAAATCATGAAAGTATACAGGAATGGCGTGAAAATCTTTGGAAAAAAATTAGAAAATTTATTCACGATGATGCCAGGAATGAAGATGGATGGTTTAGGAACGTGATTATTGATTCAATTCATTATTTTTCTGAACTGCTACAAAAAGATCCCAAAATCAGAAAAAAAATAAACAAGGCGATATTGAAACTTATTTCAAGATCATTACCAAATTTTAAGGAAGGGTTGATCCGTTTTACTGAAACTGCTGTTTCACAATGGGACAGTCAAGCGTTGGTTGATCGACTTGAATGTCGAATAGGCAAGGATTTGCAATATATACGGATAAATGGTTCTATTGTAGGTTTTTCAATCGGAATAATCTTTTTTTTATTTGTTAAACTGTTTTTTAATCCTTAAACTGTTGTATTATAAAAAATAAAAAAAACTTTTAAATCGATAAAAATGGACTTATATAGTCCTATATAATATGTTTTATTTGATCGAATTGATAAATTATGTTGAAACTATCCAAACTTATTGATTATGCAACGATTATTATCATAAGCCTTGATCAATATAAAACTGTTGTCTCTTCATCCACACTTGCTGCGAGAACACATATTCCTGAACCTACTGTGGCCAAGATACTGAAAATGCTGACCAGGGCTTCCTTGACAAAATCTTCGCGAGGACCGGGAAGTGGATATTATCTATTGAATGAGCTTAGTGAAATTTCTCTTGCTACGGTTGTTAGAATTATTGAGGGACCCATTAAGTTGGTTGATTGTAAAAAGGATGATTGTCGTATTGAGAATGAAGAGTGTATTTTATATGGAAAATGGGAAATATTGAATTATCAAATAAAAAATGTTTTTGAAACTTTAACTTTGGCAGATTTAAAAAAGAGTTCTGCCAGATTTGACTTAAATAAGAATTAACAAATTCAAGAAACGAACATTTAGAAACAGAGCATATTATGAATAAACATGTCCAAGATGAGGCCTTGTTGAAGCAGCTTAAGACAGATACCTACAAGTGGGGGTTCGAAACGGATATTGAAATGGATATCCTACCCAAGGGACTTGATGAAAATGTTATCCGTTCAATTTCTGCTCGCAAGAATGAGCCTGATTGGATGCTGGAATGGCGTTTGAAAGCCTATCGGATGTGGATGACCATGGAGGCTCCAACATGGGGTAAGTTCAAACATCCTGAAATTGATTTCCAGGACTTGCATTATTATGCAGCCCCAAAAAAGAAAAAAGGACCAAAGTCTCTGGACGAGGTTGATCCCGAATTGTTAAAAACATATGCAAAATTGGGTATACCCTTAAGAGAACAGGAAATTTTGGCGGGGGTTGAAAAACCGGAAAATGGAGAGACTGTACCTGTTGCCATTGATGCAGTTTTTGATAGTGTCTCTGTTGCCACGACGTTTAAAGAAACTCTTGCGAAAGCGGGAGTGATTTTTTGTCCAATTTCAGAAGCTATACAATCTTATCCAGATTTGGTTAAAAAATACCTTGGTAGTGTGGTGCCACAGGGAGATAATTTTTATTCAGCCTTGAATTCCGCTGTTTTTACGGATGGTTCATTTGTATATGTTCCGAAAGGTGTGAAATGCCCTATGGAACTTTCAACCTATTTTCGTATAAATGCAAAAAATACCGGACAATTTGAACGTACGCTCATTATTGCTGATGATGCTTCTACCGTATCATATTTGGAGGGATGCACAGCTCCTCAACGGGATGAAAATCAATTGCATGCTGCTGTTGTAGAACTTGTGGCCATGAGTGAGGCTTTTATAAAATATTCCACAGTCCAAAATTGGTATCCGGGTGATAAAAATGGTAAGGGGGGAATTTACAATTTTGTTACCAAGCGTGGTGCTTGCCGTGGTGTACGATCACGTATCTCATGGACACAGGTTGAAACCGGATCGGCAATTACCTGGAAATATCCTTCCTGCATTTTACAAGGGGAAGGATCAATCGGGGAATTTTATTCTGTAGCGGTAACAAATGGATATCAGCAGGCTGATACCGGTACAAAAATGATTCATATAGGAGCTAATTCACGTTCCACCATTTTGGCAAAAACCATTAGTGCAGGAAAATCTGACAGTACATATCGTGGATTGGTTAGAATGATGCCAAAAGCCCGAAACAGTCGCAATTTCACTGAATGTGACAGTTTACTGATCGGAAATAATTGCGGTGCACATACAGTTCCCTATATTGAAAGTAAAAATAGTTCCGCCAAAATTGAACATGAAGCGACAACTTCGAAGATTTCCGAAGAACAGTTATTTTACTGTCAACAGCGTGGATTAACCAAGGAAGCGGCAATCGGATTGATTGTGAACGGGTTTTGTAAAGATGTTTTAAAAGAGCTTCCAATGGAATTCGCTGTAGAAGCGCAACAGCTTTTACAGATAAGTCTTGAAGGAAGTGTGGGTTAGTTTAAACTATGAATATGTTATTAGAAATAAAAAATTTACATGCATCCGTTATTGATGACACTGTTGAAAATGGATCAAAGCAAATTTTAAAAGGTGTCAATTTATCAATTCCCGCTGGTGAAACTCATGTTATTATGGGACCTAACGGTTCTGGTAAGTCAACGCTTTCCTATGTCTTGTCTGGTCATCCCAGTTATAAAGTGACATCTGGTCAGGTATGGTTTAAAGGGGAGAATCTTCTGGAAATGTCTCCTGATGATAGAGCCGTGGCGGGATTGTTTCTTGCCTTTCAGTCTCCCGTGGAGCTGCCTGGGGTCAATAATGCCAATTTTTTACGTACAGCAACCAATTCCGTTCGTAAGGCGCGAGGACAGGAAGAACTTGACGCGGTGTCATTTCTTAAACTGGCCCGTCAGTTGGCAAAAAAGCTTTCATTTCCAACAGACATGCTTAAACGCAATGTAAATGTCGGTTTTTCTGGAGGTGAGAAAAAACGAAATGAGGTTCTGCAAATGTCCTTACTGCAACCATCTTTTGCAATATTGGATGAAACTGACAGTGGGTTAGATATTGACGCGCTGCGTATTGTCGCAGAAGGAGTTAATACTCTTCAATCTCCAGAATTTTCCTCTTTAATTATCACTCATCATCAGCGTTTATTAGATTATATCAAGCCTGATTATATCCATATTTTAGCAAGGGGTCGCATTATCCATACTGGAGGAGCTGATTTATCACTTCAGCTTGAAAAAGAAGGTTACGGACGGTTTTTGGATGAAATTGATGAATAATGTCACCGCGATGAACAAGCGTGAAAATTGGTTGGAAATATTAAATAGGTTGTCTTTATCTGAATATTTACAAGACAAGAGAAATATTGTTGATAAATTGCTGACTCTTCAATTCCCGACACGTAAAACTGAAGCTTGGAAATACAGCGATTTGAAATGGTTGCAAAAAACAGATTTTTCGCGTGATTTTGTCATTGATGAAGCGTTTGTTCATAGGGCCTTAGAAGAAATATTAACCGTAGATTTGCTAAATTTACCTAGAATAATCACCTATAATGGTCAATATCTAGAGACTTTTTCAACAATTAGTCTTCATTCAAACGAATTTTCTTTAAATAAGAATTTCAAAAGTGGTTGGTCAATTCCGAACGATGATTTTTTGACGGCATTGAACAAAGTTGTTGAAAATCCCGTTTTGCAATTTAATTGTAATAAAAATTTCAATGATCAGACAATTTTATGTATTAATCTAGGGAAAGCTGAAACAACTGAAAAACTGTTTTTTTCACCAAAGTATTCATTTTATATTGAGAAAGAAAATAAATGTTCTGTAATTGAAATAAATTATGGAAAAGGTGTTTATTTTGCAAATTCCGTTCATGAAATAGAACTGGGAAGAAAGTCTAAACTAAACTATACCATTATCAACCATACATTATCAGAAAGCTATAATTGTTCTAGTAATTATGTTAAATTGTCTGATCATGCATGTTATCAGCAATTTTTGTTAAATAAAGGTTCCAGATTTTCACGTTATGAACTGAATATTGATTTGGCCGGAGAATGGAGTAAGGCAGATTTTGATGCTGTCCAGATTTTGTCAGGTCAACAGCATGCCGATATTGCATCAAAAGTGGTTCATAGTGTTCCACATTGTCAATCCAATCAGAATGTTAAAAATATCCTATCTGATAACAGTCATGGGGTTTATCAGGGCAAGGTGCTAGTCAATCGTTTAGCCCAGAAAACGGATGCACAGCAGCAAAACCAAGCCCTATTATTGTCAGATAAAGCGGAAATAGATACTAAACCTGAGCTTGAAATCTATGCAGATGATGTTAAATGTTCCCATGGTGCAGCAATAGGGGCATTGGACCAAGAACAATTGTTTTTTTTAATGTCTCGTGGAATTTCTTATGAATTGGCCAGAGAAATGTTGATTAATGCATTTGTTAACGAGTCTATTGAAAAGATCGAAGATACCCTATTGCAGAATTTATTATATTATTACGTAACCGCCTCAACTTGAAAAGTGATTGCGATGTCTAACCCTGTCTATTCTTTTAATATTGAGCAAATTAGAAATGATTTTCCAATTTTAAAACAAAAAATTCACGGTAAAGATTTTGTATTTTTGGATAGTGGCGCATCAGCCCAAAAACCAATACAGGTTATTGAAGCGATGCAAAACGCCGCATATACGCAATATGCAAATGTGCATCGAGGCATTTATGCCATGAGTGAGGCTGTTACAGATCAATATGAATCAGTCCGAAAAAAAATTGCCGGTTTTTTAAATGCATTTACGTCCGATGAAGTGATTTTTACTAAAAATAGTACTGAAGCGATCAATCTTGTAGCTTTTTCCTATGGAGGTCTGATAAAAAAGGGGCAGGGTGTTTTAATAACTGAAATGGAGCATCATGCCAATCTTGTTCCCTGGCAAATGTTGCGTGACAGATTAGGGATCCATTTATACATTGCACCGATATTGGAAAATGGTGATATCGATATATTGGCATTTGAACAAATTTTAATTGAAAATGATATTGCATTGGTTGCTGTAACCCATATGTCCAATGTGTTGGGAACGATTAATCCAATCAAAATGCTGGCTGAGATGGCACACAAGAATGGTGCCAAAATTCTTGTTGATGGCAGTCAAGGAATTGTTCATCAATCGGTTAATGTTCAGGATCTTGATATAGATTTTTA
Source organism: Commensalibacter sp. ESL0382 (assembly GCF_009725775.1). Classification (NCBI taxonomy): domain Bacteria; kingdom Pseudomonadati; phylum Pseudomonadota; class Alphaproteobacteria; order Acetobacterales; family Acetobacteraceae; genus Commensalibacter; species Commensalibacter sp. ESL0382. Next base: position 231,122 of record NZ_WNII01000009.1, read on the forward strand.
CACTTTTACAGGACACAAACTTTACGGTCCTACGGGTATTGGCATTTTATGGGGAAAAAAAGAATGTCTGGATCAAATGCCTCCCTTTATGGGAGGAGGGGACATGATTGAGAATGTGACTTTTGAACGGTCAACCTGGGCAAAAATTCCTACTAAATTTGAAGCCGGTACACAACCCATACTTGAGGTGATCGGTTTGGGGGCTGCAATAGATTATGTTTTATCTATCGGATATGATATTTTAATGCAGCATGATAAAAATCTGGTTGAATATGCGCTGATTAAAATGAGGAATATTCCTGGTTTATCTATATTGGGATCATCATCTGTAAGGGGAGGGGTAATCTCTTTTTCGATAAAGGATATTCATGCTCATGATATTGCAACCCTGTTGGATCAAAATGGTATCGCCATTCGTGCAGGTCAGCATTGTGCTGAACCGTTAGTGAAAAAATTTGGTTATACAAGTGTATCGCGGGTTAGTTTTGCAGTTTATACAACTTTTGATGAGATCGATAAATTTGTGGATGGATTGAATATGATTATTGATTTTTTTCACAGATCTAATCATTGATAAAGATTTTTTACCCATAATTATATGAATGGCAGAGTTTTTTATGGATAATGTTGATCAAAAAAGGTCAGATAATATTGGAAAAGCAGTATCTACATCTGAATCTGATGTTAATCAAGAAAATATCGAGGCTTGGAAACCTGAGGATAATTCAAACCCACAGATTAACAATCCTAAGGAAGAAATTGATGAAAATGCAATTATTGATGCTGTTTCAACAATTTATGATCCAGAAATTCCAGTTAATGTATATGACTTGGGATTAATTTATGCTATCGATTTACATGATGATGGAAAGGTGCAAGTTGAAATGACTTTAACAGCGCCCAATTGCCCAAGTGCGCAAGAATTACCCGTCATGGTTCAGCAAGCTATTGAAAAAGTTAAAGGAGTGACCGAAGTAAAGGTGGAAATTGTCTGGGACCCTCCCTGGGATCCTTCAAGAATGAGCGATGAAGCTCGACTAACCTTGAATATGTTCTGAAATTCATATCGGTTTAAATTTTAACTGAAGATAAATAATAATGTTATTTATCTTCAGTTTCTTTTTTTAAAGCTTACGAAACGGCGATAGCATAAAGGCAGGTACAAATTGTCCAAATCCAATAACAGGTGTATCGTTATCAATTAATGCATGTGTTAGAGGAATACGTGGAGCAACTTCAATCAAATTCTTATTATCCGCCTTTCTAGATTTGGTTTTTTGTTGACGAGAATTTTTATTTTTAACCAATTTCTTATCTGTTGAATTATCTGTTTCTTTAGAGGTATTCATAAAATCGTTAATATCAAGAACGGGAATGGTTTCATTTATAAGTTTTTCGATATTTACAATTAACTCTTTTTCCTCAAGTGTTGCAAGGCTATAAGCATAACCCGTTTTTTCTGCTCTTCCTGTTCTTCCAATGCGATGTACGTAATCTTCGGGTTGAAGAGGTATATCAAAGTTGAAAACGTGCGTTAGATTTTCAACATCTATTCCTCGTGCGGCAATATCAGAACAAACGAGGAACTGAATTTTTCCATTTTTAAAATCTTCCATCGTTTGGGTTCGATGATGTTGTGCGATATCACCATGAAGAGAGGCACTTTTGAAATCATGTTTCTTCAGGGAACGAGTTAAAATGTCAACATCTTTTTTTCTATTACAGAAAATTATTGCATTTTTTACATTTTTCTGCTGTAAAAGAGTGCGTAAAATTTTTCTTTTTTTGTTATCAGGAACGATGATAACTTTCGATTCAATAGTTGAGGCTACTGATGAAGGTGGTGAAATAGATATTTCAATTGGATCTACAAGAAAAGAATTTGTCAATCTTTTGATTTCTGGGGGCATCGTAGCTGACAAAAGCAGGGTTTGTTTTTGTTGGGGTAAATAGGAAACAATTTTTTCAATGTCTGGGATGAAACCCATATCGAGCATACGATCTGCCTCATCAATGACGAGTATCTGAATCTGATTGAGTAAAATTGCTCCCTGATCAAACAAATCAATCAATCGACCCGGTGTTGCAATAATAATATCGGTTCCACGTCGAAGTTTTTCTTTCTGTTCAGACTGACTTTCGCCACCAACGAGTAAACTATGAGAAAATTTTACATATTTATTATATAATTTAAGATTATCTGCAACCTGAAGTGCCAATTCACGAGTGGGTTCTAGAATTAAAGCGCGTGGCATTCTTGCACGTCCCTTGGACTGGGAAAGCATCTCGAGAATTGGTAATGTGAAAGAGACGGTTTTACCGGTACCGGTTCTGGCTATCCCAACGATATCTTTTTTTTGCAAAGCCATGGGAATGACAGCTGCCTGAATTTCCGTAGGCTTGTCAAATCCTATTTTATCAATGGCTGACAAAATTGAGGGAGACAATTTGAGTTGTTCAAAAGTCTCAATTTTTTCAATCGCAAGATTTATAGATGTATTGTTGTCAATTAATTTGTTTTTTTGTATATGAGAAGGCAAAATAAAACTTACCGTTAACACTTAAAAATAATAAAAATAGCTTATTCATTTATATAATAAGAATATTGTAATTAATCAATATACTTATTTTGTTGTAAAATAGAATAACTAATAATAATTTCATTAAAAATTTAATAATAAAATGTCTATTATTCCCAAAAATATAATTAATTTGAAAATATTACAAATTTTATTATAAAGATCAGTCTTAGGTCGTATAGATCGGTTTGCTTTTTGATAGGCTGACGTAAAACTATATAGATGGAAAATTATCATTAGAATAATGGTAATTATGGCGGCATAACCAGACCAGTTTACAGTTTTGTCAAAATAGTGGTGAATAAAAAGAATCAATTGACAAATCAGGATGGCAAAAGCGTTAAAACCATTAAGTTGATAAATTCTTTTCAGGTTTTGCAATAATACGGAAGATTTGAGTGTTTTATCAAGTAATCCCACTGATGATTGAACACTCAGACAATAAAAAAATATACTTCCGATCCATATGGAAAGAGCAATAGAGTTAATCGAAGTGATAATTCCCCAGTAAAAATTCATATGAGCCATACTAATTTCCTAGATATTGTGGTTTCGATAGATTAAATCCGTCTTATCATTGACGTGATGATTGTTAAAATCATTCATGTCAAATAAAGGCAAAAAAAGCAATTTTTCTTTATAGTTTGTCATATTATAATCATTCGTAGTTATAATTATAAGTGATATACTTAATTCATCAAATTGAAAGATATATCATTATGCAATTAAAAAATGAAAAAACTAATTTGCTTCTGATAAATCCAGAAGAAATGAATCAGGTTGACAAGATCGCAACGCAATATTTGCCTGTTTTAACTTTGATGGAAAATGCTGGATTAGCCGTTGCACGGGCAATTATGCAATTTTATAAACCTTGTAAAATACTTGTTTTATGCGGTCCTGGAAATAATGGAGGTGATGGATATGTCGTGGCACACATACTTGCCAATGAGGGATGGCCAGTTAAGGTTGCCTCTTTGAAACCTCCAGAAAAGGGAACTGATGCTTACAAGGCTTTTGTTCAATGGAGTGGGGATAAAACTGATTTTAATATTCAATCTGTTAAGGATGCAGATTTAGTTGTGGATGCTGTTTTTGGTGCGGGATTATCTCGTGACATTGATGATCATATAAGTTCGGTGTTGAAAGCTGCAGATCATCTTGTTGCCATAGACATACCCTCTGGTGTTGATGGCAAGACAGGTATAATCAGAGGTTATGCTCCCCACGCAGAATTGACCGTAACGTTTTGTAGAGCCAAAGCGGGACATTATCTTTTGCCTGGACGAGAATATATAGGTAAACTTGTTATTGCAAATATAGGTATACCAGAAAACATATTGTTAGAGCTGTCAATAAATACCTGGTTGAACGAACCGGGATTATGGGAACTTCCAATTGCAGACGTTGAAGATTATAAATATCATCGTGGTATTGTAAATGTTGTGGGAGGGGGAACGGTAACAGGAGCCGCTCGTTTATCAGCATTAGCAGCTTCTTCTTGTGGCGCTGGATTAGTGCATATCTTTGCCTTTGGTAGCCGTGATTTATATTTGTTAACTTCACCCTGTTTTATGGTTGATGAGGGTGACTTCACTGATACCTTACAGGATAAACGAAGAAAAGTCTGGGTATGCGGGCCTGGTCTGACAGAAGATGAGGTTAAAATATCCCTAACAAATTTAATCAAGACAAATAAAACGATTGTTGCCGATGCAAGCGCTTTGACAAAAGAAAATTTTGATTTGTTGAAACAATGTGCCGTTATTACGCCTCACATAGGTGAATTTAAACGGATATTTGGTGATTTTAAAGATTGCCGTATTGATGCGGTTAAAAAGGCAGCTAGTATTCTGAATACAGTGGTCATTCTCAAAGGTCCGGATACATTAATAGCTTCTCCCGATGGCAGAGTAGCGGTCAATTGTCATGCAAATGCACGATTGGCGACAGCAGGATCTGGGGATGTACTAACGGGAGTCATCGCGACTTTGCTTGCGTGTGGTATGGAGGTATGGGAAGCGTCTTGTGCCGCGGTCTGGATTCATGGAGAGGCAGCTTTTTTACATAACAATTCTTGGCCTAATGCAATGGACTTAATTCACAATCTTGGCAAGGCAAGAGATAATGGTCGGTATCACGTGGAAAAATGAAAATAAGAAAAATTGAGTTTTGTTAAAAAAATTGTTGCCCTGCGATAGATAGTGCGTTAAATAGAAAAACTTCAATGCACAGACGTGCGGATGTGGTGAAATTGGTAGACACGCTAGACTTAGAATCTAGTGGCGCAAGTCGTGGGGGTTCAAGTCCCTCCATCCGCACCAAAAACGTATGATGTTAATTCCATATGATTTTTGTGATCTGGCTGTTAAAGTGATATAAATTAATATTAATTCTGAAACGCTCTATAATATTAGGGTAAAATTTAATTTAGACCGAGAGGATGGCCTGGCTGATGCAGGTTACTGAAACGCTTTCTGAAAGCTTAAAACGCGGCTTCAAAATCATTATTGAAGAAAAACAACTCGCTGAAACGAGAAATCAACGATTAACAAAACTTGGACACGAGATGAATATCCCTGGTTTCAGGCTTGGAAAAGTGCCATTAACGATTGTTGAGCAACGTTATGGAGAATCTGTTCAGAATGAGGTTGTCAATGAGGCGATTTCAAATGCAGTCAGAGATACATTGAGTGAAAGAGGTCTGCGACCTGCCCGTCAACCATCGGTCAATCTCAAAGAGGGTTATAAAAAGGGGGATGATCTGGAATTCACCTTTGAAGTTGAATTGATTCCAGACTTTGAAATTCCAGATCTTAAAGATATTCATTTGATTCGCTTAAAAGCCAAGCCAGATGAAAAATCGCTTAAATCTGCTTTTGACACAATTGCCCAACGGCAACGTGAATTTAAGGATATTGATGAAAAGCGGCCTGCTAAATCCGGTGATATTCTGTCTGTTGATTTTGTGGGTAAGGTTGAAGGCGTAGCTTTTGAGGGTGGCACTGCAGAGAATGTTGATGTTGAAATTGGTGGTAAGGGGTTTATTCCGGGATTTGCAGAACAGATTGAAGGAATGACACCAGGAGAGGAAAAAGTAATAACGGTTACTTTCCCTGAAAACTATCAGGCTGCCAATTTGGCTGGCAAGGAGGCAACATTCGATATCAAGGCAAAAACCTTAAAAGAGGCTATTGTTCCTGAAGTGAACGATGAATTTGCAACCAAACTCGGATTTGAAAATTTAGATAAACTAAAAGAAGCTGTTGAAAAGCAAATTGTTGCTGAATATGATCAGATGTCCCGTTTGAGATTGAAACGTGATATTTTGGATGTGTTGGCTGAGAAAGTTAATTTTGAATTGCCTGAAGGATTGGTTGATACAGAATTCAAGCAAATTTGGCAGCGTATTGAAAATGACCGTAAAAATGATCTTCTTGATGAAGAAGACAAGAACAAAGACGAGGAAACTTTAAAGGTAGATTATCGCAAAATTGCAGAAAGACGTGTTCGTCTTGGATTGCTGGTTGTTGAAATTGGAAGAGTCAATTCGATAACAATTAATGAAGACGAACTTGTTCAGGCGATGCGGGCCGAGGCAATGCGTTATCCGGGACAAGAAAAAGAAGTTATGGAATTTTTTCAGAAAAATCCGCAGGCTGTCGAATCTATTCGCGGTCCACTTTACGAGAATAAAGTTCTTGATTATATTACAGAGCTTGCCACGGTAGAGGATAAAGAGGTGAGTCCGGAAGAGCTCTCTAAGATGCCCACTGTTAAGATTTAGGAATTTCATAGATTTTGGTATTGGGAATGTCTGGAAATTTTTCCAGACATTCTTTTTTTTGGAAAATTGAATTCTATCTTATTTTTGTTGTATTTATTTTCTTAAATTGAATAAATATACTATTATTTAATCAAACATAAATTTGGGAAGAAAATTAATGAGAGATTTCAAGTCTCTGGAAATATATGATAATACACTTGTTCCAATGGTTGTTGAACAAACGTCCAGAGGGGAACGTGCTTTTGATATTTATTCTCGTCTGCTTAAGGAAAGAATCATTTTTCTCACGGGTCCTGTATATGATCAAGTTGCATCTTTGATTTCTGCTCAGTTATTATATTTAGAAAGTGTAAATCCAAAAAAAGAAATTTCTTTCTATATCAATAGTCCTGGTGGTGTAGTATCGGCTGGTTTGGCAATTTATGATACGATGCAATATATACGTTGTCCTGTGAGTACTGTCTGCATTGGTCAGGCAGCCTCAATGGGATCATTACTTTTATGTGGAGGTGAACCCAATAATCGATTTGCCTTGCCCAATGCGAGAATCATGGTTCATCAGCCTTCTGGTGGTGCGCAAGGTCAGGCAAGCGATATAGAAATTCAGGCCAAAGAAATATTGGAAATACGTAAAAAGCTTAACGAGATTTATAAATTGCATACCGGAAGAACACTAGAGGAAATTGAACAACGTCTTGAAAGAGACAGTTATATGTCACCTGAAGAGGCTAGGGATTTTGGTATAATTGATAAGGTAGTTCAAAATCGTAATGCAGATTTGTTAAAAGAAAGTGACAAATAGTCATAATATTATTATAAGATTTCTTTAAAAATTATCTTATTTAACTAAATAATTTATATAATGATATTTACTGGTTGGTATTTCTGACCCTGACTTTAATTGGGGGTGAAGGTTAAAATGACTGATAATAAAAAAGATTCAAAAAATGCATTATATTGCTCCTTTTGCGGGAAGTCACAGCATGAGGTGCGTAAATTAATCGCAGGTCCAACCGTATTTATTTGCGATGAATGTGTCGAATTATGTATGGATATTGTGCGTGAAGAGAATAAAACGCAAATAGCAAAAAAACAAGGCAATCTACCCACTCCTAAAGAAATTTGTAAAATTTTGGATGATTATGTTATAGGACAGACAGACGCAAAAAAGGTTTTGTCCGTTGCTGTTCATAATCATTATAAACGGTTAAACCAGATCGATAAAGCTGGTGATGTGGAGATAGCTAAATCCAATATCCTGCTTATTGGACCAACCGGAACTGGTAAAACCTTGTTGGCCCAAACCCTTGCAAGAATTCTTGATGTTCCTTTTACAATGGCAGATGCAACAACCCTGACCGAGGCAGGATATGTTGGTGAAGATGTCGAAAACATATTATTGAAATTGTTACAGGCTGCAGATTATAACGTGGAACGGGTGCAGCGGGGTATCGTTTACATTGATGAAATTGATAAAATTTCACGTAAATCCGATAATCCTTCAATTACAAGGGATGTAAGTGGCGAAGGTGTTCAGCAAGCTCTTCTTAAGATTATGGAAGGTACTGTTGCATCTGTTCCTCCTCAAGGAGGACGGAAACATCCGCAACAGGAATTCCTGCAAGTGGATACTACGAATATTCTCTTTATTTGTGGTGGTGCATTTGCAGGTTTGGATAAAATCATTAGTGATAGGAGTGTAGGGTACACGATTGGATTTGGTGCAGATGTAAATTCACAAGATCATAAAGAAGTTGGGAAATTGTTTCGACAGATGGAACCCGAAGATTTGATGAAATTCGGGTTAATTCCTGAATTTATTGGAAGATTGCCCGTAATCGCTACACTTGATGATCTTGATCAAAAAGCCTTGATGAAGATACTGACTGAGCCAAAAAATGCTCTAGTAAAACAATATCAAAAACTGTTTGAAATGGAGAACGTGCAATTGCAATTTACAGAAGAAGCTATTCAGGAAATTGCTAATAAGGCCATTGAACGACAGACAGGTGCGCGTGGGTTGCGTTCAATTCTGGAAGATATTCTTTTATCGACAATGTATGAATTGCCAGATCTTAAAGGGGTAAGCAAAGTTGTCATTAATAAAGAGGTGATTAACCATAAAGAGGAACCGGTTTACGTTTATGAGGAGATATCCCCTCATAAAGAACAAACAGCATAAACACTTATTGTTTTATGGAAAAGACTCTTTTAAAAGGGTCTTTTTTATTATTATCAAAAAAGGTTGAGAAATACCTTATTTTTGATGTAATTTTTTTTTATATTAATTTATTATCTGTAATAAATCTTGATATTTAGGATTATTTTTTACTCATAAAGGTTCAGGATAATTAATTCTGTTTATTACTTTAAAAAAAATTAATACACTGCATATATAATATTAAGATTGTAATCTTATAGAATGTGCCATCCTGGGCATTCTCACAGGATCGTCCATATAAGGAGGTCATAAATTTATGACAGAAAAGAAAATTGAATCCGAAATCTCTGAAGAAAAAGAGAAGGATGCCAATAAAGACCAAGAAATAAGACAGCCCAATATTATGGCTGTTCTACCGTTAAGGGATATTGTTGTATTTCCATATATGATTGTACCTTTATTTGTAGGGCGAGAAAAATCGGTCTGCGCTTTAGAGGAAGTTACGAAAAATCATTCAAAAATATTGCTTGTTTCCCAAAAAGATGCTTCAGTTGAAGATCCTACGGAAAAGGATGTTTATTCATTTGGAACAATTGCAACTATTTTACAGTTGTTAAAATTACCTGATGGAACAGTCAAGGTATTGGTAGAGGGTATTCAACGTGCCAAGGTCAAGAAATTTATTGATCATGAAGCTTTTTTTGAGGCAGAGGTTGAGCTTATTGAAGAAACGGAGAATGATGACAAGGAGATTAATGTCTTAAAAAGAACAATGACTAATCAGTTTGAGCAATATGTTAAACTGAACAAGTCAATCGCGCCTGAAGTTCTGGTAGCTGTCAATCAAATTGAAAATTCTTCCAAGGCTATAGATACAATTACAAGCCATCTTAATCTTAAAGTTTCTGAAAAACAGGAAATACTTGAAACGGTTGATTTGAAAAGACGCTTGGAAAAACTTCTTGAACATTTGGAAACAGAAGTTGGAGTATTGCAAGTTGAAAAGCGTATACGAAACCGTGTTAAAAAACAGATGGAGAAGACACAGCGCGAATATTATTTGAATGAGCAGTTAAAGGCTATTCAAAAAGAATTGGGCGAGGGTGAAGACGGTAAAGATGAGTTGACAGAACTAGAAGAAAAGATAAAAAAACTTCGCTTAACCAAGGAAGCTCGTGACAAGGCATTATCTGATCTTAAAAAATTACGCGGGATGAGTCCGATGTCTGCAGAGGCAACCGTTGTGCGTAATTATTTAGACTGGATTGTAGGTCTGCCTTGGAAAAAACGTTCCAAAATTTCCAAGAATCTAAAAAAAGCGGAGGAAATTTTAAACCACGATCATTATGGACTGGAAAAGGTAAAGGAAAGAATTCTTGAATATCTTGCTGTTCAAATCCGCTCTTCCAAACTTAAAGGTCCAATTTTATGCCTTGTTGGACCGCCAGGTGTTGGTAAAACATCCCTTGCCCGTTCTATAGCCAAGGCAACGGGACGTGAATATGTTCGCATGTCCTTGGGGGGTGTACGTGATGAAGCCGAGATTCGTGGGCATCGTCGAACATATATTGGTGCAATGCCCGGTAAAATTATTCAGGGAATGAAAAAGGCTGGGACTTCTAATCCTTTATTCTTACTGGATGAAATTGATAAACTTGGAGCAGACTGGCGCGGAGATCCAGCTTCCGCTCTTTTGGAAGTTCTTGATCCTGAACAGAATTCCACGTTTGTAGATCATTATCTAGAAGTCGATTATGATCTTTCTGATGTAATGTTCATTACAACGGCAAATAGTTTCAATATGCCACAACCTTTATTGGATCGTATGGAAATTATCCGCATTGCCGGTTACACAGAAGATGAGAAGGTTCAGATCGCCCGTCAGCATTTGATCAAGAAGGAGGGGGAATCTCACAGTCTTAAACCTACAGAATGGTCGATTGATGATGAGGTATTGCGTGAACTTGTCCGCACATATACCCGTGAGGCAGGTGTACGTAATCTTGAACGAGAGATAGCGAAAATTGCTCGTAAAATTGTCAAGAAGATCGTTTCTGGAGAATGTGACCATGTAAAGATCACGTTGGATAATCTGGAGGATTATGTCGGGGTTAAACGGTATTTTTATGGTGAAAGTGAAGAACGTGATATTATAGGTGTCGTAACTGGACTTGCGTGGACAGAAGTAGGTGGTGACATTCTTCATATAGAAAGTGTCATGGTTCCAGGCAAGGGGCATATAAAGATAACCGGGAAGCTTGGCGAGGTAATGCAGGAAAGCGTATCTGCAGCCTTATCTTATGTAAAAAGTCGAGCTTTACAATTTGGAATACATCCTGACTTGTTTGAAAAGCATGATATACATGTTCATGTTCCTGAGGGTGCAACCCCAAAGGATGGACCATCTGCTGGTGTTGCGATGGCAACCAGTATTGTCAGCATTATGACAGGTATTCCTGTTCGTAAGGATATAGCCATGACAGGGGAAATCACTTTGCGGGGCAGGGTTTTACCTATAGGCGGTCTTAAGGAAAAATTGCTTGCTGCATTGCGTGCAGGAGTTAAGAAAGTTTTCATTCCTCAAGAAAATGAAAGGGATTTGGTGGAAATACCCGATAATGTCAAATCAAATCTGACAATTGTTCCGGTTAAAATGGTAGATGATGTTATTCATCAAGCATTGATTAAACCCTACGAATCTATTGAGCTAGAGGAAACCTCTACACCAGTAATTGCGAAAAAAAGTAATGTTTCATCAAAAAAACAGCTGGCACATTAAATAATGTGGTGATATTGCAACCAAAAATAGAATAAATGTATTAAAATAACTATTGAAGTCCTTGAACGGTTGACGTTCTTGAAAAGTGCTTCAATAGTTTAAGATATGGATGTAATATCCATTAGCAGTTAAATTTAGTCTGTGATTATTATAGAAAGAAAAAAGAATGGAAAAACCTCTAAATAAACAAGAACTTGTTGCCGCTGTTGCTGAAAAAACAGAATTGTCAAAAGCCAAATCAGGTGAGGTTATCGATGCAGTATTGAGTACTATTGAAGAAACACTTGCAAAAAAACAAGAGGTTCGCCTTGTAGGTTTTGGCAGTTTCGTCACTGCTCATCGTAAAGCAGCCAAAGGGCGTAACCCACGTACAGGTGAAGAAATCAAGATTCCAGCATCTACTTCAGTACGTTTTAAACCTGGTAAATTGTTAAAAGAAGCTGTTAGTAAATAATTTTAAAAAAAAGTTCATTTTTTTTGAAAAAATGACTGGACAACACAACGGCTTCAGTGTTAAGAAGTCGTTGTTCCGGTAAACGGAGCGGGCGATTAGCTCAGTTGGTAGAGCATCTCGTTTACACCGAGAGGGTCGGCAGTTCGAGCCTGTCATCGCCCACCATAAATTAATGTTTTATTAAATATTAATATTGACAAAATATTAAAGAGCTTTTAGAAAAGCTTCATATAATGCGCGGGTGTAGCTCAGTTTGGTTAGAGCGCCGGCCTGTCACGCCGGAGGTCGCGGGTTCGAGCCCCGTCACTCGCGCCATTTAGTTTATAGTATAATGGCACAATAATAGAAAATCACTAAAATTTTCATCAAAATAATTTGTTCCATCAAATTTATTAAAATAATCAATAAAAATCAATATATTTAATATTAACAGTGTAATTCTTTTTTTTCTTTGATATAAAGAATTGAGTTCATTTTTGATAAATGATTTAATTTTCTATAAAAAATTAAAGAGTATTAGCCATGCAGGCAATTTTAAACAGTTATTTACCCGTGTTAATATTTGGGATTATTTCTTTAATAATTGCGGTTGCAATGTTGGGTGCGGCATTATTTTGTGCAAAACAAAAACCATATGCTGAAAAGATAACGCCTTATGAGTGCGGATTTCCGGCATTTGAAAATGCACGTCATATGTTCGACGTGCGCTATTATTTGGTGGGAATATTATTCACGATATTTGATCTGGAAATGGTGTTTCTGTTTCCATGGGCTTTGACCCTGTCTAAAACTGGCATGTTCGGTTTTTTCTCTATGGTTGTATTTCTTTTAGTCCTGACCATAGGTTTCGCGTATGAATGGTGCAAAGGTGCACTGGAATGGGATTAAGTAAAAATAAGTCCATTGTCGGTTAAAACGAGTAGATAATGAATATAAAAATAACAAATAAATCTGATCCTGATCAGATTTACTGGAATCAAGAAACGTTACCTCCTGGATCTGAACAGGATGCAGTTATTAAAGGAATAACGGGGGCAATTTCAAATAAAGGTTTTGTTGTTGCCAAGCTTGACCAATTAATCAATTGGGGAAGAACTGGCAGTCTTTGGCCAATGACTTTTGGATTGGCTTGTTGTGCTGTTGAAATGATTCATGCCTATATGCCACGTTATGACTTGGATCGTATGGGGGTTGTACCAATGGGATCGCCCAGACAGGCAGATGTCATGCTTGTGGCTGGTACGGTAACGAATAAAATGGCACCTGCTTTACGTCGATTATATGACCAGATGTCAGAACCAAGATGGGTTCTTTCAATGGGATCCTGCGCAAATGGTGGGGGATATTATCATTATTCCTATTCAGTCGTAAGGGGATGTGATCGTATTGTCCCTGTAGATGTTTATGTACCCGGGTGTCCGCCAACCGCTGAGGCATTGATTTATGGTATTATGTTGTTGAAAAAGAAAATCAAGCGTACAGGGACAATTCTTCGTGGTTAATTTTACAGAAAATTCAAAAAAAAGAATTTTAAATCAAAAAGCAAATTTGCAGGCGATTGGCATGATGCTCATGTTTTCGTCAAATGGCGTTGTCAAGGCTGAGTTTGATCACGATGAACTAATCATATTGGTTAAACTCAACTGTTTGCTTGATGTGTTAATTCTGCTTAAAAATCATCCCATTTGCAAATTCGAACAATTGATGGATTTGTGTGGTGTTGATTATCCCTACCGTCAAAAAAGATTTGATGTTGTCTATAATCTTTTATCTGTAACATTGAATCAGCGTATTCGTATCATTGTTCATACAGATGAAAAAGAACCGGTTCCCTCCGTTCATCATTTATGGAAAAATGCAACGTGGTGGGAACGTGAATGTTATGACATGTTTGGTGTATTATTTTCCGGACAGCCTGATTTGAGGCGCATTTTGACGGATTATGGATTTGATGGACATCCTTTGCGAAAGGATTTCCCTGTTACAGGATATGTAGAAGTTAGATATGATGCTGATCAAAATAAAGTAATTTATGAACCGGTCCATTTGACACAGGAGATGCGGGACTTTGATTTTGATTCACCCTGGGAAGGTATTGTAACACTTCCTGGTGACGAAAAGATTCATGAGAAGCGTCAAAATATTAAACCGTATTCTATATAGGATTAAACGGTAAAAGGATATTTGATGAGTGAAATTATACAAGAAGGGGTAACCGATAAAACATCACAGGTGAAATCTGAAATTTCTCAGAATATATCTCATGTTTTATCAGGTGATACGCACACGATTAATTTTGGACCACAACATCCTTCTGCTCATGGTGTGTTGCGTGTTGTGATGGAATTAGAGGGTGAGGTTGTTAAAAGGGCAACTCCTCATATTGGTTTATTACATCGTGGAACAGAAAAATTACTGGAGCACAAGGCTTATCATAAGGGACTGCCTTATTTTGATCGTTTGGATTATGCCTCTCCAATGAGCGAGGAACATGCCTATGTTCTTGCTACAGAAAAATTGTTGGGGATTGATGTTCCCGATCGTGCAAAATGGATAAGAGTTCTGTTTGCTGAAATAACTCGTATATTAAATCATTTACTGAACGTGACTGCCATGGGTCTCGATTGTGGGGCGATGACACCTGCATTGTGGGCTTATGAAGAGCGCGAAAAATTAATGGAATTTTATGAAGGTGTATCTGGCGCCCGCTTTCATGCGAATTATTTTAGGCATGGGGGTGTGGCTAAGGATATGCCCGCAGGTATGGAAGAGAAAATTGGAAAATGGGTTAGAGATTTTCCAAAATTAATTGATGATATTGAAGGATTGTTAACAGAAAACCGTATCTGGAAACAGCGAACTGTTGGAATTGGAATCTGTACAACTGAAGATGCATTGTCATGGGGATTTTCTGGTCCATGTTTGCGAGCATCGGGAGTTGCATGGGATTTGCGGCGATCCCAACCCTATGATAATTATGATAAAGTTGATTTTAAAATTCCTGTTGCTCGGCAAGGGGATTGTTATGATCGGTATTTGATTCGTGTTGTTGAAATGCGCGAGAGCGCCAAAATAATTGAGCAATGCCTAAGCAAGATAAAACCTGGTCCAATTAAGACTGAAGATAATAAAATCTCACCTCCAAAACGTAAAGATATGAAACATTCAATGGAGGCATTGATTCATCATTTCAAACTTTATAGTGAAGGATTTCATGTTCCTGCAGGCACAACCTATACTGCTGTTGAAAGTCCAAAAGGTGAATTTGGGGTATATCTTGTGGCGGATGGCGGAAGCAAACCTTATCGTTGTAAAATACGTCCGACAGGTTTTTCGCATCTTCAAGCATTGGATGAATTATCCCATCGATATATGTTGGCTGACATGGTTGCAATTATTGGTTCGTTGGATTTGGTTTTTGGTGAAGTGGATAGATAGGGTGTAATGTCAGAAAGTAAAATGAATATTGAGCCATCTGACTTCACTTTTGATAAAGAAAGTGAAATGCAGATAGAGAAGGTGCTTGCAAAATATCCGGCAGGGAGAAAAGCAAGTGCTGTTATACCTTTATTATATATCGTTCAAGATCAGATGAAACGTTTGACCAAAAGTGCTTGGGTGCCAAAGGCGGCTATGGCTGCTGTTGCAAAACGTCTGGAAATTGCGCCTGTGAGGGTATTTGAAATTGCCACATTTTATACAATGTTTAACCTCGAACCCATAGGGCAATATCATTTGCAAGTTTGTGGAACAACACCATGCTGGTTGAGGGGATCGGATGAAGTGGTTGAAGCCTGTAAAAAAGCGACAGGAATCAGGGAATTTGGTCAAACCAGTGAAGATGGATTGTTCACGCTTTCCGAGGTTGAATGTTTGGGTGCCTGTGCAAATGCGCCTATTCTACAGGTTGATCATGATTATTATGAAGACATGAATGGTCCAAAAACCATTGAGTTAATTAATGCATTGAGAAGAGGGGAAAAACCGCCTCCAGGATCTGCATTAAATCGTTTTAATTCGGCTCCTTTGCGTCAAGATCATTCCTTATCAGATAATTCAAAGGCCAAAAAACGATGCTAGAATCTAAAGACCGTATTTATGTCAATTTGCATGGTCAGGATGACTGGAAATTGGCAGGTGCTCGTAAACGGGGTGATTGGGATAATACCAAGGCTATTTTAGCTTTGGGACGTGAAAAAATCGTCAAAGAGGTAATTGATTCAGGATTAAGGGGACGTGGTGGCGCAGGTTTCTCTACAGGTCTAAAATGGTCGTTTATGCCCAAAGGGGATGGTCCCTTACCTCATTATCTGGTAATTAATGGGGATGAATCAGAGCCTGGCACTTGCAAGGACAGGGAAGTTTTACGTCATGAGCCTCATAAAATTGTTGAAGGTGCATTGCTTGCCTCTTTTGCGATAGGCGCGCATGTTGCCTACATATATATTCGTGGTGAATATTACAATGAAGCCAACAGACTGCAAGTTGCCATTGACGAGGCATATGAAGCGGGATTGATCGGTAAAAATGCCTGTGGTAGTGGTTGGGATTTTGATTTTTATATTCATCGCGGTGCAGGCGCATATATTTGCGGTGAGGAAACAGCCCAGCTTGAAAGTCTTGAAGGCAAAAAGGGGCAGCCGCGTCTGAAGCCACCTTTCCCAGCGGGTAAGGGATTATATGGTTGTCCGACCACGATCAATAATGTTGAAAGCATTTCGGTAACCCCTACAATAATGCGTAGAGGAGCCGTTTGGTTTTCAAGTATAGGGCGTAAAAACAATACTGGTCCAAAATTAATGGCGATTTCGGGTCATATTCAAACCCCCTGTGTATTTGAAGAGGCATTGGGATTGCCCTTGAAGGAAATTATTGAACGTCATGGCGGGGGTGTACGTGGTGGATGGGATAACCTTTTAGCTGTTATTCCGGGTGGCACGTCAATGCCTATGCTGAACAAGGAAGTGTGTGATACCGTTATAATGGATTTTGACGGTATGCGTGAAGTTGGGTCCGGGTTGGGAACGGCTGGCATAGTTGTGATGGATAAGTCAACGGATCTTATTAGGGCGATTACACGTATTTCTCAGTTTTATAAACATGAAAGCTGTGGTCAGTGCACGCCATGTCGGGAAGGATCCAATTGGGTGCTGAAGGTCATGAAGAGAATGACAGAGGGACGTGCAGAAATAGAAGAAATTGATATGTTGATGGATGTAACTAAACAGATTGAAAACACAACAATCTGTGCAATGGGTATGTCTGTTGCCTGGCCCGTGCAAGCATTAATTCGTAATTTTCGTCCAATGATGGAACAAAGAATTATGGATTATAAGAAAACCCATAGTGGTGCTGTTCAGGTCCAGGTGCCTGTTGGAACGCCGGTATTGGGATAGGAAGGAATTATGGTAAAAGTTATCGTTGATGGTATTCCTGTGGATGTTCCCAATGGTTCTTCAGTATTACAGGCCTGTGAGGCAGCAGGAAAGGAAATCCCTCGTTTTTGTTATCATGAAAAACTTTCTGTGGCTGGAAACTGCAGAATGTGTATGGTTGAGATAACCGGTTCTCGTAAACCTCTGGTTTCATCATGCTCACAGCCAGTAATGAATGGAATGCAGGTTTTGACCAACACAGAAATGGTCAGGGCAGCGCGTCGCAGTACGATGGAACTGTTATTAATCAATCATCCTCTGGATTGTCCTATTTGCGACCAGGGTGGTGAATGTGATTTACAGGACCAGGCAGTAGGTTATGGACGTGAATGTTCACGATTCAGGGACGAAAAAAGGGCAGTTACTGATAAGTATCTCGGACCGTTGGTTCGCACTGTCATGACACGCTGCATTCAATGTACACGTTGTATTCGTTTTATGAATGAAATCGCTGGTACGGCAGAACTTGGCGGAATCAACCGGGGTACCAATCTTGAAATCACCCCTTTTCTTGAAGAGGGTATCAATACAGAACTTTCAGGAAATCTTATTGATGTTTGCCCTGTTGGAGCTTTAACGGCCAAACCAACCGCGTTCCGTTACCGTTCGTGGGAACTGAAAAATACTGATTCAATTGATGTGATGGATTCTGTGGGAACGAATATAACTTTACAAGTGCGAGGAAGTGAGGTTTTGAGAATTCTCCCCCGTCAAAATGATGATGTTAATGAAAGTTGGCTTGCTGATAAGGGTCGTTTCTCTCTGGATGGTTTGAAACGGCGACGTCTGGATCGACCATGGATAAAAAAAGAAGGCAAACTTGTCGAAACTTCATGGGATGAGGTAATCCAGGTTGTTTCCCAAAAATTAAAATCTACCAAAAAAGAGCGTATAGGCGTCATTGCAGGCGATTTATGTGATGCAGAAAGCATGTTTGCATTAAAAAATTTGATGAACGATCTTGGGGTCAGCAATTTAGATTGTCGTCAAGATGGGGCATATTACGATACCTCTTATCGTGGACATTATGTTTTCAATAGTACGATTGCAGGAATTGAGCAGGCCGATGCTTTATTGATGATAGGTGCTTTTCCACGTCAAGAGGCACCTGTTTTGAATGCCCGTATTCGTAAAAGATGGTTGTCTCTTACCGAACAATTCCCAATTGCATTTATAGGTGAACTTATTGATGATCCTACGTATAAAATTGAGAATTTAGGAGAGGATCCAACTTTAATTGATTCATTGTTACGAAATGAGCTTGCCTTTAACGAAATTTTGAATAATGCGAAACGCCCAATGATTATTATTGGACACGGGGCATTGGTTCGTGAAGATGCAAAATTAATATTTGAAAAAACCTTGGCTTTAACTCATAAAATTGGCGCCGTAACTGAAAATTGGAATGGATTCAATGTCCTTCATCATGCAGCCGCTCGTGTTGCGGGTCTGGATATGGAATTTTATCCTAAATCGGATTCACAAGATGCACGCTCGATGGTTACGGGTGGTACGGATCTTTTGTGGTTGCTTGATGCAGATGAAATTGATCTTTCAAAATTGGCTGCCGATTGCTTTGTGATTTATCAGGGACATCATGGAGATCAGTCTGCCAAACGTGCTGATATTATTTTACCTGGAGCCGCTTATACAGAAAAATCAGGTACTTATGTTAATACGGAAGGCAGAATTCAGCAGGGTAACAGGGCGATTTTACCTCCTGGAAATGCCAGGGAAGATTGGAAAATTATTTCAGAAATTGCCCAATCAATGAATATTGATCTTCCTTATTCCAATTTATATGAGTTAAGAACTTGCCTGGCACAGTCCTATCCTGTATTTAAGGAAAAGGGAGTAGTTAGAAACCAGATGTGTTCTTCCATAAATATTTCAGAAAAAAACATTGAAAAACAATCTTTTAGGGCGATTATTTCAGATTATTTCTTAACGAATTCAATCAGTAGAGCCAGCCTCACAATGCATGAATGTTCAAAAACACGTGGTGCCAATTCATCGGCAAAAGCTGCGGAGTGATATCATGGAACATTTCTTTATTCATACATTACTCGGATCAGTTATCCTGATTATATTAAAAACACTGGCACTATTGGTTCCAGTGCTTGTCGGTGTCGCTTATCTGACTTGGTTGGAACGTAAAGTTTTGGCTGCAATTATGCTTCGTAAAGGTCCGAATGTTGTTGGTCCTTTCGGTTTGCTGCAACCCTTTGCCGATGCGGTTAAAATGATTTTTAAGGAAACGATCATTCCTGCCAAGGCAAATAGGGTCTTGTTTTTTGTCGCGCCAATTCTAGTCTTTACATTGTCCCTATTCGCATGGGCGGTAATTCCCGTGAATGATGGTTGGGCTGTTGCAAATCTTAATATTGGTATCCTTTACCTATTGGCGATTTCCTCCTTGGGTGTTTACGGAACTTTGTTGGCCGGCTGGGCTTCGAATTCGAAATACTCTTTATTGGGGGCCATGCGTGCCACGGCACAGATGATATCATATGAAGTCTCAATTGGACTTGTTATCGTTTCCGTACTGTTGCTTGTTGGTAGTGCAAATATGAACGATATTGTCCTGGCACAAAAACATGTCTGGTTTTTCCTGCCAATGTTTCCCATGTTCATTATTTTCTTTATTTCATGTTTAGCTGAAACCAATCGTCCACCTTTTGATTTTTCAGTTGGTGAAAGTGAACTGGTGGCAGGTTTTTTTGTGGAATATTCCTCAATGGCCTTC
Organism: Commensalibacter sp. ESL0382; assembly: GCF_009725775.1. Lineage (NCBI taxonomy): Bacteria > Pseudomonadati > Pseudomonadota > Alphaproteobacteria > Acetobacterales > Acetobacteraceae > Commensalibacter > Commensalibacter sp. ESL0382. Next base: position 251,063 of record NZ_WNII01000009.1, read on the forward strand.
GGATTATTTTTTCTGGCTGAATATGGCAACATGATTTTGATGTCTGCAATTACCAGCATCATATTTTTAGGTGGATGGTTGCCACCCTTTGATTGTGTGCCGTTTACCTGGATACCTGCACCTTTCTGGATGATAATTAAAGTTTTATTTTGTCTATTCTGTTTTATATGGGTAAGAAGCGCGTTTCCAAGATACCGTTATGATCAGTTAATGCGATTAGGCTGGAAAATATTCTTACCCTTTTCATTAATATGGGTTGTGCTTACCGCTGCGTTTGTAATGGTAACCGGCGTAGGGATATATGGAGGAGCTGGTTAATGGGTTTTATTGATAGAACCGCACGGTCTTTTTTATTATCAGAATTGTTGACTGGACTGGGAATAACACTACGTTATTTCTTCAAACCGAAGGCAACAATCAATTATTCTTATGAAAAAAGTCCTCTCTCACCACGGTTTAGAGGGGAGCATGCCTTGCGTCGTTATGCCAATGGAGAAGAGCGTTGCATTGCGTGCAAATTGTGTGAGGCAACGTGTCCGGCTGAAGCAATTACCATTGAGGCTGAAGAGCGGAATGATGGTTCGAGAAGAACTACCCGGTATGATATAGATATGACAAAATGCATCTATTGCGGGTTATGTCAGGAAGCATGTCCTGTTGACGCGATTGTTCAAGGACCCAATTACGAATTCGCCACTGAAACTCGGGAAGAGTTGATGTACGACAAAAGCAAATTATTGTCTAATGGGGATCAATGGGAAAGTGCCTTGGCATTAAGACTGGAGCAGGATGCTCCATATCGGTGAGGCAGGAAACATTTAAAATGAATAAATTAATTTATATATCGGGTCTTATAAAGATCTTTGATCAGGAATTAGGATAATGACACCGATTATTCTTTTCTATATTTTCGCAATAATTTTGCTACTATCAGCATCGATGGTTGTTTTTGTTCGAAATTCAGTTCATGCAGCCCTATTTCTAATTCTTGCATTCTGTAATGCCGCTGGATTGTTTATGCTGGCCGGTGCCGAATTTTTGGCTATACTTTTGATAGCCATATATGCTGGTGCAGTCATGGTTCTGTTTATGTTTATTGTAATGACAATGCAAATAGAGCTGGTCCAGTTAAAGGAAGGAATGCAACGTTACATGCCTGTGGGTTGTATCATTGCTTTTATTCTTGTCGTTGAATTTATTATGATTGCCATCCATTGGCATGTTGATCCTGAATTGATAAGCAGGGGTCAAAATTCTGCGTTGCATGATATTTCGAATACCAAAGCATTGGGGGATATTTTATATACGCATTATGTTTTGTTATTCCAGATTTGTGGATTAATCCTGCTTGTTGCAATGATCGGTGCAATTGTCTTGACCCTGCATAAAAATCCTAAAAACCGTAGACAGAACATTATGCGCCAACATATGCGCGAACCAAGCCAAACTCTGGAAATTCGTGATGTGCCCTTGAATAAAAGCATTCAGGATATTGGCGGTTTCCTTCGTCCCAAAGAGACTTATTATGGTGTTGCACAAGAGGATTCCTTCGGTCCAAAACCTGGTGATAAAACCGATATTACTGAAAAAAGACAACAAAGGGAGCAAATGAAATGAATATTTTAAATTCTGTGGGGCTTGCTCCCTATATGATTGTCAGTGGTATTTTATTTTCAATTGGTCTGTTTGGTATTTTTGCTAATCGGAAGAATTTAATTGTTATATTGATGTCTATTGAATTGATGCTTTTATCTGCAAATCTTAATTTAATTGCATTCTCTTCTTTATATAGCAATTTAACAGGGCAGATTATGGTTATGTTTAGCCTTACAGTCGCCGCTGCAGAATCTGCCATCGGACTTGCCATTATTATGGTATTTTATCGTAATCGTCGGTCGGTGGAAGTGCAAGATACGATGATGATGAAGGGGTAAAGAAATGACATCATCATTATTTATTACAGCTGTTATCTCACCCTTGGCTGGTTTTTTATGCGCAGGGTTAATGGGGCGGATAATCGGTGATTCATTTGCGAAGTTTATTTCTATTCTTGGAATGTCCATATCGGTTACATGTGCATGGCTTGTAACTTGGCAATTTTTTGCCAATCATATGGATAGTCAAGTTGTTCATTTCATGGAGTGGATCAATGCCGGTAATTTTCATATTAACTGGTATTTGAAACTGGACAGTTTGTCTGTTGCCATGTTGACGATGGTATCAAGCATATCCTTGTTAATCCATATCTATAGTATGGGATATATGTCGCATGACACGATGCCAACTTATCGTTTTTTTGCATATTTATCTTTATTTACATTCAGTATGATTGCCTTGATTACCTCTAATAATCTGGTTCAATTGTTTTTTGGCTGGGAAGGGGTAGGTTTATGCAGTTATTTACTTATTGGATACTGGTATATGCGTCCAGCAGCTATATCAGCCGCAATCAAGGCTTTTGTTGTAAATCGTATTGCGGATCTATTTTTTCTCGTAGGCATTAGTTTGCTTTTTATCACGACCGGTTCGGTTTTTTATAATGAAATATTTCAAAAATTACCTGATTTAGTTCAACTGCATTATCATTTATTGGGTTTTGATTTCCAGATATATGAATTTATTGCATTCCTGCTATTTGTCGGGGCCATGGGAAAATCTGCCCAATTGTTTTTTCATGTATGGTTACCGGATGCAATGGAAGGACCAACGCCAGTTTCCGCACTTATTCATGCCGCAACTATGGTGACAGCAGGTGTATTCTTGATGGCAAGAATGTCACCCCTGGTTGAATTGGCTCCACATGTTAAGATATTCATTATTGTTATAGGATCATTAACAGCATTATTTGCCGGTTCTGTTGCTTTGGTACAATCAGATATTAAGAAATCCATTGCTTATTCAACTTGTTCTCAGCTTGGATATATGTTTGTCGCAGTTGGTGTGGGAACCTATCAAATTGCAGTATTCCATTTAACGACACACGCTTTTTTCAAGGCATTGTTGTTTCTTGGTGCGGGATCAGTGATTATCGCGCTTCATGATGAACAGGATATGTTCAAGATGGGTGGATTGTATAAAAAATTACCTTTGACTTGCATATTGATGTGGATAGGCTGTCTAGCATTGGGTGGAATATATCCATTTGCAGGTTACTGGTCAAAAGATGCCATTCTGGAAGCTGTTTGGGCAACCCAATCTTCCTTGGGATATGCGGCTTGGGTTGTATTGTTATTAACTGCGTTTCTTACAAGCCTATATAGCTGGCGGATGTTGTTTCTTGTGTTCCATGGAAAACCAAAACATAAGGAAAATTATGATCATGCAAAAGAATCTCCTTTCTCTATGACTTTACCCATGATTATACTTGGTGTTTCATCAATTATTGGAGGCATTATCCTATATCCTTATTATATAGGTTCTCAACAAATTATATTTTGGGGAGGTTCAATTGTTAATGTTTCAGATAATTTGCATATGATTATTGAGCAACATACACCTGCAATTATTGCATTAATGCCACTTATACTTGGTATACTGGGTATTTTAATCGCTTATTTATGTTATATAGTTAATCCGAATATCCCTATATCATTAGCTCAGTCAATGAAGGGGTTTTACCGTTTTCTATTAAATGCATGGTATTTTGATAAACTTTACGATGTAATAATTATCCGTCCTTATGCAGCTTTGTCTAAGGCATTATGGAAAATTGGTGAAAAAGATATTATCCAGGAATTTCCTGTCATATTGGCGCAATTTACAAATCGTTCTGCCAAAGGGATATCCTGGATTCAAAATGGTTCTTTTGCTTTATATGCTTTTACCATGGCAATTGGGTTGGTGGTTATCGTCGCCACTTTCCTGATCTATCAATGATATTAAGTTAAGTCAGGATAAATCCGATGAATTGGACGCTTGCTATTCCAGAAATTGTATTAACAATTGGTGGTCTTATTATATTGTTATTCGGGGCGCTGCAAAAAAAGGAAAATTCCTTTTTTCCCTCTGCCATTTTTTCCACGGCAATATTTATTGCCGCGGGATTTTTAACGTTAACCAATGCAAATGGGTTGGCATATTACGGGTTATTTGTAAATGATGAATTTTCCCGTTACATGAAATTGCTGGTTCTTATTGCAGGTTTATTAACAATTATTTTGTCCTTGGATTTTAATAAAAAAAATAAAACAACATATTTTGAATTTATAGCGTTGATCATTTTTTCCACGGTCGGTGCAATGGTTATGGTCTCCTCCAATAATCTTATGAGCCTGTATCTTGGACTGGAGTTATCTTCGTTATCTTTATATATTTTATGTGCAATTGATCGTAACAATCCGTTATCAGCTGAATCTGGGATAAAATATTTCATTTTGGGATCAGTCGCGTCTGCAATTTTACTTTATGGTATTTCAATGCTTTATGGCGCAGCTGGAAATATGGAATATAACAATGTTCATAAAGTCATCGTAGCGGCAAATTATAATAATATGGGATTTGTCGTTGGACTGGTTTTTGTTTTAATCGGAATATGCTTTAAAATTTCTGCAGTACCTTTTCATATGTGGACACCGGATGTTTACCAAGGTGCTCCAACGCCTGTTGCAACCTTTCTTTCGACGTCGCCAAAATTTGCAGCTTTTGCATTATTTTTACGGTTAATGACGGGACCTTTTGGAACCCTATCCTATCAATGGCAGTTTTTGATTGAAGTTATATCATTGTTATCCATAATTATTGGAAGTATTGGTGCTATATCTCAATTAAATATTAAAAGAATGATGGCTTATTCTTCAGTTGCACATATGGGATATGCAATGGTTGGATTAGCCGCAGGAAATTCAAATGGCGTTTTGGGAACGATCATTTACTTGACAACTTATCTTTTCATGAATGTCGGAACTTTTGCCGTGATTACATCTATGACTCGAAAAGGTAAGGTTGTAGAAAACATTAATGATTTGGCCGGACTTGGTAAAAGTGATCCGGGCATAGCGGTTGCTATGGCAATTTTCATGTTTAGTATGGCAGGTGTTCCGCCACTTGCAGGATTCTTTGGTAAATTTATGGTTTTTTGGGCAGCTATTCAGGTACATTTATATGTACTTGCAACAGTTGGAATTGTTGCCAGCGTTTTAAGTGCTTTTTTCTATCTTAGGATTGTTAAGATCATTTTCATGGACAGATCTCATGGACAACTTGATCATCGTTCATTATCAATTTCTTTTATGTCCTTTGGTATGAGCGCGTTAACAGTAATTTTTATCATATTTATGGGTCCAATGATGCATGTTGGACGCATTGCAGCTAAATCTTTGTTTAATTAATCATTCAAGTGTCTAGACGTGGAAAAAAGAAGGTTCTGGAAATTTGAACATTATTCCACGTTATCGTCTACCAATGATCACTGCATTGAGATTGCCAGATTAGGAAATAAAACCGATCTGGCTGTTTTGGCTGACTCTCAGTCATCACCACGGGGAAGCCGTGGGCGCAAATGGATCGAGCCTCAGGGTAATTTAGCTTTTTCTTTATTATATTGGCCAAGATCATCGAATATAAAATTGAATTGGATTCCGTTTGTTGCAGCATTATCTCTTTATGATGCTGTAAGATTTTACAGCAAAGTCGATCATGAATTATTTATTAAATGGCCTAATGATCTATTGTATAAAAACAGGAAAATTGGTGGAATTCTAATTGAAAGCAATATTTCCAAGACCAGTCAATTAGAATGGTTGGTTATGGGTTTTGGTGTCAATATCAATAGTTATCCTGATTTGAATAGAAAATTGGGTTGTTTAAAAGATTTTGTAACTAAACCACCCTTAGCAAAAGAGTTATCAAAGAAAATTATATATTATTTTGATTACTGGATAAATTTTTTAACAAATGACCAAGAAAAAATTATACGTGAGGCATGGATAAAGAAATCAATACCTTTAAATTCAAAATTAACTGTAAATTTACAGCAAAATAGTTGGGAAGGAATTTATTGTGGTATTGATGAACATGGGTTACTATTATTACAAACTGTAAAGGAAATGCGAAGTTTCTCTACGGGTGAAGTTTTTTGGTTAGATAATTTTCAGGATTGTTAAAGCGTGTTAATGGTCATTGATGCGGGCAACACCAATGTTGTATTTGCTATACATAATGGTGAAAAATGGGTGGGTTCATGGCGAATGAGTACAATTCCCAACCATACATCAGATGAATACGCCGCGACATTACTTATTTTACTGCAAGCATGTGGGATAAAAACTGATCAGATTGACAACATTATCATTGGTACTGTTGTTCCCCCGATTTTATATCAATTGAGATTATTGTGTCGACAATGGTTTGGCGTCGAACCTCTTATCGCTTCATCTGATCTGGATTGGGGATTCAAAATTTTAATTGATAACCCTCATGAAGTGGGTGTTGATCGTTTGCTAAATGGCCTAGCAGCTCATACTCTATTTGGGGGTCCTTTAATTGTTGTGGATCTAGGGACAGCCACAACATTTGATGTTATTGATGAAAAAGGAAATTATTGCGGAGGAATTATTTCACCCGGTCTCACTTTATCTTTGGAATCTCTACATAAAGCCGCAGCTCGATTACCAAAGATCGGTATAACGAAACCCATTTCCGTAATAGGTAAAGAAACAGTTAACGCAATGCGATCAGGTATATATTGGGGATATATAGGTCTTATTGAGGGTATCATAAAAAGGATTGGAGCCGAAGCTAATTGTTCCTATCGCGTTATAGGAACAGGCGGATTGGCATCCTTATTGGCAGAAGGTACCGATATTTTTGAAAAAATTAGTCTGGAATTAACGTTAGAAGGATTAAGATTGCTTGCAAATCGTAATAAAACATCATAGTAAAAATAATAAAAAGGATAAACATGAATGAAACTGCAAACGATTTTGCCTTTCTTCCCTTAGGAGGAACAGGTGAAATTGGTATGAATTTTAATTTATATCGTCTTAATGGGTCATGGCTTGCATTTGATTGTGGCATTGGTTTTAGTGGTAACGACATGCCGGAAGCCGATATTCTGGTGCCTGATCCTGAGTTCATTATTCGATATAAAGATAGTTTGTTAGGATTGGTTATCACTCACGCACATGAAGATCATATCGGTGCGATAACATATCTTTGGGAAGCATTGGAGTGTCCAATCTATGCAACGTCGTTTGCCGCTTCAATTATTAGAAGAAAATTGAGAGAGGCTAACTTACTAAATGATGTCACAATTCATCTGATTGATATTGGAGCCCGTATCAGAATTGGGGAATTTGATCTGGAATTTATACCTGTAACGCATTCTATACCTGAAGCGCAAAGTGTTGTAATTCGCACTCCTTATGGAACAGTATTACATACAGGTGACTGGAAATTCGATCCTGATCCTGTAATAGGTCATCCAACAAATCTTTCAAAATTTGCCGAGATAGGTGATGAAGGTGTTTTGGCAATGATTTGTGATAGTACGAATGCGATTGTCAGACGTGCGCCTGAATCAGAGGGTGCCGTCAGAAAAAGCATGGTTGATCTTATTGCCAATATCAGGGGAAGAGTTGCAGTAACTTGTTTCGCAAGTAATGTCTCAAGGATCGAGACGATTGCTTATGCAGCAAAACAGGCAAATCGCCCTGTGGTAATTATTGGCCGCTCTTTGCAGAATATTGAAATTGCAGCACGTGAAAATGGATATTTTCGTGATATTCCTCCGTTTTATACGGAACAGAATATGAATGAAATTGATCAGGAAAATGTTGTATTCATTATTACGGGAAGTCAAGGTGAGGAAAGATCAGCCTTAACCCGTATTTCCTATGATACACATCAACATATATCTTTTGGTGTTGGAGATACTGTTATTTACAGCAGTCGTACAATTCCCGGTAATGAATTGGCAATCATGCGTGTACAGGATAATCTGGTGCGTCGTGGGGTCAGGGTAATAACATCCGTAGATCATTTGGTTCATGTTTCAGGACATGCCAGTCATGATGAAGTTACAGAATTATATAAACTGGTAAAACCAAAATACGGCATTCCTGTTCATGGTGAGTGGGTTCATTTGAATGCACAGGCGGAAATTGCAAAATCTTGTAACTCTGAACCTATCCTGCTGGAGGATGGAGATATCATTCAATTGGCACCAGGACCAACCAAAATTGTAAATAGTGTACCTTATGGCCGCTTGACAGTTGATGGAAACAGGCTTTTATCCATAGATGGGAACGTATTGGCGGCACGTCGACGCATGCTTTATAACGGTGTTATTGTTGCAAGTTTTGCAGTGGATGATGAGGGTATGTTGTTGAGTGATCCAAATATAAGCGCGCCCGGTTTACTGGATCAGTATGATGATTGTGATCTGATTATTGATAATTTTGCCGATGCAATTGAACAATTGCCAAGAATAGTTCGGTTGAATGACGAAGAATTAATTGACAAATCGAAATCAATACTAAGACGTATTCTGGGGCGTAAGCTTGGTAAAAAACCGCTTATCGAGGTTCACGTCATACGGTTGTGATATTCTGTTGATATTGAGTAATATTGATCGATTGTAATGTTTCATAAAAATATGGTTTTAATAGGATAAATATGCGTCTATCGTCCAGTTTTCTTCCAACTTTAAAAGAAGATCCAGCTGAAGCTCAAATTATCTCTCATCGTCTCATGTTAAGAACAGGGATGGTTCGGCAAATGTCTTCTGGCATTTATGCATGGCTGCCCTTGGGCTTGAGAGTTCTTGACAATATATCGAGAATTGTGAGGGAAGAACAAAATGCTATCAATGCACAGGAAGTTTTGATGCCAACTTTGCAATCGGCGGATTTATGGAAACGTTCTGGGCGTTATGATGCTTATGGACCGGAAATGCTTCGTATTGTTGATCGTCACAAACGTGATCTTTTATATGGTCCCACGAATGAAGAAATGATAACCGATATATTTGGACAATTTATAAAGTCCTATAAAGAGCTTCCACAGCTTTTATACCAGATTCAGTGGAAATTCAGGGATGAAATTCGTCCACGTTTCGGCGTGATGCGCGGGCGGGAATTCTATATGAAAGATGGATACAGTTTTGATCTTAATTATGAAGATGCTGTTGTAACCTATCATAAAATGATGCTTTCTTATCTCAGGACATTTCAAAGAATTGGTGTAAAAGCAATTCCAATGTTGGCTGATACAGGTCCGATAGGCGGGGACTTAAGCCATGAATTTATTATTCTGGCACCTACGGGTGAAAGCGGGATCTATTTTGATTCTGATTTCACGGAACAGAACTGGCTTGAAATGCCGGTTGATATAAATGATAAGGAATCCTTGGCCGCTTTCTTCCAACGTATGACACGATTTTATGCCGCCACTGATGAAAAACATGATCAGAATGAATGGCAAAAAGTTCCAGAATCCAGACGCTGTGAAGGGCGTGGAATTGAGGTAGGTCAAATCTTCTATTTTGGTACAAAATATACAGAAGCAATGAATGTTTCTGTGATAGGACCTGATAGTTACAAAATAAATCCTCATATGGGTTCTTACGGTATTGGGGTTTCCCGTCTTGTCGGGGCAATAATTGAATCATCACATGATGATCAGGGGATAATATGGCCAGATGCTATTGCTCCTTTCAAAGCCGTGATTATTAATTTGGGATTGAAGAATCAAGCTTGTAAGGATGCTTGTGAAGCATTGTATAAAATGGATCAAGAACAGTTTTTATATGATGATCGTGATGAACGGGCTGGAGTGAAATTTGCAGATGCTGATTTGATGGGGCACCCTTGGCAAATTATTATCGGTCCAAGAGGGATAGGTAATAATGTTGTCGAAATTAAACGTCGTGAAACCGGCGAAAGAACGGAAGTATCTATAGAACAGGTGATGAATTATATTTCCTCTTATCAAAGGTAATGTATTTATGTTTGGCTCTTTTGAAAGAATGGTTGCAAAACGATATCTTCGTGCTAGAAAAGGCGAGCGTTTTGTTTCAATAATAGCTATTTTTTCATTAATAGGAATAGCCTTGGGTGTTGGAACATTAATAGTCGTCATGGCTGTCATGAATGGTTTCAAGGCTGATTTATTAGGACGTATACTAGGCTTGAATGGAGATTTGAGTGTATACAGTCAATCTTATGATGGGCCAACCTCTTTAAGGGGATATAATAATTTATCCAACAGAATTGAACAAATGCCCCATATTACATCTGCCATTCCCTTTATTGAAGGACAAGTGTTGATAAGTGCTGGAAATTTCAACTCTGGTGGAATGGTTAGGGGAATGGCAGCTTCTGGTTTGAAAAAACTTAAAGTCATTAGCAAAACTCTCGATCCAACAGTTTTGAAACAATTTCAAGGCGATGATGTCATCATTATTGGTGAAACTCTTGCTGAGCAAGCAAATCTGGGAGTTGGTTCAAGGTTAACTTTAATTTCACCTAAAGGGTCCGCAACAGTAATGGGTAATATTCCCAGAATCAAATCCTATAGAATTATTGGTATTTTTGATTCTGGTATGCATGAATATAATTCCAGTTATGTTTTTTTACCGATGCGGGCAGCACAGAAATATTTTCAGCTTGATGATGAGGTAACAGGAATCCAGATATTCTCGAATGATTCAACCCATATTCAAGCTGTTACGCATCAACTTGAGAATTCGTTTAGAAATGATAATCTGAAATTTGTTGATTGGACTCAGAGCAACAATGCTTTTTTTGGAGCAGTGCAAGTTGAACAGAATGTGATGTTTCTTATTCTGGCGTTAATTATCTTGGTTGCTGCTTTTAATGTCATATCCTCTTTGATTATGATGGTCAAGGATAAAACACGTGATATTGCCATACTTAGAACCATGGGGGCATCACGTGGTGCGATAATGCGGATATTCCTGATGTGCGGGGCATCTGTTGGGGTAACAGGAACACTGATAGGAACTGTATTGGGAATTTTATTTTGTAAAAATATAGAACATATACGTCAGGGTTTGCAAAAAATCACGGGAACAAATCTATTTAATTCTGAGGTTTATTATCTTGAACATTTGCCGGCTAAGTTAGATTGGTCAGATGTGATACAGGTTATGTCAATGGCTCTGTTCCTTTCTTTACTGGCGACATTATACCCATCTTGGAAAGCAGCAAAAACGGATCCAGTTGAGGCATTGAGAAATGAATAATCAAGTTGTCCTCCAGTTAGATAAAATTTCACATGCCTATAAAAGTGGTGATGAGAACCTTCAAATTTTGCACAATGCTGATTTTACGCTCAATCATGGTGAAATTGTTGCCCTGATTGCTCCTTCTGGTACGGGTAAATCAACCTTGTTGCATATTGCTGGATTGCTTGAAAAACCCCAAAAGGGCGAAATTATTATTCAAGGTCGAAAATCTTCCAGATTGAATGATCGGGAAAGAACGCAATTAAGATTAAATTCAATAGGATTTGTTTATCAGTTTCATCATTTGCTTGCTGAATTTACTGCCTTGGAAAATGTTTTGATACCACAATTGATAGCAAGGGGATCTAAAACGAAAGCGGTAAATATAGGTAGGGACTGGTTAAAGAAATTTGGTCTTGGTCATCGTGTCGATCATTACCCAGGAAAGTTGTCTGGTGGAGAGAAACAGCGGGTTGCAATTGCACGGGCTTTGGTAAATTCACCAAAAATTCTATTGGCGGATGAACCAACGGGAAATTTAGATGAAAAGAATTCCGAGCATGTTTTTAATTTGCTGTTACAGGTTGTACGTAGTGAAGGTTTGACAGCTTTGATCGTTACTCATAATCATTGCCTAGCCACCAAAATGGATCGGGTTGTTACCTTGCATGAGGGCAAAATAATTCCTTGTCATTTATAATAAGGTATAAAAATAGATGTCTCTTGCCTCTTTTATCCATCTTCGTAGCCATTCTGCATATTCACTAAGTCAGGGGGCTATTCGCATACCTCAAATGGTTAAGCTGGCCAAGACAATGAACATGCCAGCTATCGCAATTACGGATACAGGAAATTTGTTTGGGGCATTAGAATTTTCAAAAACCTGTGTTGAAGCAGGCATACAGCCGATTATTGGATCTCAGATCGGTATTCCCGTTTTAGGTGAGCAACCGCGTCATATTACAAATTGGCCAATTGTTTTGTTGGCTCAAAATGATATTGGATTGTTGAATTTACAATTTCTTTCATCAGAAGGTTTTCTAAATGGAGATCCATCGGATCCCTTTGTCAATGTAGATACAATATGTGAACATTCAGAGGGTTTGATTCTTTTGACTGGTGGAACACGGGGGCCTATATTTCAATTATTATCTGAGGGTCAGGAAAAGCATGCATCCATGTTGCTTGAACAGTTTGCAAAAGCTTTTCCAGGGCGTTTGGCTGTTGAATTGCAACGTCATAATCTGGCTGAGGAAAAATCGGTTGAGCCAGGTTTAATCGATCTGGCAGACCGGTATGGCTTACCCCTTGTAGCAACAAATGAATGTTTTTTTCCGACTCCTGAATTGTACGAGGCGCACGATGCGCTAATTTGCATTGCGCAGGGATGTACTGTTGATATACAGGATCGTTGGAGAGTTACACCTGAACACTGGTTCAAGCCTCCGGAAATGATGTGTAATCTGTTTTCAGATCTTCCTGAAGCATGCAGTAACACGATTGAAATCGCAAAACGGTGTGCAGTGAAAATAGAAACAAGAAAACCGATGCTGCCACATAGTAGAAAAATCAAGGCGGGGACAACGGCCGAGGATACGCTTGAACATATGGCAAAATCAGGTCTGGAAAAACGTTTGATATCCATTTGCGATCTTACACAAGATCATCGCCAGAAATATGTAGATCGTCTTGATTACGAAATAAATATTATCAAGAATATGGGCTTTTCAGGTTATTTTCTTATAGTTGCTGATTTTATTCAGTGGGCCAAGGAACATGATATTCCTGTCGGACCGGGAAGGGGATCTGGGGCAGGATCCTTGGTGGCCTGGGCATTGACGATTACTGATTTGGATCCTTTGCGCTTTAATTTGCTGTTTGAGCGCTTTTTGAATCCTGAACGTGTTTCAATGCCGGATTTTGATATCGATTTTTGTCAAGACCGGCGAGATGAAGTCATTGAATATGTAAGACAAGCCTATGGAACCAACCAGGTGGCACAGATTATAACTTTTGGAAAATTGGCTGCGCGTGCTGCTGTTCGTGATGTTGGTCGTGTTCTTGGATTTCCTTTCGGAATGGTCAATAAGGTTGCTGAACTCATACCAAACAATCCCGCCCATCCAGTTACCTTGAAACAGGCCATTGAAACTGAACCTAGATTACAGGAAATGCAGGCAACAGATGAAAATATACATCGTCTTTTACAAGTGGCTTTGCAGTTGGAGGGATTATACCGACATGCAGGTACGCATGCAGCGGGTGTGGTCATAGGGGACCGTCCGCTGGTTGAACTTGTGCCGCTTTATCGTGATCCGAAAAGTGATATGCTTGTTACGCAATATAATATGAAATTTGTCGAACAGGTTGGGTTGGTTAAATTTGACTTTTTAGGATTAACCACCCTGACGATTTTGCAGCGAGCCGTTAAAATGCTGGAAAAGTTGGGACAACATATTGATCTTTCGAAAATTCCACTTGATGATACCCTGACTTACGAAATGTTGAGTCGAGGTGAATCCGGAGGAGTTTTTCAATTTGAAGGCGCTGGGATGCGTGATGTTTTGCGTCAAATGCAGCCCAGTCGTATAGAGGATCTGATTGCCGCTGTCGCTTTGTACCGACCAGGCCCGATGGCCAATATTCCCGATTATTGTCGACGTAAGCATGGAGAGGAATGGCAATCACCGCATGAAAAAATAAGGGATATTCTTGAAGAGACTTATGGCATCATGGTCTATCAAGAACAGGTCATGCAAATTGCCCAGAGATTGGCTAATTACAGTCTTGGAGGGGCGGATCTCTTACGTCGAGCAATGGGTAAGAAAATTCGTTCCGAAATGGATAAGCAGCGTGAGATTTTTACTGAAGGTGCAACTAAAAATGGTATTGATCGGCAAAAAGCGATAGAGATATTTGATTTGATGGCGCGGTTTGCTGATTATGGGTTCAATAAATCCCACGCTGCTGCTTATGCTCTGGTTTCTTATCAGACAGCATGGATGAAAGCGAATTATCCAGTGGCTTTTTTTGCCGCGTGTATGTCACTGGCACGAGAAAAGACGGATAAGTTAGCCATCCTTCGACAAGAGGCCAAAAGAATTGGCATTTCTGTCTTGCCTCCTGATATCAACAAATCCGGTGCTGATTTTGAAATTGAGAAACAACCTGATGGCAGTTTGGCTATACGCTATGCATTAGCTGCAGTTAAAAGAGCGGGTTTTAGCGCCATGGAAGCCTTGGTTCACGATCGGGATGGTCGAGATTTCAAAAATCTTGCAGATTTTGCCGAACGCATTGATTATCAGAATTTAAATAAGGGCCAACTTGAAAATCTTGCCAAGGCGGGTGTTTTTGATTCAGTCGAAAATAACAGACATAAGGTTTTTGCATCAGCCGAAGTGATTTTACGGAGAGCCCATGCACGAAAAGAGGAAAAAGCAAGTGGCCAAATTGGATTATTTCAAAATGCCACGGCACAAATAGCAGAACCGTTAAAAATTAACAGTGTGGCTGAATGGCCCGAAATTGAACGGTTAACTTTGGAAGCTGAGGCAATAGGCTATCATATGACAGCCCATCCACTAGATTCGTTTAGGGCTTTACTGATCAAATTGGGAATACAACCGATAAATAATCTCGAAACAATTGCTCGTTCCGGAGAGGGAAGAATTAAACTTGCTGGCTGTATATTAAATTGTAAGGAACGTCCTACCCGTAAAGGGACCAAAATGGCTTGGGTTGGATTATCGGATAAAACTGGAGCCTGTGAGATAACTTTTTTTTCTGAAAGTTTGAACTGTTTCCGTGATTTGCTTGTAATTGGTAAAATGGTTATCGTAACGGTTGATTTAAGGTTGGATGCAGAAAATTTGCGTATAACAGCAAATCACGTGGAAGATCTTGAAACAGCGATATCCGGTTTGGTCAAGGAACTCAAAATATGGATTGATGACGTCCAAGCTGTAGAAACAATTTCAAAATTGTTGGAAAATACGCAGAAAGGCAATGGTAAAATCATTTTAATTCCCAATCTTGTTCAGCAACAAGAGGTGGAAATTTTATTACCAGGATACTATAATGTATCACCCGTTCTCGCACAGCATATCAAAGTGATCAATGGCGTTGAAAAAGTAGATCAATTATAAAAATAAAAAATTATAATAAAGTTTTTTGAAATAATTTGTTAACCGAGCTGGTTAAAACATCATAAATAATAAATAGTCATTATTATCTTACAATAGGTTTAATCAGTTATAAATCATAGAGATTTGAATGATAGAGAATAAGATCAAAAGAATTACTGTTCCCCAGATATTGGCGAAAAAAAATAAGGAACCAATTGTTTCCTTGACCGCCTATACTGCTTCAGTTGCACAAATTGTGGATCCTCATGTTGATTTGTTACTCGTGGGTGATTCACTCGGGATGGTCATTTACGGATTTGACACGACTTTGGCCGTGACGATTGAAATGATGATCGAACATGGCAAGGCTGTTATGCGTGGATCAAAAAAGGCGTGTGTGATGATTGATTTACCTTTCGCCTCCTATCAGGAAAATCCCCGTCAAGCCTTTAGGAACGCAGCACGCATATTGCAGGAAACGGGTGCAGCAGCAGTTAAACTGGAAGGTGGGGAGGAAATGGCCGAAACCGTTGAATTTCTTGTCAAAAGAGGTATACCTGTTTGTGGACATGTTGGATTGATGCCGCAGGCTGTTCAAACCATGGGTGGGTTTAAAATTGCAGGAAGAAACACCAAACAAATTGAAAAAGTCATGCGAGATAGTAATGCTATTGCCAAAGCGGGTGCTTTTGCAATTGTTTTGGAGGGAGTGGTTGAATCAGTGGCAAAAACAATTACTGAACAATTATCAATTCCTACAATTGGAATAGGTGCTTCTCCAGCCTGTGATGGTCAAGTCTTGGTATGTGATGATATTTTTGGTGTTTTTCAAGGATTTAAACCAAAATTTGTTAAACGGTATGCCCAAATTGGTCAAACAATGGAAGAGGCAGTCAAATCATATGCCATGGAAGTCAGATCCAGAACGTTTCCAAGCGCTGAATTCTGTTTTGAAAAATAGACCAAATATTTCTTGTTTAAGGTTTTGAAAAAGGCGAGCATTCATTGATGCATCGCCATTTTTGATATATCTAGGATTATGCTAATGCGGCTGCAATACGTTTTGCAAATAATGTTGGATCAGATGGCATTTCCCCATCCTGTATTTTTGCAAGATCAAGCAGTATAAATGCAGCTTCATCTATATTCTCGCCTGAATTTACCTTCTTGATTAAAGATTTGATTAAATTATGATTTGGATTAATTTCCAGAACAGGTGGGGCTGAAGGAATTGAGCGATCGTTACGACGCATTAAACGTTGCATCTGTAAATCGGGACCGTCTTCTTTTGCAGCCAAAATTACAGGACTGTCAACAAGGCGTGTCGTCATGCGAGCATCCGTAATTTTGTCTTTCAAACTTTCCATCAAAGTTTTTAAAAGTTTTTCTTCTTCCTCGCTGTTTGATCTTTCTTCTTTTCCCATAAGTTTATCGAGATCTTTCTTGGCACGGGTAATGCTGCGTAAAGGTTTTTCCTCAAATTTTCCAAACCGATCAGGCCAGAAAGCATCCACAGGATCAGTGAATAATAGGACCTCGATTCCTTGTGCCTTGAAACCTTCAAGATGAGGTGAGGTTTTTAAGACTTCAAGGGAATCTCCAGCCAAGAAATAGATGGCCTCCTGATTTTCTTTCATACGTTCCACATAGTCGGAAAGACTTGTCAAACCATCAACGGTAGATGAATAGAATCTTGAGATTTTGGCAATTGTATCATTGTTTTCATTGGGTTCCCAAAGTCCTTCTTTAAGAATTGCCCCGAAAAGTTCCCAAAACTTTGTATATTTTTCTTTATCTTCCGAAAGTTTTTTTAATTCACTTATCACACGGTTAACAAGGTTCTTACGAATACGTGCAAGAACGGGTGTGTTTTGTAGCATTTCCCTGGATACATTTAGGGGAAGATCTTCAGTATCCACAATCCCCTGAATGAAACGTAACCAAGGTGGAAGCATGTCCGCTTCATCAGTAATAAACATACGGCGTACATGCAATCGTACCTTGCTTTTTCTTTCTTGATCAACTGGTGCGAATGGAGAAACCATTCCGGGAATAAATAACAAAGAAGTGAATTCAATCACGCCTTCAGCATGCCATAAAAGCGTAGCCAGTGGTTTGTCAAATAAATGGGTTACATGACGATAGAATTCATCTAGTTGTTCATCGGAAATATCGCCACGTGGTTTTGTCCAGATTGCTTGACCTTCATTGGCGGATGTTTCTTTGTCATCCTGTTTAATCGTAATGGGCCAGGCAATATGATCTGCCCATTTACGGATAATATTCTCCAGTCGTATGCTTTCCAAATATTCTTCAGCATCTTTTTTAATATGAAGAATAACATCTGTACCAGGTGTATTTCTTGTTGAGGAAGCGATACTATACTTGCCTTTACCTTCAGAGTTCCATGCCCAGGCTTCATCCGATCCGGCACGTCGTGAAATCACCTCTACTTTATCCGCCACCATGAAGGCTGAATAAAATCCAACACCAAATTGACCGATGAGGTTAACACGATCTTCGGGTTTGGCATCCTTGAGCTGTTTTTCAAACGCTCTTGTTCCTGATTTTGCAATGGTTCCGAGATTTTGGATCATCTCATCCTTACTCATACCGAGACCATCATCACTGATCGTTAATAAATTTTCCTTTTTATCAACGGTTAAAATTATTTGGGGTTTATCGGGCAAGGCAACTGTTTGATTGGTAAGCGATTCAAAACGTCTTCTATCCAATGCATCTGCAGAGTTGGCAATTAATTCTCTTAAAAAAATTTCTCTCTCTGAATAAAGTGCATGAACAACCAGATCCATAAGGCGTTCAACTTCTGCACTAAAATTGTGTTGTTCTTCAGCATGCGTAGATGTTGCATCACTCATTTTCACTTGTAAGCCTTTATCATATTTATGGGTTAAAATTAAATTTGAATTAATTATATAACAAAATAAACTGGAAATTAACGAAGACAATTAATAATTTTTTTTGGTAACAATTAAATTTTTAAAAATTCTTTCCATTGACTGGTAATCATAATCAGAAATTCAGTCATAATTTTTTGAATTCTAAAAAAATTTTCATTGAGTTGGAAACATTCTTCATTCAAATACAATTTTTTATTTATTTCAATTTGTAAAACATGAATATTTTTAAAAGGATTTCCATAATGACTGGTAATATACCCTCCTGCATAAGGTATATTTTTTTTCACTGTTAAGCCTTTTGATTGAAAATATCTAGCAGTCTGGTTTATTAACAGCGGGCAACAGCTTTTTGAAAAATTGTCCCCTAATATTATATCTGCAAAGGCAGGGGTTTGGATGCGTGGGGATGGCATTGAATGTACATCGAGGATGATGCCTCCATTGAAACGGTTTTTAAAGTTATGAATAAAATTTTTAATTTGTTGATGATAGGAAAACCAATAATTTTGAACTAGTTTTTCAATATGGGTAAATGAAAGATAATATTTGAAAATAACTTTTCCTGAATTGCTGATTTTATGAACTGTTCCAATTCCGTTTTTTACCCGAGCGGATTCTGTATCACACCATGGGGGAAGTTGTTCTTTGAACATTTTTGGATCAAGTTCCCATGCCCATCGATTGAGATCACAGAAAATACGGGATAATTCTGCATTTAACAAACTTCCACCATAATTAGATACATGATGAAAAAGTTCATGGACAAAACTGTCTTCACTCTTGCGTAATTCATCCAAGGGTAATCTTGTTAGTTCAAGCAAATTCTTTGGATAGAATTGTCCAGAATGAGGTGAGCTGACTAAAAACGGTAAAACATTATTATCAGGTTTTTGTAAATGATATATTTTTGTTTTATGAATTGGCACTAAATAACCTTGCTAACGGAAAAAAAAGAATGATTATATTAAAATATTTTATTTTTTTGCATTTGACCACTTGCGCTTTTAAACTAAGATGTGTATCAAGCAGTTTATCAAACGTTAAGATGGGCGCATAGCTCAGCGGGAGAGCACTACCTTGACATGGTAGGGGTCACAGGTTCAATCCCTGTTGCGCCCACCATCTTATCTTAACCGTGAAAAAAAACTAATCATAATTCAAAAAATATTGTCTTTCGTTTGTACATATAATCATCATAATTTACCTGTATAATTAAAAAAATACCTAAAATTCCCTGTTTGTGTATTGGATGAAATGATGATTAATAATATTTATTGTGTTGGCAGAAATTTTGCTGAACATGCAAAAGAATTGGGAAATCAAATCGAATCTGTCCCCGTAATTTTTAGTAAACCCAACACCTCCTTGGTTGAGGGAGATACAATTATCCTACCTGATTTTTCACAGGATATTCATTATGAAACTGAAATTGTATTAAAGATTTCCCAGGATGGCTTTAAAATTTCGGAGAACAAAGCCGAGAATTATTATGATGAAATCGCTCTTGGCCTTGATTTGACGGCTAGAGACCTGCAAACAGCATTGAAAGAGAAAAAATTACCCTGGTTTTTGGCAAAGGGTTTTAAAGATTCCTGTTACCTTTCCTCTTTTGTAAAAAAGGAACTGTTATCTTTTCCTATTTGCTTTTCAATGAAATTAAATGGAGAAGAGCGTCAGAGAGGAAATAGCAATAACATGATATTTAATTTCAGCAAGATTATATCCTATATTAGCCAGTTTGTTCCATTAAAAAAATCAGATGTGATTTTCACTGGTACGCCAAAGGGTGTAGGTAAACTGAAATCTGGGGATCAAATATCACTCTTTTTGCAGGAAAATGAAATTGCTATAGTGAAAGTGAAATAATTACATGATTTTAATTAAAATTATTTGGTAAGCCAATATATTTTAATCGACATAAAAGGGTAATAGCGATGAGGCGAAGACAATTTTTGGCAAATTCTATTGGCACAGCAGTTATGGCAGTTGGAAGTGGAAAATTTGTTTTTTCGAATATCCCCGCTTTTGCGAGATCATCATCCGAATATAAATCCTTTCTTTTCAATATATATCAACAGGCTGTTCAGCTAGGATTGAATGCCTCTATTATGAGGCATGCTTTGAATTATTCTTTACCGAATAAAAAAGTGATTGAACTTGATCATAAACAGCCAGAATTTGTCATGACATGGCAACAATATTATAAAAAAGTCATAACAGTAGAAAAAATAGAACAAGGTCGCAATAAATTTCAGGAACTTCAAACGTTTTTGACCGCTCTTTGGCAGAGTTATGAAGTTGATCCTTCTATACTTGTTGGAATATGGGGCATAGAATCCTTTTATGGCAAATTTCTCGGAAAATTTAATGTTATTGATGCTTTGGCAACTTTGGCTTATGAAGGTAGAAGAGCTAAATTTTTCAAAATTGAGCTCATGAATGCATTAAGAATTCTTAATCATAGAAATATCAATCCCGAAAATATGATGGGCAGTTATGCTGGTGCAATGGGCCAGCCCCAATTTATGCCAAGTGCATATTTACGGTATGCGGTTGATTTTTCAGGAAACGGTCATCCAAATATTTGGACAAATGAAAAAGATGTACTGGCTTCAATTGCCAATTATCTGAGGAAAAATGGTTGGCATGGATCTGAACCTTGGGGACAAAAAATTTTATTGCCAAATGATTTCAATGGTTCATATATCGGACATCATGTTTCAAAAACACTTGATGAGTGGAAATCAATAGGCGTTAAGCGATCAGATGGTTCGGATTTTTCCCGTCTGGATATTTATGGCAGTATTTTGAAACCGGATGAGAAAAATAATAATGGTTTTATGATTTATCATAATTTTAATGTAATACGCCGCTACAACCCTTCGGATTATTATGCACTGGCAGTCGGATTGCTGGGAGATGCGATGGTTGCATAAAATGATTGTTTTTTTGTAATATAAATATAAAATAACAAAATATTAATTTTGTGAATTTGAATTATATCGTGAAAAAATATTTATTTTCTCTATTGTTGATAAGTATAGCCTGTTGTACCAAGGAAGAAAAACCGTTGCAACCAGCTCAGATTCACTACGTGGTTGGTCAACCTTATCAGGTTGGGGAACAATGGTATTATCCAGAGGAAAATTTTGCCTATCATGCAACAGGTTTGGCAGTTATATCCAAAAATCAGAAAAATAAAGTGACTGCTGATGGGGAATATTATGATCCGCAACGTATGACGGGTGCACATCCCACATTGCAATTACCAAGTATTATAAAAGTTCGCAATGTTGACAATGGTAGGGAAATTTCAATTCGTTTGAATGATCGTCCATCATCTTATCCTTCAAGATTGTTGGAATTGACGCCAAAAGCTGGTGAATTATTGGGAATTTCAAACGGTCAAACAGCGAAAATCGAAATTGTTGAGGAAGAAAATCAAAGCCAAAATCTTGCTTTTGAAATGCCCAATGGTCCGCAAACGGAAATGAAAGTTAACACTGCGCCTTTGGATACAATCATGGTTGAAAATCTGAATGGCAAATCAAGCGAAAATAATGCGAAAAAAAAATCAGATCCCACTTTCCAAAAAGCATTAAATTCTTCATTAATATTAAAAGATTTGCCCGTCACTTTTACGCAGGGTCAAATTACAGGAGGGCAAATATGGATTGATTGTGGCTCTTTCACCTTGCGAATTTATGCTAATAAATTGGCGGCACGTATTGGTGGGAGAGTGACCTATAGTTTTGAAGGAGGGCGCAGAATATTGCATGTTCGTTCTGGTCCCTATCAATCAGTCGAAAGTGCAGATCAAAATCTTGATTATTTGTTAAAATCTGGCATTAAGGGTGCCAAAATTATAGTTGAATAGGAACAAGCGTGCATACTCGTAGATCAATATTGACTGGAATTAGTAGCGTAGCTGCATCTCTGGCTCTGATAGATTCAAATTCAGCAAGTGCCCGAAGAGCCATTCGTAAGGTGGCAAGCAGGAAATTCTCGTCAGCAACTCAAGAGGCGATTTCGAATGGTCCACCAGCCGTAACACCAATAGGTCCTTTTGACACGTTGGCACAATACGCCTTTATCATGGATTATAATACAGGTACCGTTTTGATGGATAAATTGGCAGACCAACCTATGCATCCGTCGTCTTTGACAAAAATCATGACCTGTTATATTGTTTTTGCCATGCTGCGAACCGGGCGTTTAAAGCTTGATCAGTTGCTTCCCGTAAGTGAGAAAGCCTGGAAAATGCAGGGATCAAAAATGTTTGTTCCCTTAAATGGACAAGTTTCTGTCCAGGATTTGATCCAGGGTGTTGTTATACAATCCGGGAATGATGCCTGTATTGTACTTGCCGAAGGAATTGCCGGATCTGAACAGCAGTTTGTATCCATGATGAATGAAATGGCGCCCAAGATGGGATTGCGGAATTCTCATTTTATGAACTGTACCGGATGGCCGGATAGCAATCATCTGATGTCTGCCCGTGATATTGCTCTGATAGCCTATCATCTTATTCATGATTATCCCGAATACTATCATTTTTTTTCCGAAAAAGAATTCACTTTCAATAAAATCACCCAGGGCAATCGAAATGTTTTGGTAGACAAAGGGCTTGCGGACGGTTTGAAAACAGGACATACAGATGCTGGCGGTTATGGATTATGTGCCAGTTCTGAACGGAATGGTCGTCGGGTCATAATGGTGGTCAACGGATTAACCTCGATGAATATGCGGGCCCATGAGAGTGAACGTTTGATAGAATGGTCTTTCAATCAATTTGAAAATGTTAAGTTATTCAATAAAGGGGATATTGTTGAACAGGCACCAGTTTGGATGGGAGCACAAGAAACAGTTCCACTGGTTGCAGGTGAAAATCTTGTTTTAACCTTGCCTGTCGGGATGCGTGATAAATTGAAGGTAACCCTTGATTATAATGCCCCTTTGTCCGCACCTGTTATGAAAGGACAAAATGTTGAGGCCTCTCTGTCCGTAAAAAATGGTGGAATTACTGTACAAGTTCCCATAATAGCTGGTGAGACTGTTGAAAAAGCTAATATTATTTCACGTATGATGAAAAATGTAAGCTATCGTTTAACGAATAAAAATTAATCAACATTATTTTATTATTTATGTCAGGATATTTTATTACTTTTGAGGGCGGTGAAGGTGCTGGAAAATCTACACAAGCTCAATTATTGAAAGAAAAGCTGCAAAAAGATAATATTGATGTTCTCTTAACCCGTGAGCCAGGTGGAACAACGGGTGCCGAGGCCATTAGGAAATTATTGTTATTTGGGAATTGCGATTTTTCGCTTAAAGCTGAAATCCTGGCTCATTTTACCGCAAGGTGCGATCATGTAGATCAGGTCATAAAGCCAGCGCTGCAACAGGGTAAAATAGTGCTGTGTGATCGTTTTATTGATTCAACACTGGCATATCAAGGTTATGGATTAGGTAAGGAAAATCCGGATATATTGGATTATATTCAAAAATTATCCAATTTGATAGATTTAATTCCCGATTTAACTTTGGTATTCGATGCCCCTTATGAAACGCTTATTGAACGTTGTCTAAAACGTCAAACAAAAATTGATGCTTATGAACAACTCGGGTATGATTTTCATTATCGTGTTCTGAATGGTTTTCAACTGATAGCTAAAAATAATAAAAATCGATGTAAAGTTATCAAAGCTCATAAATTATTGCATGAGGTAACTCGGGAAGTTTACAATCTCGTCACTCATAAACTATCTGAATCAAGATATATTAAAAACAATGACAGCAAAACTAGATGACTCTTTATGGGGACATGAAAAGGAGTATGATTGTTTCAAACAAGCCATTTTCCAGAATAAGCTTCATCATGCATGGTTGATATGTGGTGAGGTCGGGGTAGGCAAAAAAACTTTTGTCAATCATGTCATTCGTTTGATTCTTGGTAGCTCTGAAAAAGTGTTGGCTAAGATAAAGGCGGGTAGTCATCCTGATTTATTAACGGTTAGTCGAAGAATAGATGAAAAGAAAAACCGTCTTCGTTCGGAAATTTTGATGGATGATATAAAAGCGGTTGGAACGTTTTTACGATTGACTTCTGCCAATGACGGGTGGCGCATTGTCATTATCGAAGAGGCGGATTTGATGAATCAGAATGCGGCCAATAGCTTATTAAAAATTTTGGAAGAGCCTCCAGATGCTGCTTTAATTTTTTTGATCACTGCACATCCAAACCGTTTGTTGCCAACGATTTCAAGTCGTTGTCGTAAATTAATGCTTCATCCCTTATCAAATACTGTTTTATTAGAAGCCTTGATTAAATTAGCCCCCGAATATTCTGAGGCAGAATATCAAAAAATAATTACCCTGTCTCAGGGATCGATTGGTAAAGCATTATCATTATTGAATTCTGACGCCTCAAATTTGCAAAATATTGTTGATGCCTTTTTCGAGAAGCCTTTCAAAGGAAGTGAGCTGAATGAAAAAGTTAAGTATATTTTACAAAAAGAAGATGGATTTTCTGTTTTTTTTAGCTTATTGACAGATAAATTCAATATGCTGATCGGTGAGGCTATAAAATCAAGGCAGGAACGATTTGGCAATCCATCTCGAACAGTAATGGAATGGATTGATATTTGGCAAAAAATTTTAAAATGGCATAAAGATACAGAATCTTTTAATTTGGATAAAAGACAAACCCTAATTTCCGATTTCGAACTAGTAAGTGAATTATGAAAAACCATTATATGATAACCACCCCGATTTATTATGTAAACGGGTTACCCCATATTGGTCATGCCTATACCTCAATCGCTGCGGATGTTTTGGCCCGATTCAAACGATTGGATGGATATGATGTATTCTTTTTGACGGGTACTGACGAGCATGGACAAAAGGTAGAGCAGGCTGCCCACAATAATGAACAGACATCGGAAGTATTTGTAAATGAAATTTCTGCAAAATTCAGAAATATGGCTGATCAGTTAAACATATCATATAATGATTTTATACGAACGACCGAGGAACGTCATAAAAGAAGCTGCCAGACTTTATGGAAAAAAATCGCTGATGCTGGTCACATTTATCTTGGCGCTTATGAAGGGTGGTATTCACTCAGGGATGAGTGTTATTATAGTGAAGATGAACTAACTACTACAGCAGATGGACAAAAGATTGCGCCCACAGGGGCACAGGTCAAATGGTTAAAAGAACCATCCTATTTTTTTAGATTGTCTGCCTGGCAAGACAAGTTGTTGGAATTTTATGAATTGCATCCAGAATTTATCGGTCCAGAAAGTCGTAAGAATGAACTGTTAAGTTTTGTAAAATCTGGTTTACGTGATTTATCCATCAGTCGTACGAGTTTCAAGTGGGGTATTCCAGTTCCAGGCGATAAGGATCATGTCATGTATGTATGGTTCGATGCGTTGACAAATTATATTTCCGCATTGGGCTATCCTGATACGGAATTATCAGATCGGTGGCGTTTTTGGCCAGCAGATTTGCATTTGGTGGGGAAGGAAATTGCACGTTTCCATGCGTTGTATTGGCCAGCTTTTTTAATGGCGGCGGGTTTGGAAGTTCCCAGACGAATATTTTCGCATGGATGGTGGACAGTGGAAGGTGAAAAAATGAGTAAATCAGTAGGAAATGTTGTTGAGCCTATTGAATTGATCAATGAGTTCGGACTGGATCCTGTCCGATTTTTTCTTTTGCGTGAAGTTCCTTTCGGTGGAGACGGAGACTATAGCAGACAATCCCTGATCAATCGCATGAATAATGAATTGGCCAATGATCTGGGTAATCTTGCACAGAGAACTTTGACTCAGATTACCAGAAATTGTGACGGAATTTTACCAGATACTGGAAAAAGATTGGATGTGGATATACAGTTGATAGCAAAAGCTAAACTGTTGCCGATTTTATTAAGGGAACAAATGGACCGTCAGGCTTTTAATGAATCTTTAGAGGATATTTGGAAGGTTATACGCGCTTCAAATGCATATATCGATCATCAGGCGCCATGGAAATTGAAAAAAACTGATTTCGAGCGTATGAAGACTGTTTTAAGAACCATGGTTGATGTGTTGCGCGAAATTGCCACTTGTTTACAGCCATTCATGCCTAATAGTATGGATAAATTATTGACCCAGCTTGGGGTTGGTAAAAATGAACGTAATTTTTCAGATCTTGAAAAAGAAATTCATTCAGGAATAAAATTACCCTTACCTTCTCCTATTTTTCCTCGTTATACGGAAGCTGAACAAATCTGATGCATCTGGTTGATTCACACTGCCATCTTGATTTTTTTGATGATGATGAAAAAAAAGCCATTATTGATCGTGCAACACATGCAGGTTTGGGTGAAGTTGTAACAATAGGAACGCGTTTATCAGATGCGCGGCAGCAAATAGGAATAACCGATTATACAACTGATCATTTGAGTGTATGGTGCACGATTGGAACTCATCCTGAATATGTGATGGATGAACCTTTTTGTTCTGTTGACAGAATTGTTGAATTAACCAATCATCCCAAAGTTATAGGTATAGGTGAAACCGGACTTGATTATTTTTACGGTAAACAAGAGGCTTTTGAACGACAGAAAGAATCTTTTGAAAATCATATCCGTGCCTCGCAACAAACTGGATTGCCTGTATGTATTCATGCCCGGGATGCAGATGATGATATTGCCAAAATCTTAAAGAGAGAGACAGAAAAAGGGGGACGATTTCCATTTTTAATTCATTGTTTTACATCTAGTATGAAACTGGCCGAAACAGTTCTAGATTTGGGTGGATATATTAGTATTTCAGGTATAATCACTTTTAAAAAAGCCCAGGATTTACGCGATATCGTTCTCCATTTACCTCAAGATAGAATTCTTGTTGAAACTGATTCTCCTTATCTGGCTCCCGTACCATTTCGGGGCAAACGAAATGAACCCGCATATGTTTATCAAACAGCAGAATTTATGGCCAAATTGTTGGCGGTCGATTTTGAAACGTTTAAAAAACAAACAACAGATAATTTTCATCGTCTTTTTAAAAAGGCGTCTTTTAAAAGGTAAATTGTTTAATGAAAATTACTATTCTGGGATGCGGAGGTTCGGGTGGTGTCCCATTGGTAGGAGGTGATGATGGTCAGGGGAATTGGGGAATATGTGATCCCCTGGAACAAAAGAATCAACGAACTCGATCCTCTATCGTTATTGAGTTGAATAATGGCAAAAGAATTCTAATTGATTCAGGTCCTGATATACGAACTCAGTTATTGAGAGAAAAAATTGGCAGGGTTGACGCTGTCATTTATTCTCATGCACATGCAGATCATATTGCTGGTCTGGATGAATTGCGTTCAATCAACAGAGTTTTGGGTAAAGCCTTACCAATATATGCAACGAAAGATACATTATCTGAATTGAAATCAAGATTTGCCTACGCATTTAAGCCATGGAAAACCCAACCATATTTTTTTCGTCCAGTTTTGGATGTTCATCAGATTGATTATTATGATAATTTCATGATTGAAAATCAATCTATTCAAACATGTGAACAGGTACATGGTTTTTGTAAATCCATGGGCATACGATGTGGTGATGTGGCATATTGTACCGATGTGGTTCGGATTCCGGAACAAGGGTTGAAAATTTTATCCAATCTTGATCTGTTTATTGTGGGATGTTTTCAACGGAATGAACATCCTGCCCATGCATGGATTGGCAAGGTTCTGGAATGGAAAAAAATTATCAAGCCTAAAAGAACGATTTTAACGCATATGGGACCTGATATGGATTGGAATTGGCTAAAGGCAAATCTGCCGCCGGACATCGAAGTTGCCTATGATGGACTAATTCTCTATTCTGCATAATCATACAAATAAAAAATTAAAACATACAAGAGTATAATATGACTGCTGCATCTGACGGTTTAATCAAGGACGCTCCCTTTGCAAGGGCATTAAGTGAACGCTATCTGGCCTATGCCCTGTCAACAATAATGTCGCGTTCATTACCAGATGTAAGGGATGGATTGAAACCTGTTCATCGTCGTTTGATATATGCCATGCGTCAATTGAAACTTGATCCAAAATCAGGATTCAAGAAATGCGCCCGTATTGTTGGGGATGTTATTGGTAAATATCATCCCCATGGGGATGCCGCTGTCTATGAAGCGCTCGTTCGTCTCGCACAGGATTTCGCTGTACGGTATCCCTTGATTGAGGGACAGGGGAATTTTGGATCCATTGATGGTGATAATGCTGCGGCTATGCGTTATACAGAATCCCGTATGACAAGAATTGCCCAGTTTTTATTGCAAGGTATCGATGAAGATTGTGTTGATTTTCGTGATACCTATGATGGAGAGGAAAAAGAACCCGTTGTTTTACCAGGTGCATTCCCAAATCTTTTGGCAAACGGTGCAAGCGGAATTGCTGTTGGAATGGCAACAAACATTCCCCCACATAATGTGGGTGAAATTTATCAGGCCGCTATGACCCTTATTAAAAATCCTGAAGCCTCTACACAGGATTTGTTGCATTTTGTAAAAGGTCCAGATTTTCCAACAGGTGGGAAAATTGTTGAAAATCAAAATGTTATTCAACAAACTTACGAAACTGGTCGAGGCTCATTAAGGCTCAGGGCAAAATGGGAAATTGAACATGGTCGATTTGGAACTTGGGTTATCGTTGTTAAGGAAATACCCTATCAAGTGCAGAAATCCAAATTGATTGAACAGATAGCCACTTTGATGGAACAGAAGAGGCTTCCATTATTGGCAGATATAAGAGATGAAAGTACTGATGAAATACGGCTTATATTAGAGCCCAAAGTTAAAACGGTGCAGCCTGAAATTTTAATGGAATCCATGTTTAAACTGACTGTCTTGGAAAACCGGTTTGCTTACAACATGAATGTGCTTGATCGCAATGCCGTTCCTAAATTGATGGGATTGAAAGCCATTTTGAAATCATGGTTGGATCATCGTTATGAAGTTCTCAAA
Source organism: Commensalibacter sp. ESL0382 (assembly GCF_009725775.1). Classification (NCBI taxonomy): domain Bacteria; kingdom Pseudomonadati; phylum Pseudomonadota; class Alphaproteobacteria; order Acetobacterales; family Acetobacteraceae; genus Commensalibacter; species Commensalibacter sp. ESL0382. Next base: position 280,308 of record NZ_WNII01000009.1, read on the forward strand.
CGTCGAAGTCAATATCGGTTAAATGTTATTGAACAGCGATTGGAAATTCTGGAGGGTTTATTAGCGGTATATCTAAATCTTGATGAAGTTATTCGTATAATTCGAGATGAAGATGAAGTAAAAACTGTTTTGATGCAAACTTTCAATCTGTCGGATGTTCAGGCTGAAGCCATTCTCAATATCCGTTTGAGAAGTTTGAGACGATTGGAAGAAAATGCAATAAAAAATGAATATGCACAACTCACAAATGAAAAATCTAATTTAAAAACGTTGCTGGCAAGTGAATCTCTTTGCTGGAAAGAAATCAACAAAGAATTGAAAGAGGGTTTGAAAACGTTTGGTCAGTCCGATGATGGTTTGAGAAAAACGGAAATTTCTGAAGCGCCTAAAACAATAGATGTTATGGATATTCTGGAAGAGGTGGAACGTGAACCTCTGACAATTATTTTATCCTCCAAAGGTTGGATACGTGCTTTGAAAGGACATAATCTTGACAGTGATAAGCTGAAATTCAAAGAAGGGGATCATTTATTTAAAATATTGGAATGTCATAGTAATGATCGAATTTGCATTATCGGTAGTGAAGGTAAATCATTTAATATAAAGGCATTAGATTTACCAAGAGGCCGAGGTGATGGTCAACCCATACGTCTTCTTGCTGACATAGCAAATGATGCTGAGGTTATTGAATTTTTTATTTTAGATGAAAAAAAGAAATATGTTCTTGTTTCAACCTCAGCAAAGGGATTTGTCATTTCTGGGGAAAATCTAGTTACTGAACGGAAAACGGGTAAACAAGTTCTAACTTTAAAGGATAATGAAAAAACATTCGCTTGTCTTGAAGGTAATGGAAATTATATTGCCATTGCGAATTCATCCAGTAAATTTCTGATATTTCCCCTAGAACAAATTCCTGAATTAAAAAAGGGTAGTGGTGTTCTATTACAGAAATTGGGTAAAGGAAAACTGAAACTGGTTATAGTTTTTGATTCTAAGATTGGTTTTACAATGCCTAGTCAAACAAAAGTCAGAAATTTTGAAATATTGGAAAATTATATAGGTAATCGTGCATCTGTTGGACATAAATCTCCTAATTGGTTGAGAATTTAGTCTTATTCTAGTCCAAAGGATATTTATGAAATAATTAATTAATTTTTTAAAATATCCCTTTATATATGAAAATTATAACTGTTTTAATAATTTTGCCGCTTCTGGAGCAAAATAAGTCATAATTGCATTTGCTCCAGCTCTCTTGAAACAGAGAAGTGTTTCGAAAATAGCCTGATTATTATCAAGATAACCACGGTTAATCGCGTTTTTCAACATGGCATATTCACCAGAAACCTGGTAACTGACAATTGGGATATTGAATCTATCTCTTACCATTCGGATTATGTCCAAATAGGGCAATCCCGGTTTGATGATAACTGAATCAGCACCTTCTTGAATATCGAGTTCGACTTCAGAAAGAGCCTCTCGACTATTGGCAGGATCCATCTGATAAGTTTTTTTATCGCCTTTTAAAAGTTTTCCTGATTCCAGCGCATCTCTGAAAGGTCCATAATAAACACTGGCATATTTTGCGGCATATGACATGATTCGTGTATTAACAAAATTATCATTGTCCAATGCCTTTCGGATTGCCGCGACCCTACCATCCATCATGTCAGAAGGCGCGATAAAATCCATACCTGCTCGGGCTTGATTAATCGATTGCCTGACTAGTATCTCTATGGTTTCATCATTGGCAACATAACCATTTTTTATTATTCCGTCATGGCCATGGCTGGTATAAGGATCAAGAGCTACATCTCCGATTAATAACATTTCTGGAAATCTTTTTTTAAGTTCTCTTGATGCACGGCAAATTAGATTATTGGGATTATAGGCTTCCTTTCCCTCTGGATCACGTTTATCGTTGGTGGTTACAGGAAATAATGCAAGCGCGGGGATATCCAGATTTGCAGCAGGTTCTATATATGCAGCCAGACGATCAACAGTAACCCGTTTAATTCCAGGCATTGAAGAAACTTCTGTTTCAATATTGTTGCCCTCAATAATAAAAATTGGCCAAATCAAATCATCTTTACTCAATTTATTTTCAGCAACCAGACGACGCGTTGCAGAATCAATTCGATTGCGTCGCATACGAGTCAGAGGAAAGCTTCCAATCATGGTATCAATCCTTAATTAATTATGAAATTTCTATTGTAATTTACTGTGTTTATGACCATAAAGCCAATAAATAATTATACCTATGAACATCCATCCCCCAATGGTTAACCATGTTATATTGCTTAGGGAATACATCAGCACACAACAAACCAAAGTGCCAAATATCGGTATGATATCGCCACCTGGCACCTTAAAACGCCGGGGGAAATCTTTATGGGTTCGACGTAAAATCATTACTGATATACATACGAAAAAAAAGGCGGATAATGCACCTATAGAGCACATTTCACTTAAAATTGAAATAGGAATAAAGGCAGATAGAATACAGATAAAAACCATAAAAAACATGTGTGATAGATGAGGAGTTTTATGGTCGGGATGAATAACGGAAAAGAATTTGGGAATCAAACCGTCTTTAGAAAGGGTAAAAAAGATACGAGTTTGACCTACAAGAAGTAATACAAGAACAGGAAAATAACCAATGATGATACTGAATTTGATTACGGGCTGTAACCATTTATAAGGGGTGTGATCAATGGCTGTTGCCACAGGTGCGCCATTACCAAGCAATTGATGAAAATTGACAAGCCCAACAATAACAAAGGCAAACGTGACATAAATGAGTGCTGTAATTGTAATGATTATTAAAATAGCTTTCGGGATATCCCTTGATGGATTTTTAACTTCCTGTGCAGTAGAAGCTACGCTATCAAAACCTATGTAGGCAAAAAAGATCATGCCGGCAGCTTGAAAAATTCCTGAAATGCCAAAATGACCAAATTGACCTGTATTTTCTGGGATAAAAGGCTTGAAATTGTCAAAATCAACATAGGAAAATCCAAAAGCGATAACAGCAAATACAACAAACAACTTGATCAAAACAATCATATTGTTCATTCGAAAGGATTGTTTAATCCCTTGTATCAGATAAAGAGACAGAAATATGATGACAAATGTGGATGGAAGGTTCAATATCCCAGAAATATTCTGGCCGTTTATATTTATTTTCTCTAGTGGTGAAGCGAAAAATTGATAGGGTAGGTGTAAGTGAAAACTTATCAGAATTGACTTTAAATATTGTGACCAACTTACCGCTACCGCTGCTGCTCCGACAGAATATTCAAGCACCAAATTCCATCCAACAATCCAGGCTATAAATTCTCCCATAGCGATATAGATATAACTGTAAGAACTGCCCGATTCTGTAATCATTCCAGCAAGTTCACTGTAACATAATCCTATGAATGAACATGCCAATGCTCCTATTAGGAAAGAAAGAAGTACGGCGGGACCAGCATGTTCTGATGCAGCAATACCTGTAACCGTAAAGAGTCCGGTTCCAACAATTCCACCAACGCCAAAAAAAATCAGACTAGGCATGCCGATTACGCGTGCCAAACCGTTTTCATACTGGTTATTTTCTATGGATTTTTTTCTAAATAGTGATTTTCTCTTGGATAGATCCATAGAATAGCCCTTTTTTAAAATTTATCACAATATTGTGTAAAGTTCTTAAAATAAATCATATTTTTTTGGAATTTATTTTTTCAGTAATAGCGTATTATCTTACATATTTAATTGCAGAAAATCACAAAATTGAATATTTATTAGAGAGTCTCTTAAATATGTAGTTTTCTAGGAATCCATGAATGTCCGAAAATAAATTATATCATCAATTTTTTCAATCTGATGTTTCTCAAACAGATCCTGAGGTTTACGCAGCTTTACAAAGCGAACTTACCCGTCAACAGGACGGTATTGAGTTAATAGCAAGTGAAAATATTGTTTCCAAGGCAGTTTTAGAGGCTCAGGGTAGCGTATTGACGAATAAATATGCTGAAGGATATCCCGGACGTCGTTATTATGGCGGATGTGGTGAAGTTGATAAGGTGGAAGTTCTGGCAATTGAACGTGTCAAGAAAATTTTCAACGCGCAATTTGCCAATGTTCAACCACATTCCGGTGCGAATGCCAATCTGGCTGCATTTATGGCTACTGTCAAACCTGGTGAAAAAGTATTGGGAATGAATTTGGCAGCGGGTGGACATTTAACCCATGGTGCGGCACCTAATTTTTCTGGAAAATGGTTCCATGCATTGCACTATGGAATTCGAAAAGAGGATGGCTTGATTGATTATGACGAGCTCGAGGCGACTGCGAGAAATGAAAAACCACGTTTGATTATTGCAGGTGGATCTGCATATCCCAGAATTATTGATTTCGCCCGTTTCAGAAAAATTGCCGATGAAGTTGGTGCTTTTCTGATGGTTGACATGGCTCATTTTGCCGGATTGGTTGCAGCAGGCCTTTTCCCAAACCCAATGGATTACGCTGATATTGTCACCAGTACAACGCATAAAACTTTACGTGGACCTCGTGGAGGAATTGTTTTAACAAATAGTCCCGATTTGGCTAAAAAAATCAATTCAGCAGTATTTCCCGGATTACAGGGTGGTCCATTGATGCATGTCATCGCTGCAAAAGCGGTGGCCTTTGCTGAAGCAATGCGTCCGGAATTCAAGACCTATCAAAAAGCGGTGGCAAACAATGCCCGTGTATTGGCAGACACCTTGATTGAATGTGGATTTGATATTGTTACAAATGGTACGGACAGCCATTTGTTACTTGTTGATTTACGTCCCAAGAAAGTAACGGGAAAACAGGCGGAAGAAAGTTTGGAAAGAGCGGGAATAACCGCAAATAAAAATGCGGTTCCTTTTGATCCGGAAAAACCGGCCATTACTTCCGGTATTCGTCTAGGTAGTCCAGCAGGGACAACTAGAGGGTTTGGTGAAGCAGAATTTCGTGAAATTGGTCTCTTGATAAATGAAGTTCTATCCCCATTGGCAAATGCCAAAGATAATGATAACAGTTTTGCGGAAAAAGCTGTTCGCGATAAAGTCATGGCTTTATGTAAACGCTTTCCTATATATAAACAGTAATTATTTCAAGGGTATTGCAGATTCAGCCATTTCATAAATTATGGCGTTTATTGCCCCCATATCAGCGAAGATTTTATCTAAGCAAAGTGGGGGGGATATTAGCACCTTCTATATCATCAGAACCCTTTTGTGACCAAAGCGTAATTATAATTGGTGAGTTTTCAAAAGCTTCTGGTTTGGGTGAAGGTGCGCGTATAATGTATAATGCACTTAAAAACGAAAATGTAACCGTTCAGAAAATCGATATCGACCCCTATGGTTTTTCTTATACAAAATATAAGGAAGCGCGTAGAATTTTATCAGTTTATCCATACGCATCATTGATTTTTCATATCAATGCCCCACAATTGGCATTTGCATTATTGAATTTACCTCGTTTTTTATTGAAAAACAGAAAAATAATAGGTTATTGGGCATGGGAGCTTGAAATTTTGCCAAAAGAATGGGAGGTGGGTTTCAGATTTGTTCATGAAATATGGGTACCCTCTCGTTTTGTCGCAAAAGCCGTTAAACATTGGGCTAATAAATATCAAAAAAAGATTACGGTTGTTCCTCATCCTATTGCAGCATATCCTGTAGCAATTGCGTCAGGTCTAACTCGTGAAAGTCTTGGTTTACCCCAAGCAACTTTAAATATATTAACATCTTTTAATCTTTCTTCATCTTTTGTTAGAAAAAATCCTATAGCCGCAATCAGGGCTTTTAGAAAAGCGTGTGAAACAATAGCTCATGATAAAATTAGCCTTATTCTCAAGGTTTCCTATATTAATGATTTCCGTCAGGATTTTAATGAATTAAAGAAAGCAATAGATGGACAAAAAAATATCATTCTTTATACTAATTTATTGACAACAGAGGAAAATAGGGCGCTTATATTTCATTCTGATATTATTTTGTCACTTCATCGCAGTGAAGGTTTTGGGTTGGTGCCAGCAGAAGCTATGCAATACGGAAAAGCTGTTATTTCCACTAATTGGTCTGCAACTAGTGAGTATATTGATGAAAACTGTGGTGTTCCTGTTAATTACAAACTGATACCTGTAAAAGACCCACGAAAAGTATATGAATTGCCGAATGCCTTGTGGGCTGAACCTGATATTGAATTCGCCGCTAAAAAAATTAATGAATTGTTTTACAATGAAAACTATCGTAATAATTTAGGTGTTTTATCTAAAAATAAAATTAAAACGATATTTAATTCAAAATTTTTAAAAAAAAGATTTAATAATTATTTGGTAAGAAATAATGGATAAATCATTTAATATTTTAGTATGGCAATGGGGTAGAAAGGGAGCGGGACCAAAAATTGCTGTTGAATTGTCAAATGCTTTAAGATCTATTAAAAATTTAAACATTCTACTATCCTTATCCGATCGGGCTGAAATTATTGATTATAATCCGGAATGTCAAATTGGTATAAAGTTTAAAACATATTCATCAATATTGGGATATTTAATACGATGGATAGAGTCTCCTTATTGGATATTGTATTTGATATATCATCTTAAAAAAAATAAGGTAGACTTGGCCATATGCACAATGCCGGGATTATTAGATATGATTATGATTTCGGCCTTGAAAATATTGAAAATCCCATGTGTTGTAATTATTCACGATGCTTATCCTCATCCGGGGGATGGATATCTTTTTCAACATTTTTTGCAAAGACAGTTGATTAAAAATTCAGATTTGATCGTAACTTTTACTCAATACGTATACAATCAATTAAATAAAAGGAATTTTTTATCAAAATCAAAATTTATAAGGGTATGGCATCCCCCTTTAAAATATGATTATGAAAATATTTCTGTTTCAAAAAACAAAAATGAAATACATCTTTTGAATTTTGGTCGTCTTTTGCCTTATAAAGGGTTTGATCTGTTAAATGACGCTTTAAAACTAGTCAAATCGGATAGGTCTTATATAGTTCGTATAGTAGGGCAGGGTCCAAAAAGCAAGGTTTTAAAACTGTTAAATCGTAGAAAAAATGTATATGTCGAAAATAGATGGGTTCCGGAAAATGAAATTGCATCCATTTTTGAATGGGCGGATGCTATAATCTTGCCGTATGAGGAGGCCAGTCAAAGTGGTGTTTTGGCCATTGCCCTGGCATTTTCAAAACCCGTTTTAATAACAAGGGTAGGAGGATTAATGGAGCAATGCAATCATAAAGACCTTGTTTTTTTATGCAATCCCAATCCTGAAGATATAGCCAAAAATATTGAGAAAATTCTGGAGTTGCCTTTTCCGTTAAAAAGAGAACATATAGATACGTCACATGAATGGAAAAAAATGGCAAAGGATTTAATTTCGCAAATAAACGAGAAATTCAATTTTCATTTAAAGTTAGATACTTGATGACAGAAGTTTCAATTTTGACAGAAAATTTTGCTGGAATGAAAACGCAAGCCCTTGGGTTTGTTAAAAGGGCACAATTTGATTACAGTTTTCATCAGTTAAAACCTAGATTGCCCTGGAAATTTATTTCAGCACCCTTTTGGCCCAATCCTTTGAAAGCGGTATTTCCTTTTCAACCAAAAGATAATTCTGTAATTGTAAGCGTAGGAAGTGTGGGGGGTGTTGTAAATGCCGACTTACGCAAGAAAAATCATATAGCCATACATATACAGAATCCGCGTATCGCATTAAATAAATTCGATCTTATCATTGCCAATCCTCATGATAATATTAAAGCGGATAATGTTCTTGTATCGCGTAATGCATTGCATCATATAACTCCCTCATTGCTGTCTGAAAATTTGCATTATTGGAATTCCATTCTTCATGATCCGGTAAAACCATTGGTAAGTGTTTTGCTGGGCGGAAATAATGGCAGATTCAAATTTGGTGTAAAAGAAGCTGAACAGATTGCTTATCAATTAAAAAGGGTTATTACCAAAAACAATATTTCACTTGCGGTAACTCCTTCAAGAAGAACGAATCCTTCAGCTTTAAAAAGATTGAAAGAGATATTATCACCATTTAGTGTATATATTTGGAATGGTGAGGGAGAAAATCCCTATTTAGGATTACTGGCATGTGCTGATTATATATTGGTTACAATTGATAGTGTTTCAATGGTTTCTGAGGCTATTGCCACTTCTGTACCAGTAATGATCTTGCCATTGCCCGGTAAATCAAAAAGAATTTCTTCCTTCATCAATTCAATGATTAATGAAAAACGAATCAGGATGTTTGAGGGGAAACTTGAAACATGGCGTGTCACCTCGATTGATGATACAGATGAGACCATCAATCAAGCAAAGTTAAGACTAAAATTATAAAATTTTATTAATAATTTACTTTTATTTTTTCTTAAAAAGAGTATATTGAATACATCTTTAATGATTTATCTTAGTTGTAACAGGGTTTATTAAGATTTTTATTAAAGATGTATTTTAAATATATTATTTAATTAAAATTAAGGGTCACTATAAATGCTAACCGAAGCTCAAAAAACGCTTGTTAAAAATACAGTGCCAGTTTTAAGAGAGCATGGTATTGAACTAACTTCCTATTTCTATAAACGGATGTTGAATAATAATGCTGAACTTAAACAGATTTTTAACCGTGGACATCAAGAAGCCGGAAAGCAACAACATGCACTTGCTACGGCTGTCCTGGCATATGCAGAAAATATCGATAATCCAACCATACTAGAAAATGCTTTCATTCATATTGCCAATAAACATGTAAGCCTGAATATTCGGGCGGAACATTATCCTATTGTTGGGGAACATCTTCTGGCATCTATTAGTGAGGTATTGGGTGAAGCCGCTACAGATGATTTGATCGAAGCTTGGGGAGCTGCCTATCAACAATTGGCTCAACTGTTAATTGATATTGAATTGGGCATATACAAAGAACAGATCAGGGAACATGCATGGACAGGTTGGAGAGGATTTAAAATAGTCAAGAAAATTCCTGAAAGCGAACAAATCACGTCGTTTTATCTACAACCGGTTGATGGGGGCAAGCTTCCAGAATTTTATCCTGGACAATATGTTTCAGTTCGAATTTATGTCCCGGAATGGAATTTAATTCAGCCGCGTCAATATACATTATCTGATTCTCCTGGAAAAGATTCGTTGCGTATTACGGTTAAACGTGAAGATGGTAAGGGGAAAACTCCGGCAGGTAAGGTTTCCAATCTACTTCATAAGAGTTATGATGTTGGGGATATCATAGATCTGTCTGCACCAGCAGGAGAATTCTATCTAAATCAGCAAGGGAAAAATCCAATTATTCTTATGAGTGCCGGGGTTGGAATTACTCCCATGTATTCCATGCTGTCTTTTCTGCATGAAAAACAAAGTAATCGTTCTGTTCATTTCATTCACGGAACACATAATGGTAAACAACATGCCTTACGTGAAAAAGTAAATGAAATTGTTGAAAAAAGTCCCACTTTTAATCGCTTTATTTTTTATTCAAAACCTGATGGTGAAGATAGACAGGGAATAGATTATGACTATCAAGGGCGTATGGATATCAATAGGATAGATCAGTCAATTTTTGATAAAGATGCTGATTATTATCTTTGTGGACCTGTTGAATTCATGAAAGATGAGGGTAAAAAATTGAAGGAAAAAGGTATTCCACCTGAAAAAATTCATGTTGAGGCTTTTGGAACAGGAGTTTTTAGCATTTAATCAATTAAATGTTTTACCATGATATTTATATACTTTTTTTAGAATATTCTATACTCTGTCTATAGAAGACATCTTTTGAAAGAGAGTAGTCATGGTAAAATATTATAAAATGTTAATATTGTGTATTTTGTCATGGATATTTTTTGATAATTCGCTTGTAAAAGCACAAAATAATTTAAATTTCCCTAAACCGGTTAACTTGATATTTGATGTGTATAACAAGAATTTACATGTTATTGTTATAAAGGCATCGTACGTATTAACATCGGACAATTATTTTGCAAAAGCTCATTTTAATTCTGCAGGTGTTATAAGTCTTTTCATAAATCTGGATATGATGTCATCAGTTCAAGGGGAAATCAATAATAGTAATTTGTTACCAAATGAATACCAATCATCTGGAAAATCCAAAGGTAAGAAATTCGTTGCTAATATAGATTTTAACCATAAACAAAATGTAAAGATAGAAAAACTTGATCCTGCAATTGAAGACAATCGTGATGTTGTGACTGAAAGTCAAAGGAATAACAGTATAGATATCTTAAGTGCAATGTTGCAATTGGTTCAGCGGGTCAGAGCGAATAAAAACTGTAACGACCAATTCAAGATTTTTGATGGCTCTCGTATATTCACGTTTCAAAGTAAGGCGGCTGGTACAATGCCTATACCATCTTCGTGGACAAGCCCCTATAAGGGAGAAGCATTATTTTGTAAGGCGGTGGCTCAACAAACGGCTGGTCTCAAACGTTCACGTCACCGCGCTCTATCAGCACAACCCCAACCTGGATATTTATGGTTTAAAGAGATTGACAATATAGGAATGTTACCTGTCCGTTTTGAATTTAACAATCCAAAAATGGGAAATGTAATAGTAATTCTGAGACAGGCTACAAAATGATCAAGGTTTTTTATCAATCATTTTCTCAGCAATTATCGGTACATCCTTTATGGAGCGGGCACGCATGGTTGCTTCTTTTCCAATACACAAATCACCATAGCCCCATTCAGCAAATATGCTTCCCGTAATGTGTGCGTTCCTGGCGACAAGAATATCGTTTAGGTGATCACCTACCATTACAGTTTTAGTTGGTGAAACTTGAAGATAGTTGATTATTCCTAAAAGATGAACCGGATAAGGTTTTTTATCTGCAAAACAATCACCTCCAGCGATAAAATCAAAATATGATTGCAGATTGAGTTTTTCCAAAATATTCTTGGCTGCTTGCGTAATTTTATTGGAACATAATGCTATTTTCCAACCATTTTTTTTAAATTTTATTAGAACTTCTTCCGCCCCTTCAAAGGGTTTGGAAAGATCGGCCGCATGTGGGAGATAATCCTTGACAAATCTTTCAATAGCCTCATTTCTGTCAATAAAACTTGCCTCTTTTCCTGCATTATCTAGAATTTTTTCAACTGTCACCTTAATTCCGTCACCCAATGTAGAACGCACTGATTGTGTACTGATAGGAGGCAATCCATAGGATTTCAGCAAAGTCTGACAACTGCGATCTATATCTGGAAGACTGTCAATTAAGGTTCCATCCATATCAAATACGATCAAGGGATAAGGTTTTATATTCATAATTTTTGTTTTAAGCCTCATTTGGGATATAAAAAGTGTAAATATTTTGATAGTATGACATAAATTTTTTACAAATATCATGACAAACAATGCATAAATTATCAAATTCCACTACGGAAACCGTTGCAGTTATTCTGGCTGCAGGAATGGGAACCCGTATGAAATCTTCAAAACCGAAGGCAATGCACCCCATTGCAGGGCTTCCAATGATACGTTTATTATTAAATCAGGTCGAAAAGGTTTTTGATCGAATTATTGTGGTTCTCGGTCCGCATATGGAGACTCTTGCCGATCTTGTAAAACCGCATCAGGTTGTAATCCAGAAGCACAGATTGGGAACCGCCCATGCTGCATTGCAGGCAGAGGCCTATTTTGGAAAGGGTATTGTCACTGTTCTAAATGCTGACAATCCCCTGATACGGGAAAATACATTACAGCGACTTATTGATGAGAAAAAAAAACCAAAAACTGATTTGGTTTTATTAGCTATGGAATGTAATGATCCCAAGGCTTATGGACGTGTGATTGAAAATAATGGTCATGTAATAAAGATTGTGGAAACACTTGATGCCTCTGACGCAGAAAAAAAAATAAAATTGTGCAATTCTGGGGTAATATGTGCGGACGCACTGTATTTTTCCAAATGGCTGAAAGAAATTGAAAATCATAATGCAAAAAAAGAATATTATATTATAGATATTGTTTCTTTAGCAGTTAGGGAACATAAGGTGGTAAAGGCTCTAAGGGCTTCAGAAACGGAACTTGCAGGGATTAATTCGCAATCTGAATTGGCTTTTGCTGAATCCATAATTCAAAAAAGATTGAGAAAACAGGCGATGGATAACGGGGTGACAATGATTTCACCGGAAACTGTTTTTATGTCTTATGATACCAAGATTGAAAATGATGTAATTCTTCATCCCAATATTGTTTTTGGCAAAAATGTGGTCATTCGTTCAGGGGTTGAAATCAAATCATTCAGTCATCTTGAAGGCTGCGAAATTAAACAAAATGCCATAATTGGTCCATATGCTCGTATCAGACCTGATACGGTGGTGGGTCAGGATGCGCATGTCGGTAATTTTGTGGAATTGAAAGCTACAGCTTTAGGTGACGGGGCGAAAGCAAATCATCTTTCCTATCTTGGTGACAGCATTGTTGGTAAAAAGACAAATATTGGTGCAGGAACGATAACCTGTAATTATGATGGATCGAGAAAACATAAGACGGTCATTGGAGATGAGGTATTTGTAGGTTCTGATGCCATTCTTGTTGCTCCTGTAGAAATTGGTAATAAAAGTTTAATTGCGGCAGGAAGCGTGATAACGGATGATGTTCCTGATAATGCCAAAGCATTTGGTAGGGCCAGGCAGGTAAATAAAAATAGCAAGGTTACATTAAAAAACTGATATTAAAGGGAAGTTTATGTGTGGGATTGTTGGAATACTAGGGAACCAATCTGTTACTCCTCTGATTATGGAAGCTTTGCGTCGTCTTGAATATCGGGGATATGATTCTGCAGGGATTGCAATATTGGATCATGGCCTGTTAAATCGTCGTAGAGCTCCTGGAAAACTTGATAATTTATCGAAATTACTTCTGTCTTCCCCAATAAGCGGCAATCTGGGCATTGGTCATACGAGATGGGCAACACATGGAGCTCCCACGGAAAACAACGCGCATCCTCACATGACGGATCGTGTGGCTGTTGTTCATAATGGAATTATTGAAAATCATGTTGCATTAAGAAAAGAGTTGACAGAGCTAGGACAAGTGTTCAAAAGTGAAACGGATAGTGAAACAATTGTGCAGCTTGTCGATTATTATCTGAAACAGGGATGTGCACCCCAAGAAGCTGCCTTCAAGGCTTTGAAAAGGCTTGAGGGAGCTTATGCCATTGCGATGATTTTTTCCTGTGATGATAATCTTATAATCGGGGCTAGACATGGTGCCCCACTGGTTGTCGGATATGGTGATCATGAAATGTTTGTGGGGTCTGACAGTCTGGCAATCGCACCTCTTACCACAAAAGTTGCCTATATGCCGGATGGCGTATGGACTGTTTTGACACGAGAAGGTGCTGAATTTTTAGATATGGAAGGTGGAAAAGTTGAATGTCCAATTCAAAAAACGGCGTTGATGTCAGGGGTTGTCGGTAAAAATGGTTACCGTCATTATATGGAGAAAGAACTTCATGAGCATCCAATTGTCATAGGGCAGACTTTAAGGCGGTTTGTCGATCCATCATCCCATAAAATAATATTGCCTCATATGCCATTCGATTTATCAACGTTGAAAAGGGGTATAATTACGGCATGTGGATCAGCATTTTATGCTGGTCTTATTGGACGTTATTGGTTGGAGGAATATGCCAGATTGCCCATTGATATAGATGTTGCAAGTGAAATGCGCTATCGCAATCCTCCTGTTGAAAGTCAAGGGATGGGATTGGTCATATCGCAATCAGGAGAAACGGCCGATACCTTGGCAGCCTTGAGAAATTTAAAAAATGAACATCAAAAAATAGTTTCTATTTTAAATAATGAATTCAGTACTATAGCCAGAGAAAGTGATGTTGTTCTCGGTACGGATGCTGGTGTGGAAATTGCTGTCGCCTCTACAAAAGCGTTTACAGCCCAATTGACAGTATTATCATGTCTTACCCTTGTTATCGCTCGTGAGAAAAATAAGATTACCCCTGAAAATAAAAAAGTATGTTTGACTGCATTGATGGATCTCCCCAGTCGTGTTGCTGAAGTTTTGCAAATGAAAGATAAAATTCAGGAAATTGCCCATAAAATTGCCAATGCTCAAAGTGTGATTTATCTGGGAAGAGGGATAATGTATCCTGTTGCAATGGAGGGAGCGTTAAAACTGAAAGAAATCTCGTATATTCATGCTGATGCCTATGCCGCAGGTGAGATGAAACATGGCCCGATTGCCCTGATTGATCAAACGGTTCCGGTCATTGCGGTTGTGCCTTCCGGTTTTTTATTTGAAAAAACACTTTCAAATTTACAGGAAGCAAAAGCAAGGGGTGGACATATTATTGCTTTCACTGATGCAAAGGGTGCAGAGGCATTGTCAACCATTGCAGAACAGATTATTGTTTTGCCTACAGTTCATGCTTTTGTAGCGCCAATCCTTTATACGGTACCCGTCCAGATGCTTGCTTATGAAGCTGCCATTTTAAAAGGCACGGATGTAGATCAACCCAGAAATCTTGCAAAATCCGTAACTGTTGAATAATTAAGATCAGTAACAGATAGATTAAGTTATATGTTCCTTAAATTATTCAAATATCATTTATTTTGGGAGCATATAAAATACATATTTCAATACAAAATCACTACGTAATCACAATTGATATATTTTTCATATTTTTCAATTTTCCTGCGAGGGAGAGTTAAATAATATTTTTGAAATTTTTTTTTATCCGATTTATAAAGCGTTAATCATACTCAATCATAAAAAAGTAAAGCTTTAATGAAAAATAATCAAATTTTAGATAAAATGCCCAAATGGCGTTCAAGTGATACAGTTTGGATGTTGAGTCTTTATGGAACGGCGATCGGTGCAGGAGTACTTTTTTTACCGATTAACGCTGCGGCTGGTGGATTAATTCCTTTACTTTTATTGACTATTCTTGCCTTTCCAATGACATTTTATGCACATCAGGCTTTATGTAGGTTTGTATTGTCGGGATCCGAAAATGATTATGGTGATATTACCGTTGTCGTTGAAGAAAAATTTGGAAAAAAAATTGGGTATTTAATCACATTATTTTATTTTTTTGCAATATTTCCTATTTTATTGGTTTATGGTGTAAGTCTTGTTAATACTGTTCAAAGTTTCATGCAACATCAACTTGGATTGACACCACCGCCCAGAGCGTTGACTTCGTTTTTTTTAATCAGTTTTTTGATAATGATCGTTCAGTGTGGTGAAAATCTGATAGTCAAAATAATGTCGACCCTGGTCTATCCATTTGTTGCAATTTTAATATTGATTTCTTTATTTCTTATCCCGCATTGGAACCTGAATCTTTTCAGGTATGTAAGTTTATCTGGAGCATCACAGGAGGGAGGCAATGGAATGTTTCTAACATTATGGTTGACTATACCTGTTGCGGTTTTTGCATTTAATCACTCACCGATTATTTCTTCCCTAGCTGTTACCAAAAGCAAAGAGTATGGTAGATGGGTTGAACCAAAATGTTCACAGATTATTAAATACAGTAATTTGATGATGGTAGTTACAGTATTATTTTTTGTATTTAGTTGTGCTTTATGTCTGAGCCCAGCCAATTTAATTGAAGCGAAAAAGGCAAATATCACCATTCTTTCCTATTTGGCTAACCACTTCCATACCCCATTTTTAAAATTTATAGCGCCAATCGTTGCTTTTGTAGCAATTTGCAAATCCTTTCTTGGCCATTATCTTGGGGCGAAGGAAGGATTTAATGGGGTTTTGGAAAAATCATTATATCATTTTTTTGGGAAAAACATTTCCCGTAAAACTTTGGATCGATGTGCGTTATTTTTTGTATATGTAGTTACATGGTTTGTTTCAAGCAATAATCCCAGTATTTTAGGTATGATTGAATCCATTGGTGGACCAGTTCTTGCTGTTATTTTATTTATTCTTCCTATGGTTGCCATTCACAAATTACCTGAATTGGCAAAATTTAAAGGAAAATCAAGCAATATTTTTATAACCATAATGGGATGTATAGCTATATCAGCCGTTATTTACCAATTTTTTATTTGAACGGATTTCATCAAAGCGATCTATTATAAAATGCTGATTATAAAAAATCTATCTGCCAATTTTTCTTAAGGGTTGACCTTCCATTAAATTTTCTTCTATTTGCTCCAGACTAATATTTGACGTTTCAGGTACAAATGCGAAAATGAAAACGATAAAAATCAGATTTAGGCAGGCATATAACAAAATGGTATGTGAAGCACCGAATGTATTGATCAATGTCAAGAAAGTGAATCCCACCCAAAAATTTGCCAACCAATTTACCACTGTTGAAACAGCAATACCAAAATCACGTCCTTGCAAAGGTTGTATTTCGGAACATATCGTCCAGATTAAAGGCCCTGCAGACATGGCAAAACCGATAATAAACATTAATAGCATTGTAACACAGCAATATTGAAGATAAGAATTTGTTTGGATATTATTATCTAAAAGAAAACTGACAGACCCTAATCCAATCGCCATCATCGTAAAACCGATATACAATATTGGTTTTCGACCCGATTTATCACATATTCCGATGGCAAGAAAGGTTGCGAAAAAATTTACCAGACCAACTAAGGCTGTAAACCATAACCGTGCATGACCGTGATATCCCATATTGGCAAATATGCGAGGGGCATAATACATAATAACGTTCATACCTGTAAATTGCTGTATAATCTGTAAACAAATACCCAATAGAACAGAACGTTTGAAATTCGAGTTATAGAGAAATAAATAAAATCCTTTTTGGGAATTTTCCAGTTGCATTTCAATATTTTTAATTTCTCTCTTTATTAGGGTATTATCATTATTTCTAATAGAGGATAAAACATTATAGGCTTCTTTTCTTCGACGATGCATTAATAACCATCGTGGGCTATTTGGTAAGATTAGAAGACCCAGTAAAAATATGGTTGCGGGAACGGCCAAAATTCCCAGCATCCATCGCCATGCTCCATAATATCCGAATATAGTGTCGGAAATGAATGCCATGAATATTCCTACCGTTATCATTAATTGATAGGTTGATATCATTGCACCCCTTTTTTCTTCCGGTGCAATTTCAGCCAGATACAATGGGGCAGTCATACTGGCGATACCGATTGCAAATCCTAGAACAAATCGCCACATGATGAGGTCAGAAACACTATTGGACAGGGAACAACCTATCGAAGCGGCGATAAAAAAGGTTGCACTTACGATCAAACAGCGATTTCGTCCAAATTTGGCTGAGGCCCAACCGCATATTAAAGCACCAAAAGCGGCTCCAAACATCATCATACTAACTATTTTTTCAATATCATGGTCATTTGCTGAAAATTCAATTTTAATAAAATCATTTGCGCCAGCCATAACACCAATATCCAGGCCAAATAAAAGTCCAGCCAATGAAGCAAATAGATCAATTATAAAAAGGTTGTTAGGAGAAAAAAAATTCGTTTTGTTTTTTTTTAAGGAAAGATCCGAGGGTTTCATTTTTCCTCCCGAAAAATTTATTTGTTCCTTCTTTATTTAAAAACTTGTTTGACAATCATCACAATTCACATAAATGTGAATGTGATTTATTTAATACATCAATACAACAAAACCTATTATGCCTAATGCACAACAATAATATCCAAATGGTGTTAGAGCCCATTTCTCATTATTTTTGAAATATTTCATAAGAAATGCTGTACTTAGAAGTGCTGTAATACATCCGATGATTGTCGCAATACCCATATGTAAAATATTGTCAAAAGGAATTTGCTGTTTGTAGATTTTCCAGCTTTGATGAGCAGAAGCCGCCAAAATTACCGGAAGAGCCATTAGAAAGGAAAATCTTGCAGAATTTTCATGAGATAAATTTCGAAGCAATCCAGACACAATGGTTGACCCCGAACGTGATATCCCCGGAAAGAAAGCCAGACATTGAAATAATCCAATAAATAAAGCATCTTTTACTTTTAAGTCAGCTATTGCAATCGTTTTGTCTACCGATATATTTTTTCTGAGTTTATCAACTATAAAAAGCATTATTCCGTTACATACCAAGAAAATTGACACTATATCGGGTGTCGAAAAAAGGTTTCTGATCAATTTTTCAAAAAAGGCACCGATGAATATTGCGGGTAAGGTGGCAACAATAAGAAGAGAAAAAATATAAAAACTTTGACGTTGTATTTCTTTTCCATCCTTACCTAATGCACCCTTGAAAAGGGCACTCCAATCTTTCCAGAAAAATATTAGAAGAGCAAAAGCGGTGCCGAAATGAAGCATCACCATAAATGGCAAAAACGTTGGATCTTGAGCGTGAATTTGCCATCCTAGCAGAGCGGGGATTAAAACGGCATGACCAAGACTGCTGACAGGAAAAAGCTCCGTTGCACCTTGTAGAATGGCAATAAAAATGGTCTGAAGAAAAGACATGAAGTAACCTTTTTTCGATATTATAAATCGTTTAATATATTTTATCAGGCATTTTAAAAAATTAAATCATATAGTTATTGATCAATACGTATTATTAGAAAATAATAATTCAGAGATTCAAGGGATCATGACAATTTCAAATATTGAAAATTAATAGTGTATTTTGACGTTTTATTTTATTTTTTAAAATTATATTATTTATTGATGTTAGGTTGGAATGATAAAGGGTAGATGTTAATGATTAAACAAAGAAATGTTAGTGCATATATGGCTAGCACTTTTGTTTTGATAATTGCTATTGGATTTTATGCATATTCTAGATTTATATTATTTGGAACCGGAGAGGATCGATATACTATCGAAGCTCAATTTTTTTCTTCCAATACGGTTAACCCTGGTGGAAAGGTTATTTTATCGGGTATTCCAGTTGGGGTTATAAAATCCATCAATCTTAATAAAAAGACATTCATGTCCGAAGTTAAAATGGATATTAACAAAAACATTCATTTGCCCACTGATAGTCAGTTTGTCATTTCATCAATCAGTATGACGGATGATGGCGTTATAATCATTAAACCAGGAAAAAACAGAGATTTTATCAAGGCTGGAAATAAAATCAGTAATACAGTGCCTTATGTTAGTCTGGAACAGCAAATCAGTAATTATATTTTCGGAAGTATGAGTGTCGCATCACAATAATAATGAATTGAATATTATTACTTGCAATACGACGAATTTTCAATTTATTTCTTAAGTTGATTCAATAAATCAAAATCTGTTCTTTCATATGTCAGAGGAGTGATTGAAATTGATTTATTATTGATGGCTTGTGTTTCCGTTCCTATTTTATCTTCCTTGATTGGTCTGTCAAAATTAAGCCAGAAATATTCGTTTTGTCGTAAATCTTTTCTTTTAACTGGAACAATATTCTTGATATATCCCAATCCTTGTGTCGTGTATTCTATTGTATTCACTTCATCATATTGGCAATCGGGAAAATTGATGTTGATACACCCATTTTTTAAATTCTTTTTATGTTCTAAAATTTGTTCTATAATTTTTGCACCGAAATACTCCGCTGTATTCCATTGAACAGGATACCCATCTCTAAAATTCTGACTAAGAGCAATTGAAGGTATTCCTAATAAGGCACCTGTCATTGCTGCGCCAACAGTACCTGAAAATATGGTTTCAATACCAAGATTGCTTCCCCGATTCACGCCAGATAAAACCAGATCAGGACGTTGGGGTAAAATTTCTTGAATCCCCATTACAACACAATCCCCCGGTGTACCGGATATTGCAAAATGATTATTTGATTTTTCCATTATGCGTAAAGGGTGATGAATACTTATAGATTGAGCAGTCCCGCTTTGATCCCGCTCTGGAGCAATAACCCAGATTGTCTTGGCAATTTTCGATGCTATGTTTTCCAGAATTTTTAAGCCAGGTGCATCAATGCCATCATCATTTGTTAAAAGAACATTATTTAATAGTTGAAAATTCATTTTTAATCCGATTATTATCTATTCAGTTTGAATGAAATATTAACGGTAAAGGGTAAATTATTTTATGGGTAAAAACCATACCCATAAAATGAATAGATCAAATTACAGTCTGACACCGACATTGAAAAGTGCAACCCACCCTTCTGGAGGAAGACCCGCCGTTGTGAGTGCGTGTGTAAGGGAGGCGTTCCAGAATATATTGCCTGAGGATTTGCGAATACCGAAACCTGCACCGGCAAGGTTGCCTCCTTTTTCTGTTTTTGGCATATCGCTGTATGTAAATACACCCCGTGTCATTCCGACATCGAGAATACCGTAGAGTTCGGTATTTTTAATCAGGGCGTTGCAGAAGAATTGATATCCGCCACAATCCATATTTTTTGTGGGAATGAACCATGAGAGGTCATTACGCATGTAAATTCCTGCATTTCCGATCATGGTTTGTTGCATAAAACCTCTGACCGTATAGGGTCCGCCAATTTGCATTTGCTCATTCGCATATTGGTTTTTAGTGCTATATTCTCCGTGGATGGAAGTATGCCACATAAAATTATCGACGATAGGTTGATATCCATCGATATCCAAACTTGGCTTTACATATTGCGTATGGGGATTATATCGACCTGAGTTATCTATCCAGGACTTTCCTCCCATTGCCCCCCCCAAACCGATTTTCATTCCGACACTGACATACCATGTTCCACCCCAAAGATGCATTGACTCACTGGCATTAAGATTCAGGAAGGAGAGTTTTGCACTTTGCGTGTTCATTTTGGAATGATTGAGATAACTGTCAAAGGATTTCAGCTCATAGGTAGCTTGTAATGTTGTAACACCGATGGAATTACGAGCGACAACTCTCGAGGCACCGATATGGAAATCTTTTTGGGTCGTATCGTATCGTCCTTGTCCTGGCCAGTTGAAATGTAGACGATAGAAATCGTCATAGCGATACCATCCTCCGAAGAATGTCCATGGTCCCAGAGGGATTGAGCCTTCAGCGGTAAAAAAGGAATTGTGTCCATCTCCCTGACGTGAATTGAGTGAATGATCATATTCTACAGTCCACATATCCAATAATCCGAAAAGGTCTTCGGCAGTAACCATGGTTCGTCCGATAGTTCTTCCCGAATAGCTTTGTCCATTATTGTCAACTGTCAGCTGACCATGAAGAATGCCTGGATCATGGGCATTGATTTTAACCACTGATGTGCCCGGCTTTTGACCAGGTACAATTTTCATTGTGGCAGCCCAGTCAGGCAGACGGTTCATCTGATCCATTCCCTGTTCCAGATCCCGCAGGTTTAGAATTCCGCCCTTAACCCATGGAAAAGCCATGGTTTCATGGTTTTTTGCAGACACTCCCTCGAATTGGAAGTCTGAAATTTTTCCATCCACCACAACGATATGCAATTGACCTGACTTGAGATCTTGTTGAGGCAGATAGGCCCTAGTTGTTACAAATCCATGATCAATATAGGCCTTGTTGAGCTTGTTTAGGACAGTATTCATATCATCAAGGGACATGCATTTGTTTTGCCATGGTCTGGTGATATGGTTGACTGGCAGTTGTGAGAGGTTTTGTGTGTTAACGACGATGATGGAATTGATATGCACACATGCCCTACCATGCAATGCAGGGGCCTGATCCTGGTTTACCTGTACATTGCTGGAGGGTGGAGGTAGGGTCTCCATTAAATGTTGTCGTTCTTTATGTTGCAGATATTGTTGATATTGATTAAGATTTTGAGCAAATCCCTGTATGTTTATAAAAAAAATACAGGGAACGACGATTAAGAATAATCGTAGATATACAGCCTTAAAATTCATTTATCTTGTATCTGGACGGAATTACGGATTTTTCTTGTTAACCATCTCATCCATTGTTTTAAGAATGGAAGGAACATTATCAATATTAAAATTAATGGTTAATGTTGTTCCGTTGACGCGATGAATGACCAGATGGGCAAGTTTGTTTTTAGTCAATAGCTGTTGAAGGTCATTATCAATAACTTTGGTTGCGATACATCCGTTTGTCGTACAGGCAGCCCAAGGCAATTCGACAGGTTTTGCACGATCGAAAGTTAAATTGGCTGGACTTTGTAAAGAGAATCCAAGGGGAACAACCACTGTAAATTGAAAGGGTACAGGTTTTGACAAATCGTTACTTTGCTTAACTTTTTCCAACAAAAGAGAAGCGATAGGGCTTTGGCTGTTGTTAGGCCCTTTGGTTAATAGATTTTGTTGAGCGATACATCCCTGGGACACGGTTTTATTGTTCTGTTCCGCAGCGTTTGGATAGGCACAATGAATATCCCAGCTGCCTATTCTTTGATTTACGGTAATGGGAGAAATTGCAGAACTATTTTTACTATCAGATGCTTGTTTACTTGTTCTTTCTGCAGCGAATCCATGAGTGGAATTTAATAAAGCGATTGTAAGAGCGCTTAATAAAAGCAATTTTTTCATAAAAAACCCTAACCTTAAAAATATTGACCACTATTCCCATAATTATTTATGGAAAATTGGTTTAAATAAAAAATAATAAACACTGAGTTATATTAAAAAAATAAAATTTTCATGGTTATAAAATTAAATAATACTAAAACTTATCAACGGTTTTCGATTATATATAAAATTATTCTTTTTAAAATACATTTTTAATAATTTTAAATAAAAAATTATTGTTGCTTCGATCTAAATTATATATATCATATCAAGCTTTGATTAATTCTTAGAATTTATTTTTAAATATTTATTTTAGTATTCCTATTAGGTACCCTATGTTTAAAACTAAATATAATCCCTTTTATATTTCTCGAATTTTGCTAATAAAACGTCTAAAATACACGATTGTGACGGGATTATTCTTGGGAGGGAACCTTTTTTCTACCTTTCCGGTTTATGCCGGGCCCAGGCCCGCTTCTAATATAGTGGTTGATCCAACAGCCCCGGTAAATAAACGGCCATCTATTGATGTAACGAATAATGGAATTGATCAGATCAATATTGCACATCCCAATAATGCTGGTGTTTCACATAATCTTTTCAACCAGTATAACGTTAATGAATCTGGTCAGATTTTAAATAATTCGTCCACAATAACCAAGACAAAACTGGCTGGACAAATCACGGGCAATCCCAACCTGAATGATAATCATAATGCTAATTTGATTATTAATGAAGTGACTGGACGTTCTCCAACCAGATTGCTTGGATATACTGAAATCGCGGGTAAACAGGCTGCCCTGGTTATTGCCAATCCCAGCGGAATCACTTGTGCGGGGTGTGGATTTGTCAATACAACAAGAACCTCTCTTGCAACAGGTAAAACCCAGTTTGATCAGGAAGGCCACCTGCAGTCTATCAATATAAATGATGGAGAAGTGGCATTTGAAGGTAAAGGCGGGAATTTTGCCGAAGTTCCCGTTTTGGATATTATCAGCCGTAAAGTTAGGATTGAAGGACCTGTAAATGGTCAGGATATTAAAATCACCGCAGGACGCAACATTTATGATTATGTAAATGGAACTGCAACGGCGCAAGAACCAGATAACAGTCAAAGACCAGAATTTGCTATTGATACATCTGTGTTGGGCGGGATGACGGGCAATCATATTCAAATGATGGTTAACGAAAAGGGAGCCGGAGTCCGTGTAGATGGCCGTATGGCATCTACGGCTGGCGACATGCAGCTGACTGCTGATGGAAAATTGCTTATTAATGGTGAAATGTCAGCCCGCAACAATTTACATGCCAAAATTGATATTGTTGAAAATACAGGGACGATAGGGGCCGACAAACAGCTCTCTTTGCAGGCGAATTCCTTGACAAATTCTGGAAAGATTATTGCCAATGGAAATGATAGGAATCAACTTTCAATCCGAGATAATCTAACAAATTCCGGATCGATTCTAAGTCAGGCAGAATTACAATTGACTGCGCAAAACATCAATAATACCCAATCAGGTATGATTAACTCCCAACAAAATCTTTTCCTGTCCGGCCATGATGTAGTGAATAATGGGCAAATGAATGCTGTGAATGGATCTTTACAGGGAAATTTTCAGGGGAATGTAACTAATCATGGCACCCTTGTTTCCAACAATATGGTAAATCTTTCCGCGGCTGGTCGTTTTGACAACAGTTCAGGCCAGATTGGCTCTCTGAGCAAAGGGGATGTAACGGTTCGTGGCGGGGATATCAATAACCAGTCCGGCCTGATCCGTACGGGTCAGGGGAATGTGTCATTGACAGGCTCCTC
>NZ_WNII01000010.1:0-8702 GCF_009725775.1 Commensalibacter sp. ESL0382
TTGACAACAGTTCAGGCCAGATTGGCTCTCTGAGCAAAGGGGATGTAACGGTTCGTGGCGGGGATATCAATAACCAGTCCGGCCTGATCCGTACGGGTCAGGGGAATGTGTCATTGACAGGCTCCTCACTTGACAATGGCAATGGCTCTATCCTGACCACACAGGGGGATATCGGGGTTCAGGCAACGGGTAAGGTTGTCAACATGAATGGCCGGATAGGAACGCAGGCATCCGGGAATGTCAGGGTTTCCGCCTCTGGAGATGTCAGTAATGATCATGGCCAGATAGTCACTCCCTCGGGTATTGTGGACATTGGTGGCAGGCAGCTGAATAACGATAATGGCCAGATTGGCTCGAATGCGGGCAATGTTCATATAGAGTCTGACGGTTTGATGAACCGTTCAGGGATGATTCTGGCTGGTTCGGACAATGGCTTTGGGGATATTGTTTTTCATGGCGGTGACATTGAGAACAGCAATGGCGTTATCCAGGCGAGTTCAGGTGTTGTTGAGCTTGGAATGGGCAATTACACCGATACGGAGAAGGGACTGGTCTATGCCGGGAAGAGCCTTCAGGTCAATGCGGGCGGGAACATGGAGGTTTCGGGGAACATTCAGGCTCGGCAGGGTCTGAGCCTTGCCGCGAACAACCTTTCCCTGAACAACAGGGATGCCTCCATTAGCAGCTTGAACGGGGATGGAACACTTGCCATCGCCAATAGCCTTCTCAATGCGGGAAGTCTTTCTTTTATCAGGGGACGTTTAACACTTTCAGCGGGTTCATTTAAAAACCATGGTAATTTGATCAATGGAGAGGGTGAACTCCATGTTGATATTAATGGTGATCTCGACAATCAAAATGGTTCTTTGGTTACGAATGCTCATGATGCTGTTATTCAAGCCAAGGGCGATATTGACAATACGAATGGTCAGATTGGCGTTAAAACGGATGGCAATGTTCAAATAACGGGCCAGAAGCTGACCAATAAACAGGGTTTGATCCGCACGACCAATGGGGATATTTTACTGGATGTTGCTGGATTGGACAACGGAAGCGCCTCTATACTGACAGACAATGGGACAGTCAATGTCCATTCCGGGGGCGATATTGACAATACTGGTGGCCAGATTGGTATAAAGACTTCTGGCAACCTGACCTTGAATGCCGGGGGAGATATCCGGAACAATCAGGGTCAGCTTGTCACGTCTGCGGGCAATGTTGAACTGTCCGGAAACACTCTTGACAATACGAATGGTCAGGTTGGCAGTCTGAAAAACGGGAATTTAACTCTTGTCAGCAAAAATGATTTTATCAACAAGAATGGCAAGTTCATTACCCCTGCCGGTAATATTCAAATCACCAGTGGTAATTTCAATAACCAAAATGGTAATTTGATCACGAGTTCAGGGGATATTGTTTTTCATGGCGGTGACATTGAGAACAGCAATGGCGTTATCCAGGCGAGTTCAGGTGTTGTTGAGCTTGGAATGGGCAATTATACCGATACGGAGAAGGGACTGGTCTATGCCGGGAAGAGCCTTCAGGTCAATGCGGGCGGGAACATGGAGGTTTCGGGGAACATTCAGGCTCGGCAGGGTCTGAGCCTTGTCGCGAACAACCTTTCCCTGAATAGCAGGGATGCCTCCATTAGCAGCTTGAACGGGGATGGAACACTTGCCATCGCCAATAGCCTTCTCAATGCGGGAAACATATTTGTCTCGCAGGGCGTGTTGACAATCAAAGCTGGCTCCATGGATAACAGAAATCAGATAAATACGAATTCAGACAAACTAATGCTTGATATTCAAGGAGATATATTAAATCATTCAGGTAGTATCTTAACCAAGAATAATGATCTTTCCCTAACGGCAAAAGGTAAAATTGACAACAGTTCAGGCCAGATTGGCTCTCTGAGCAAAGGGGATGTAACGGTTCATGGCGGGGATATCAATAACCAGTCCGGCCTGATCCGTACGGGTCAGGGGAATGTGTCATTGACAGGCTCCTCACTTGACAATGGCAATGGCTCTATCCTGACCACACAGGGGGATATCGGGGTTCAGGCAACGGGTAAGGTTGTCAACATGAATGGCCGGATAGGAACGCAGGCATCCGGGAATGTCAGGGTTTCCGCCTCTGGAGATGTCAGTAATGATCATGGCCAGATAGTCACTCCCTCGGGTATTGTGGACATTGGTGGCAGGCAGCTGAATAACGATAATGGCCAGATTGGCTCGAATGCGGGCAATGTTCATATAGAGTCTGACGGTTTGATGAACCGTTCAGGGATGATTCTGGCTGGTTCGGACAATGGCTTTGGGGATATTGTTTTTCATGGCGGTGACATTGAGAACAGCAATGGCGTTATCCAGGCGAGTTCAGGTGTTGTTGAGCTTGGAATGGGCAATTACACCGATACGGAGAAGGGACTGGTCTATGCCGGGAAAAGCCTTCAGGTCAATGCGGGCGGGAACATGGAGGTTTCGGGGAACATTCAGGCTCGGCAGGGTCTGAGCCTTGTCGCGAACAACCTTTCCCTGAACAACAGGGATGCCTCCATTAGCAGCTTGAACGGGGATGGAACACTTGCCATCGCCAATAGCCTTCTCAATGCGGGAAGTCTTTACAGTTCTAAGGGTTATTTAACTTTATCGGCATCTTCTCTGTCCAATTCAGGCTCTATATTCGGTAAAACAGCAACGCAATTATTAATAGGCAATCTCTTAACTAATGAAGGTTCTATTTCCGATACAGATAATACTTTAAAAGGCGGAATGATCCAGTCAGAAGGTGACATTAACATTGCAGCAAATTCTCTGAATAATACAGGGTTAATAAATGGATCAAAAGCGGTTACCCTGACATTGGGTGGAGATGTTATCAACCATTCTATGGGTCAGTATTCAGGCGTAATTCAGTCTGGAAAGATCATGCAGCTGACGGCTAAAACACTGCAAAATGACAATGGACAAATTTTAAGTGATGATAATTTACATTTAAATGTCTCTGACAAAATAAGTAATGGAGGATTTCTGCAAGCCAGTAAGGGATTAACGTTATCAACATCTTTTTTAGACAATTCAGGAAATATTCTGGCGCTAGATGGTGATTTGGCTATTATACCCTCACAACTTATCCCTACTTTGTCATCAATTACAAATACAGGCAAAATTCAGGCAAATGGAAATATTATAATCAATGCTGCTGCCTATCAAGGTGATGATATGGCTTTATTGACAGCACAAAAGCAAATTCACGCTACCTATACTGGTAATGTTGGTAATAATGGCCAGATTGCAGCAGGTTCTGGACTGGATTTAACTTCTAATTCCTTAACGAACGGAATTTCAGGATTGATTTATACCGGTAATAATGATCTGACCCTGACTGTGATGGGGCAACAGGGATTATTTAATCTGGGAAATATTCAAACAAATGCTGTGGACAGTCATCTTTTACTAAATAGCCTAACCATGATTAATGAGGGTATCGTTTTTGCAAAAGGGAAAGCCACTTTAAAGGCTAATCAGCAGTTCATCAATCGGATTAACCAAGATCATGTTGGTCAAATTCTTGTTCAGGGAGGTGACCTGACAGTTTTCTCTTCAAAGTTTAACAATGCAGGAATCTTGATTGGTCATCAGAATTTACAGCTTGTTGCCTCCGTTCTGGAAAATAACGGGTATGTATCTGCTGTTCACTCATTAAATATCCAAACATCAGAGCGAACAGGTAATCAAACAACCCATTCTGGAATTTCCTTTAATAATGAAAAGCTTGCTTCTGGTTCATTAATTGGTGACACTGTTCAGATATCTTCACAGGTTATAGATAATGAAGGAGGATGGATCCAGGGAAAAGATACTGTCAATCTTACTGCCGACAGGATTGATAATAATCTTGATGGTGTCATTTTATCAACAAATGCGAATACAATATTGCAAGGAAGAGGATCGACTGTTCAGGAAAGTGTTCCAGTTAATATAATTAACAACAATCAGGGGAATATACAGGCTTTCAGTGATCTTTCAATTGCAGCTAAACAATTGAATAACAATAATGGTGTATTGACCAGTCAAAAAGGAAATATCCGTATCAATCAAGGATCTTCCGCTCTTGCGCTGGAACAGTTTTTAAATGAAAAAGGAACGGTTCAGTCTTTTGGTGATATTGATCTTGCTGCCAATCATCTTGAAAATTCTGAAGAAAGCAAGATTCTTTCTAATGGATTATTATCACTTACGATTGGTTCTGATTTTGTAAATCAAGGGAATTTATGGGGTGGAAAAGGTATAAATCTGTCTGCATCTAACCTGGTTAACAGTCAAAGCGGAATGATCAGTGCAGATCAAGGTTCTATTATTTTAAATATTCAGAAAGGATATTTGAAAAATCAAGGAATCATTCAAAATATTGATACGTCAGGGAATATCTCTGTATTCGCCAATACGTTCGTGAATGATAATGGCAGAATATATTCCAATTCGGATATAAATTTACAAGCTGATTCTTTGTTATCAAATCAAAATAATGGAGAGATTACTGCCTATAAACAAGGAAATATAACGCTTTCTGCTTCCGCTTTGGATAATCAGGGGCTTATTCTTGCAGGAGGTCAACTTGTTGCTAATAGCTCGGCAGATATCAATAATCTTGAAAACGGTTATTTATATGGCTCTAAAGGTTTAGTTCTTAACTCCAATACGGCTATTCACAATCAAGCCCATGGTCAAATCGGATCAGACACAGGAACATTATCGCTTGTTGCGCCTCGTGTAACATTGGACAGATATGGGCAGGTTCTCACCTCAAATGGCACGGCAGATCTGATTGCTTTGCAAGCTCTAAATAATAAAGGATGGTTGCAAGCAAAACAAAATATCCAGATTTTTACACCATCTTTGGATAATTCTGAGGGAGTAATTATCAGTACAAATGGTGGCACGACGATTGCGCAAAATCAAAATGGAAACGGATTAAATGAATTAAACAATTACAAAGGAACTTTGCAAGCTGCAACAGGAATGAGCCTTTATGCCAATAATATAAACAATCAGGGTGGAATGATAATAACGCAGCAAGCTATTGATGAAAATGTCAGGGGGAATATGGTTCTTGCTGCTAACCGGCAAAATCAGGCACTATCCTTTTTAAACCTGAATGAGAACGGTATTATACAATCTTCAGGTAATATAGATATGCACGTCCTAAGCAATGGACTTTCATCCACCGGCCAGATTCTTTCTGCTGCCGCACTGAATGCAACAATTGAAGGGGATCTAAAAAATAACAGTATTATCTTCGGGGCGTTAAGGGGAGCAAATGAAGGTGGTCTGGTTAATCTCAATATTCATGGAGATTATGAAGCCGGACAGGACGGTGGGATAACCTCTAATGGCGATATTCATGTCACGGCAAGAAACATCATAAATAATGGTGTCATATTGGCCATGAATGGATTGGTCTTGGATGGGACCTCGCTTCAAAACAATCAATCTGGATTATTAAGTAGCGGAAACAACCTGACAATCAACATTAAAGGCAATAATGGGCAAAACACGCTGAATAATTATGGGGTTATCCAGTCGGATTTGGGATCTATCGCCATGGATGTTGATGGGGATATAATCAACAAGGGAGGGTTAATTCGTACACAGAGCGCCAATGGGGATATTGCAATCAAGGCCGCCTCTTTTACCAACAGCTATACTGGGAAACTTGTTACGGAAACAATTGACAGCACTACTATCTATGATAAGGCGATTAACGATGAAGGACAGGAAGGATACGGAAAATCCAACAAACAGATAGCCCTTGAGGAAGACTTAAATACAAGTGGCTGGGGTGGGGATAGCAATTTATACAAATATTTTTGGAAGGGTAATGTAAAAATGATCAAGGTTTACGCTCCCAAAGATATGTATAAAGCGGATGGAACCCCAGCAAGTGGTTATTTTTACATGTTTCTATCCCAAGGTAGGGGTAATCCAAAAGCCAGGATTGAGGTGACGGAAACTGGAACAAGAACAACCTTGAAAGGCAGTTCAGCCATTGTTACGGCCGGTCATGACTTGATCATTGAAACTTCCGGAAAGATTGTCAATGATGTAAGCCATTTGGAAGCGGGTCATGATATGACCCTGAATGCGTCATCCCTGGACAATATCGGGTATAAAGATGATATAACTTTTAAACTGGTATGTCACAATGGTAAACTTTGCCGATCCCTATATCCAAAAGATCCAGCCAATGCAGCCAATCCTCCTTATTCACATCCACCTCCATTAGATGGTAACAATAAAAATATTGCATATGTATGGGGGGATAGTTCATATAATCCCGGATTGAGCGGCACGATTATGGCAGGTGGAACCCTGATAGGGATAGTGGCCAATCAGGTTAATAACCGGACAATCAAGATACATGCATCTCCTGATGACTATGTCACGGTCAATCCAAGCCTTCCCTCGGGAAAACAATTGACATCTGTCCAGAGTGAAACAGGCAGAAACGGATTGAATGGGCCTGGAGAAGGTAATCTGGTCAATAATTCATCAAGTGGAAAAGGGGTAAACGGTCAAAACACCACGCTTTCAGGATATGGTGGGGTAGGCAATCCCGAGGGAATTGATCCGGGTTTGCATGTCCATCTTCCAGGTTTTAATTATCAGGGAGTTTCTGCAAGTGTTGACGATATACTCTCATCCATTGCCGGTGGACACGCTTTGTTCAGGCCTAATCCGGATATTAAGGGCAATGACACCGCCAGTATTGGTGAAATAACCGGAGGAAACATTCACAGTATCAATAACGGCAATATCAATAATAATAAAACGAATGGTAATATTAATATTAATGGTAACAGTAACGGCAATATTAATAGTAATAAAACAATTGGTAATATCAATGTTAATGGAAACAGTAATATTGACAATATCAGCAATAATGAAAGCCTTGCCAAACCCGGTACAGCCCCATCCAAGGTAGGGCGGGCGGTTAATATCAACGATGCGGGCAAAATCAGTGAAGCCGCCACCCAGCAGGGTAAGGTCAATACAAGTGGCGTGCCGGAGGGATCAAGCTATCTTATTGAAACCCGTCCACAATATACCTCCTTGCAGAAATTCTATGGGTCACAATATTTGCTTGATCACCTGAATATTGCCGGCTCATATATGTTCCTGGGGGATGCAGGGTTTGACAGCAACTATATCCAGCAGCAATATCTTCAGGCCACAGGGCACAGCTTTGTCGGTGGAACCTATAACAATGCCGCTGATATGATGAAGGAACTCCTCGACAATGCGACCGATGAAGCCGACCAGCACGGGTTCAAATTCGGCACCGCCTTGACAAAGGAGCAACAGGCCTCACTTGCGAAGGATATTGTCTGGTATGTTCCCGCGCTGGTTGATGGCAGACAGGTACTGGTTCCCCAGCTGTATCTTTCACCAAAAACCGCGGTGATATCCGGTGCTGCCATCGTGGGCAAGGATGTCGGCGTCCAGGCCGGCTCCATTCTCAATTCCGGTCTGATGGAGGGGACACACTCGATCGCGCTCACCAGCACACATGGCAACATCATCAATGATGGCGGAACCATAAGGGGCGGGGACATGTCCCTTAATGCCCAGAACGGCTCGATCATCAACCGCGACACGATCAACAACTATCTTGTTGAGGGGGGAACGTCTTCCTATCTTGGTTCACAGGGAAAGATCCTTGCCTCTGGAACCATGGGGATCAAGGCGAGTGACAGTATCATCACCCGAGGTGGAAGTATCCAGTCCGGATCCGATATGGCGATGCAGGCCGGTTCGATCGATATCGGTGCGGCACAGCTGAATGCCGCCGCCTCCAGCGCCAGTTACGGGAAGCATGAAATGCTGGCCTTTAACGGTAACCAGACCAAGAACTATGGAACCATGGTCAGTGCCGGTAGAAACGCCATCCTGCAATCCACAAGGGGTGACCTGAACCTTGCGGGCAGCACCCTGAATGTCGGGGGTGATGCAGCCCTGTCATCCGCGGGCAATATCGGCCTGAACGCCGTCACGGACAAGGGCCTCACCGATGTTAGGGGACATAAATCAGGTGCCTTCAATTCAAGTTCGTTCGAGGAAAAAAGAGCCTATACCAATGATATTGGATCGGCTGTCATTGCGGGTGGACAAATCGGCATCTCTGCGAAAAACGATGTTAGCCTGGCAGGGGCTGTCGCGTCCAAAAATGATGTTAATATCAACGCTGGCGGCAATATAACCGAGAACGCGCTAAACTATTCCAACGATACATATGATTATCACCAGACGAAGAAGTTCGGTTTCTTCACGAACGAGGCGCAATTGAGCGTGCAAATTGGCCAAAAGAACGTCACTGATAAAAAGTCGACATCCAATTCCCTGCATACGGCCAGTGACATTATCTCAACCGAGGGTAATGTCAACCTGAATGCAGGGAAGGATATCAATATCAACGGTTCCAATGTTATTGCGGGAAGGGATATCAATATGTCCGGAGATTCAGTGAATTTCAATGCGGTCCAGGATGTTTTCAAGGGCGACCAGAAACATAAGGACAGCTTTACGGGGATAGGCCTGAGTGCTAGTGGCTTGCTGGCGAATCTTGCGAAGACGGGCTTTGCGGCGGCCAACACGACGGATGAGAGAATGGAGGCGCTAAACGCCGCGGACATGGCGAGC